>NZ_FRDN01000007.1:38370-387326 GCF_900143285.1 Desulfitobacterium chlororespirans DSM 11544
TGAGGGCGATCTCCCATCGGTCTCTGCCCCTGAGGATGGTCTCCCATCGGTCTCTGCCCCTGAGGGCGATCTCCCATCGGTCTTTGTCCTTGGGGACGATCTTCCATCGGTCTTTGCCCTTGGGGATGATCTTCCCTTTCTACTCGGGGACTTTCCACTTGCGAACCTTGAGACTTGTCACGATTCCCTTCAGCCGGCCCTTGCGTTAAGCTTTTGCTTTCCGGGGACGAAGCGCTTTTTCTAGGTTCTGCGACTTGCTCTTTACTCTGCGGTTTCTGAATTCGAGTCCGAAGACGATTGGCATCCTGATCTTCGACGGCACTCAAATGGTTCTTTACATCGACACCTATACTTTCCAGGCGACTCATCACTTCTTTGCTGCTTAAATTTAATTCTTTGGCTAATTCATGAACACGTATACTCAAAATACCACCCCCACATATTCAGCGCACATTATCTTTCCAGGCGTCAACTCCTTATCTTTAATATGGCCTTGGCAAATCCTTCGTCCATAATCAAAACCGTTGATCTTGGGGAGAGCCCAATGGCAATCCCCAGGTCCTGCTTAGTCCCCAGTATCAAAACCGGCAAGCGAAGGTCTTCCGCCCATTTCCCATATTTTTTATGAGTTCCAGGAGCGTCTTCAGCCAAAATGAGAAGAAATCCCTTCCCCTTCTTTAGCATAACTTCTATTTGTGACTCTCCGGAGGTAATTTTCCCCGCTCTTCGGGCTAATCCTAAGAGTGAGTAGATTCGTTCTAGCACTCTCTACCCAACTTCCTTTCCAATTCCTCAATCACTTGAGGTGCCAGTTCAATTTCCAGGGCTTTTTGGAACCGCTTACCCTTTACTGCTGCTTTAAAGCACTCGATATTCGGGCAAATGTATGCGCCACGGCCATTCCGTTTACCAGTGAGGTCAAGCTCCACGGCTCCTTCTGGTGTGCGAACTACGCGAATGAGCTCCTTTTTCGGCTTCATTTCTTGACAGCCCAGACACATTCTTAGCGGAATTTTGCGTGTCTTCATAGCATTCACCTACCTTTTGCCTTTGGCTTTCTTCTTTTTCTCCTTGCGGCTGTTTTTCTCATCCGCCTCAAAATATTTCATCATGGACCGATCCCGTTCCGTCAATCGTTCTTCTTTGTCGCCTGACCCTGTGTAGGCATCGTCTCCCCCAGCACTTTCTCCTTTAGGCTCCCCATTCTCCGGAGTCGCTGCATATTCTCCGTTCTCTTCGTAGGGAAGTTCTTCATTCTGATAAGCAGTGGATTCCTCATACTCGGAATTCTCATCATAAACCAGCTCATCATCATAATTCTCCTCATAGGTCGCGTTTTCATCGTAGTCCCCATTCTCTTCATAGTCATCGTATTCGCTATAGTCTTCATATTCATCGTAGTTTTCATACTCTGCATAATCAGCGAATTCGTCGTACTCTTCGTATTCTCCCTGGGCTTCATTCTGATCGGGAATAAGATTTTGGGCCAGGGCCTGGGACTCACTCTTAATGTCAATCTTCCAATTGGTCAGCTTGGCGGCCAAACGGGCATTTTGACCTTCTTTGCCGATCGCCAGAGATAATTGATAGTCAGGAACTACGACCAAAGCCACTTTCTCATTAGGTTTAGGGTATACTCCCACAACTTTGGCCGGGGAAAGGGCATTAGCCACAAATTCCTCAGGATCTGTGGAATAATTGACGATGTCTATCTTTTCGCCCTTCAGCTCAGTAACAATGGTTTGAACCCGGCTGCCTTTCGGTCCTACGCAAGCCCCCACAGGATCTACATTGGCATCCCGGGAATAAACAGCGATTTTAGAGCGGGCTCCCGCCTCCCGGGACACCCCTTTGATCTCAACCAGTCCGTCATGGATTTCCGGCACTTCCAGTTCAAACAAACGTTTAATCAGACCCGGGTGGGTACGGGAGAGCATGACCTGAGGCCCTTTGGTTGTTTTTTTGACTTCTACCACAAAGGTCTTAATCCGCTCAAAGGGTTGATAAGTCTCACCAGGAATTTGTTCCTGCGCTGTCAGAATGGCCTCTACCTTACCTAAATCAACAATGACGTTTTTCTGATCATAGCGCTGAACAATTCCGGTAACGATATCCCCTTCCCGGTTGATATATTCATCGTAAATCATGCCCCGCTCAGCTTCACGAATTCTTTGCACTACTACTTGTTTAGCTGTCTGAGCCGCAATCCGCCCAAATTCACGGGGCGTGACTTCGTATTCCACCACATCATCGATGGCATAGTTGGGGTCAATCTTCCGTGCTTCCTCCATACTTACCTGAGTTCTTGCGTCTTCAACCTCTTCCACCACGTTTTTCCGGGCGAAAACTTTGAACTCTCCAGTCATGCGGTCGATATGTACCCGAACATTCTGTAATGAAGCAAAATTTTTCTTGTAAGCAGATATCAGGGCAGCTTCAATGGCTTCAAACAGAATATCCGCTGAGATCCCTCTGTCTTTCTCCAATTCATGGAGGGCCTCAATGAACTCCATATTCATTTTTTATTCTTCCCCCTTATATTATGTTCCAAAACATATCACTCCACTAGAACTCAAAGGTTAGATTAGCTTTATCTACTATCGCTCTGGGGATGGCCATCTTTTCCTTTTCATATTCCAAAACGATATCATCCTCAATTAAACCCACTAAATAACCGGTAAATTCTTTATATCCCTGATAGATTTCTTTGGTCAGGACCCGGACGAGCTTTCCTGTAAACCGTTCAAAATCTTCATCTTTCTTTAGCGGGCGTTCCAATCCCGGTGAAGAGACTTCAAGCATATACGCTTGGGCTATCGGATCATGCTTATCCAATACCTCGCTTACCAAATGGCTTACATTCGTGCAATCATCGATATCCACTCCGCCCTCTTTATCGATATAAATGCGGAGATACCAATGTGCACCTTCCTTAACATATTCGACATCAACCAGCTCAAGGCCTTGTTCGGTTATCACAGGTGCAATGATCGCTCCAACTTGTTCCATGATGGATTCTCCCATAGCCATCCTCCTCTTATTTTAATAACCACTATGACTAGTGTTGCGAGGTTTTCATGAGTTATACAAAACAAAGGAAAGAGTGGGTTCAAGACCCACTCCTCTTCGGCTGCAATAGAATTTCTCTTCTATAAACTATAGCACATACTGGGAGATAGTGCAAGCTATTTAAAATGATTCGTTAATTTCTTTAAGATGTTGGTAATTCTACCTCCGGGGCGTTCATAGCTTCCTCGGGAATAACGAAGTCCTGGGCGCTATTTGGGTTTAAAATCGTGTATTCCATAAATATTTCCGCATTAGCGAAGATGTCTTTTATCTCTGCAGGCATATTTGGCTCTTCAGCCAGAGCTTTACCTAAGTTTCTCATATTCTCGGATAGATCCATCTGACACTTCAGCGTATCAAGAGTATTTTTATCAACCCAGATTGTATAGACCATATCCCCTATCTGGGAAAAGACATCCCCATTGATCAGACCATTCCCTAAGCCAAGCATATCGCCGGCTGTTTCCTGAAAAATCTGGTCAAAGATATCTCCTGAGGCTACTAGCTTTATCTTTAAGGCATCTTTTCCGTCAATTTTTTCTTCCCCAATGATTTCCGCCGAGACAAGATGGTCCATAAACAATTTAAGGTTATCCTTGGGGTCCATATACATCGTTTCCATCATGGCCGGGTCATCAAAGGTGATTTTTTGCCAGTTGTTTTCGATATTCTGATAGACAGCCATTTTTTCCGCATTTTGCTCTGCATACTGCTCTATCGTCATTTTTTGACCCATGCCAGGAATTGTGGTTTCCATCACCATTTTCATTTTCATAGGGTTTTGAAATATGACTCCTTTTCCTGTCATGGACATATCCAGAGCCTCGTCTCCTACAGAAAACTTCATATTCATGATCATATCCATATCATAGCTCTTCAGCCCATACCACTTTGCAAAGGATTCCTCAACCATCTGTTTGGGGCTTTTTCCTTCGCTTACGTTAGTCGTCCCCGTAGAACAGGCTACCAGAGCTAGTGTACAAATGAACATAAGTATAAGCGATACTATCTTTTTATTCATTCCAGCTAAGCACATCCTTCTTATCAATTTTGATAGGGCTTCGAAAATTATAGGTACTGATTTAATATTAGCATAGATATCCCGCTTCTGATAGCTGAATAATATGGGAAGGAAGCGATGGCTAGTCTATAAAATATTTTAGACTCAAATGTTGCAGCGCTGCATCATTTGAGTTGCGGCAGGAACGCTTTGCAGATTCTTATCCCGCAAAAAGCATTAGAAACAGTTGAGAAAGCAGCAATACCCCAGAAAACATCATCATTATAAGCTTTTTTGATCTATAGTAAAACACAAAAGCCGCAAAACCAATTAACGGTATAAGAATATTTATCCAGCTCATGTGCCCTATCATTCCTACGGTAACATGCGTAACAAATTTGCTGTAAAGAGCCAATGCAGCTAAATAGAAACTGCTTAAAGCCAAAAGTACAACAATTGTATTTGTTAGATATAGCAAAATCTTCTTTATTTTAATGTTCATTATACATACCTCCTTGGTTTAAATAATCTTTTGTGAAATTCATTTACAGCAGTTTCTGGGGTTTTTCATGTTCATTGGTAAAATAATACTGAGTAGAAGTTTCCATAACATGAGAAAACACTACTTTGTCATATCGGTTTCAAACCTCAAGTCAACGAATCTGACTAGCAAAATTGATTTTCCTACATCTCTTCTGTTTTATAAAAATATCCTTTCGAAATAAAAATTCTTAATGATATTGTTAAGATAGATAACAGAAATAAATCTATAAATTCAATATAGAATAAGTTTGCTATGGCACTCGATGAATACGAATTAGATTTTTGAAAATGCCCTGATGACATCGTACATTGAATGAGCCCCCTATAGCAAACATTATTGCTATTGCCTGCATAATGATTGCCAATAAATAGGGAGTTCTCTAAATATTATTTGCATTATGTATCCTCCGAATAATCCTTCTTCAAATAAAGCAACGCCTAAGAAATATAATTCCTATTAAGCCCTGAAATATATGGAAAGTACCTATTCTTTCCCTTTCTTACCCTTTAAAAAAAATCCTAAAACGATCAACACTACGCCAGGGATAACATTTATTGAGATGCTATCCGGAGTAAACATGGGAAAAGGGGGATTTGTGCTGAATGAAAGGATCGCTATACCTAGCATATATATCAGGCCTAATATCTGGATGATAAATCCGAGTTTTTTCATAAAAGTCTCCTTTTCGCTCTTATCGCCGACGACATAAACTCAAATGGTGCACCGTTGCACCATTTGAACTACAGGCACATGGTCAGTTTAAAGGCATAGTCCAAAAAGCTCTAAAAGCAACTGGTGTGAGGAGGCAAATTACCAACCGGTTGGTAATTTGGCCATTCCTGCAATCGGCTCATCATTCAGCTTCTTTCAACAATAAGCCCATCATTTCAACCATATATAAAGGCAAGTTCAGCAGCCTGTCCTCGCGTCTATAATCAGCCATGGAGGCGCGGATGGAGAGCTCCGGTCGAAATTTTTCCTGATACATTTTCAGGCTTTTCGCCTTCAGATTCGTTTCCGCACAAAAAATACAACGATATTTGATTCCAGTAATACACTTTTTACAACGATACCTGTACAATAAGCAGCATTTACAAAGAAATTACCAATCAATTGGTAATTTCGCCATTTCATTCTCCGGCTTTAAGTGCCTTTTGGATGATACCTGAATCCACAGAAAGATCTTCTATAGTCACTTTTTGTCCCTTTGGGCCAGTTACCCACTCTTTGAATTTCACACAATAAAAACCTGGAATCCCCATTTCATTTTCCGTAAGCTCCATAGCCCCAGGTATCGGTTGATTTGGCGAATAAATTACCTCCAGCTCCTGACGCCAAGTCCATCCTGCTTGCTCACCAGATAAATATTGCCATAATTTTGCCCTTTGCCAGGCACCAGGCAAAGGAGTTTCGCCCGTTAACATTGGGGCAAAACGCTTATCCCACTTTCTTTCCAAAAACATGACATCGATTGCTTCAGGGTCCCAAGCAGCAGCCGGTTGGTTATGAATGAAAGCTTCCCAATTGTCCAAAGTCCCCTTAAATGATCTTCCTTGGGGATTATAGCCATAATCATCAGCAGCAGCCAATACTCCTAAGGGGATAAATGAGAATATCCATACGAGTAAAACTAATGGAATTAACCTCTCCTTGCTCTTCATGCAATCTCTCCTTAAATTTTTAATACCATATAATGGCATTATTTCGTTGCAAGAGCGGCAATTCCTCCCTAAAATTGCTAATTTAGTAAAAATTTAATATTTCTTTAAGTCCATCTGAACATAATATAACCCCCTGCCATAAAATAAATGGCGGGAGGTTTTTGATGGGTTGCCTATGGGTCAAGCCTCCAAATTTCCAAGCGCTTGGAAATTTGCTCCTCAGGCTAACTGCGGTCGGGTAGCATTGGCTGCTCCCCTAGGATGAGTTTCTTTCCTTGGAACTTATCTTCCTTAGCCTCCCCCGCTTTAACCTTCTGCTCAGGATAAAACTCCGTCAGATGCTTCCAAAAGCGTTTAGGCATGAAATTCATACGGCAGCGGGGATTATCCCTGCTTGCAATGGCAATGGTTTTATAGAATTGCTGCCAGAGACGGCGATATTCCACTTCCTTTTCTTCCGGCTCCGGCAACTCCCACTCTTCTACATCCACGATCTCAACTCTGCCTGCTTGGTGAATGAGAGCGGCCTTATGGGTTTTGTCAAAAATCATAAAGACCTCATTGGGGTAACGGTTTGAGAAGTGATAGGCCAGCAGAGGCAAAACGAAATTCTCCGGTTCAATCACCGCAACTAAGGCCTCATTATAAACCGAAAACCGGACAAATCCTTTATAACGATGACTTTCATTGGTCAAGTTCCTTACGGCTTTCTGCAAGGCATGGACATTGTCATCAGTCAGCATTCCCATGACTTTCCCTCCTAGCTTATACCCTAGCCTTAGGAAAAGGAAAATCAAACGTTCCTTTTGTGGGGTACAGGTCAGGAAGCCCAGCTTCACCAGTTCCTGTGCTTCCAGGGAAATCCTGACGGGAATGGAATCATACACCCGCTGAGCTTTTTGGCGATCTGTCTCAATAGACTTGAGGATATCAAAAAGGCCAGGCTGACCTTCCGGCGGGAGAATGTCGCAGGGAATTTCTTTCTGCTCATAGCTCGCAAAGACACAGCACATAAGCCCTTCAAAGCTTCCGTCGTATTTGTAGACTAAAGTTGCCCCGTCAAACATTGAATCACATCCTCTCGGGAAAGGGGCGGTTCCTCAAATAAGGCTAACTGCTGGGGAGCCTGGGAAGGAAGGCCGGCGATGACCCGCTCGGACATCAGAGCCTGCATCACATTGTGGGGAGCCACCTTAAGCCCCGCCAGGGTTTTTCCTTTGCAAAGAATAAAGTACTGAGCACGCTTAAGGACAACGCCCAGCTTTTTCAACCCGGCAAAATCCAGATGGGCTATTTTCCGTGCCCGCAAAATCCGGCGGGCACTGGTCACACCGATTCCCGGTACCCGCAGGAGCATTTCATAAGGAGCCTGATTGATCTCGACGGGGAACTGGTCCAGGTGATTAAGGGCCCAGTTGCATTTGGGATCCACATGCAAATTAAAATTCTGATGGCCTTCATCCAACAGTTCCCGGGCTTCAAAACCGTAGAACCGCAGGAGCCAATCCGCTTGATAAAGGCGATGCTCTCTCAACAGGGGAGGCTTTACTGAAACTGCCGGGAGCAGGCTGTGTTCAGCAACCGGTATGTAGGCCGAGAAAAAGACCCGTTTCAGCTGATACTTCTTATACAGGCCCTCCGCCAGGGTCAAAATCTTATAATCGGTATCCGGTGTAGCACCAACGATAAGCTGAGTACTTTGACCTGCGGGGACAAATTTCTGAGCATGGCGGTATTTGATCAGATCCGTAGTATTTTCCGTTATTTTACCTTTGATGAGGCCCATAGGCCGGAGAATAGCTTCCTTGCTCTTATCGGGAGCTAAAAGCTTCAGGCTCTCCTGAGATGGGAGTTCAATATTAACGCTGACCCGGTCCGCCAGATAGCCCAGCCGGGTTAGGACCTCATTATCCGTACCGGGAATAGCTTTAACATGAATATATCCGGCAAACCGATACTCATGGCGCAAAAGTTCCAAAGTCTTAATCAGTAGTTCGGACGTATAGTTGGAGTTTTTTATGACCGCCGAACTCAAAAACAGTCCCTCAATATAATTGCGGCGATAAAAATTAATTGTCAGGTCGGCAAGCTCCCGGGGAGTAAAAGCAGCTCTGGGAACATCATTGGAGCTGCGATTGATGCAATATTTACAATCGTAGACACAAACATTGGTCAGCAACACTTTAAGCAGGGTTATACAGCGGCCGTCTGCGGCAAAGCTATGGCAGATCCCGGCTGCTACCGTATTGCCGATGCTGCCTGGCCTGCCCTTCCGCTCGACTCCGCTGGAAGTGCAAGCCACATCATATTTCGCGGAGTCTGTTAAAATCGTGAGTTTATCAAATACATCCATATCCGTTCCCTCCATTGATAAGAATATCATATAACAGAACATACATTCTTTCAAGAAGGATTATCTGTTCTTTTTAAGCAAACTTTATCGTTTTATCTTTCTTAAAATAATCAAGGCAGCGAAAGAATAGCCCGCTGCCTTTTTGATCCCTATATCACTCTAAATCTATATTTAGGTCCCACTTTATGGTTCAACATAGCCGCTTAAAAAAATTATTTCCCCCACTTGGTTATAACCTACAATTTTAGTTAATATTCCGTCTGAAGGATTCAAAAAGACAAACCATATCTTGCCTTCTTCGTTGCCGACAATGCGAGCTTTCTTTACAATATCTGAATTCTTAGTTAGGACGCCGATACTAGCGATATCCTCTCTTAGACTTTCACCATACGCTAAGGGAAAGGAGCTTTTCACATATCCTTTCGTAGAGGGAAAATATTGAGCTGTTACTTCATCTATTCCAGTATGCTCTCCGCCGGACACCCATTTCCAGCCACTGTTGGTCCGTTGAACATATCCAGCCGCTATGCTGTGAGCCTCCCCATCATTGATCCCTTTATGATAGAACACCACTTCTCCGTCATTTACTTTCTCTCTATGGAGAATCGCCACAACCTCCCTCCCGGATCTTTCTATAGCTTCCTCAATAGTTCGTCCTGAAGGATGATGTGTGTTGTTAAACAATGTTCCTATAATTCCAAAAATCAAGAGCAATATAACAGCAAACAATCTACCCATATTTCCCTCCACACCTACCAATAAAAATCATCAGCTATTGCTGATATTCTACATGCAAGCAAAAGTTCCTCTATTTTCCAACCCGGTATGATTATGAGTAAATCAACGTTACGATACAAAAGCCATACTCTATAAAAAAAAGCTGGTCTCCCATAATATAAGGACAATCAGCTTTTACTTATTTATACACTCCTCCACGGGAGTCTATCACCTGAATGTAGATAATCTTTTCAGTATGACTGATCTCAAAAAGTATGCGGTATGAGCCAACGCGAAGACGGTACAACTTCTTGTAGCCTTTCAGGAGCTTTATGTCACCGCTAGGAGGAATTTCTAAAAGACCTGCCAGCCCTTTTGCAATACGCTCTTGGGCAGACACGTCCTGTTTGGCTAGAATTTTACCGCTTCCTTACGGTAAATCAACCTGTAATCCGAATTCACGCTTAGCATCCTCCCCTGTAACGTAACCGTCATCACTGTTAAGCTGGCGAAGTTCTTCTTCAGTTAGAGGTTCATCATCCGGGTCCGCTTGATTAATTTGTTCCCACCCCTCTTCTTTTTGGGTGGAACGGTTTAATAGATACTGCATGAAATCAAAAACAGTTTTTTGATCATCTTCAGGAAGACGCTCGACTAAATTATGAATATCTTCTTTTCTTATAACCATGAGCCTAACCTCCTATAATATCCACTAATGTAAAATTATCATTCCCACTAAGTAAAGTCAAGGATTGGAAAAACCCTAAAACTAACCTGGTTGAAAAATAAACCGGGAGATGCCTTTACAGCTCCTCCCGGTCATACCGCTCATATTATGCCGCGCTATCGCGCTTACTTAACGCCTAATGCTTCCCGAATCATTCCCTGGATACGGCCTGCCAGTTCTTCCACCTTCACCAGCTGGACTTCCCCGGTCTTGCGCTCCCGTAGCTCGACTTCGCCATTGGCTAAGGTCTTGCTTCCTACAGTAACTCTCAGGGGATAACCCACAAGGTCCGCGTCTTTGAACTTGACTCCGGGGCGCTCATCCCGGTCATCCAGGACGGCTTCCACTCCGAGCTTCAGCAGTTCTTGGTATAACGTCTCACCCGTTTCACGAACCTGGTCATCCTTCATGTTGACAGGTACGACGATCACATGATAGGGTGCAATGGGAATAGGCCAGATGATGCCATCCTTATCATTGTTTTGCTCAATAGCCGCAGCCATGGTACGGCTGACCCCGATACCGTAGCATCCCATAACACAGGGATGTTCAGCTCCGTTCTCATCCAGGAATACGGCATTGAGAGCTTTGGAGTATTTGGTGCCCAGTTTAAAGACCTGGCCCACCTCGATGCCCCGTGCTTCTTTGAGAGGGCTGCCGCATTGGGGACAAGGTTCCCCGGCGTTTACCATGCGCAGATCAAGAATCTGATCGATGCGGAAATCCTTCTCCGGCACCGCATCCACATAATGCTTGTCCTCAGCATTGGCGCCGCAAACAGCTTTCGCCATCAGAGGCACTTCCAAATCAGCAACCACCGTTAAGTTCTTGGGTGCACCTATGGGGCCTACATAGCCTGGTTCGCAGCCCAGTTTTTCCAGTACAGCCTCAGGGCCGGCCAGCTGGAGATTGATAAAAGGACCAAGGGCATTGTTCACTTTGATCTCATTGATTTCCCGATCTCCCCGAACCAGAACCAAGATGAGTTTATCATCGCCTTGATAAAGGAGGGATTTGACCAGATCACTCTTGGAGACCTTCAAGAATTCAGCCACCTGCTCAATGGTCTTCGTTCCAGGGGTATCCACGCTGCGATAAGCTCCTATGGGAGCATCAACCGCCACAGGGGCGGGCTTACATTCAGCCTTCTCTACATTGGCGGCATAATCGCAATCAGGGCAATAAACTACGGCAGCTTCCCCGGATTCAGCCAGGACCATGAATTCATGTGTGCCGCCCGTGCCGCCAATGGCTCCGGCATCCGCTTCCACCGGACGGAAAGACAAACCACAACGGGTAAAGATCCGGGTATAGGCATCATACATTTTCTTATAGCTTTCAGCCAAGCCTGCTTCATCCCGGTCAAAAGAATAGAGGTCCTTCATAATGAACTCCCGGCCCCGCATTAAACCAAAGCGGGGGCGCCGCTCATCCCGGTATTTGTTTTGGATTTGATAAAGCAGCAAGGGCAACTGTTTATAGGAACGGATTTCACCCCGTATCAGATCGGTAATGATCTCTTCATGAGTCGGTCCCAGGCAGAATTCCCGATTGTGGCGGTCATTAAGGCGCATCAGCTCCTGTCCGTATAGATCCCAGCGACCGCTCTCACGCCAGAGCTCGGCAGGCTGAATAATCGGGAGCAGGACTTCCTGTCCTCCCTTGGCATCCATTTCCTCCCGGACGATTTGTTCGATTTTGCGCAATACGCGCAAGCCCAAAGGCAAGTAGGTATAGATGCCGGCTGCGGATTTACGAATTAACCCCGCCCTGACCAACAATTGATGACTGACGACTTCCGCCTCGGCAGGAACCTCCCGCAGAGTGGGATTGAGAATTTGGCTTACACGCATGAGTGCTGCTCCCTTCCATACTGTTTCACATAATTTTCAATTTCCGCAAGTAAAGCGGGCAATAGTTCTTCTTCCGATAAACGGGCAACAATCTCCCCTTTTTTAAAGAGCAAGCCCATGCCTTTGCCTCCGGCAATACCAAAATCTGCTTCCCGGGCTTCTCCAGGCCCGTTGACCGCGCAGCCCATCACGGCAACTTTCAAGGGCCGATCCAAAGGGGGCAGATGGGAAAGCTTGTCCTCCACCTTCTCTGCTAATTCGGCAAGATTCACCTGAGTCCGGCCGCAGGTAGGGCAGCTGATCAGCTCCACTCCCCGGTTCCTTAACCCGAGAACTTTTAAAATCTCCAGGGCTACCGGAATCTCCTGAACAGGATCTCCGGTAAGAGATACACGCAGGGTATCTCCTATCCCTTCGGCTAAGAGACTGCCGATACCTACCGCAGATTTTACTACTCCGGAACGTACTGTTCCTGCCTCAGTGACTCCTATATGGAGGGGGTAATCCACCCTTGCCGAGATCTTGCGGTAAGCCGCCAGCATCAGGGGAACATGGGAAGCTTTTAAGGAGACTTTGATTTTGTCATAGCCTTCTTCTTCAAGCAAGTGGATATGCCCTAGAGCACTTTCCACCATGCCCTCAGGAGTGACCCCCTGATATTTTTCCAGAATTTCTTTTTCCAATGAGCCGGCATTGACCCCGATCCGTATCGGTATCTCTCTTTCTTTACAAGCCCGGACCACCTCTTGCACCTTCCAGCGGGCACCGATATTGCCCGGATTCAGTCTTAGCCCGTGCACACCTTGTTCGATAGCCAGCAAAGCCAGCTGATAATCAAAATGGATGTCGGCAATAACGGGAAGTTCGCTCTTCAAGGCGATCTCCCCGAGAGCGTGGCCTGCCTCCCGATCCAGTACGGCCAGCCGCACCACCTCACACCCCGCCCGGGCCAAAGCTTGAATCTGCGCCAGGGTACCGGGGATATCCCGGGTATCTGTATTAGTCATGGATTGGACGACGATAGAGCTGCCTCCCCCTATGGTTACGTCACCAATCTTTACTGTTTTCGTCAGCTTACGCTCCACATTGAAGCCTCCTTAGCCTTTGCCGGTGAAGAGTTTTAAAATATCCTGATAGGTTACAGCCAGCATCAGGCACATTAAGAAAACAAAGCCCAGGAAATGAATAAAGTTCTGCCGTTCGGGATTCATCGGTTTACCCCTCAATCCCTCAATCAGCAAAAAAACCAGGTGGCTTCCATCCAGGGCCGGAATGGGAAAAAGATTAAGCAGGCCCAGTTGGATACTCAATATCCCGATAAATCCCAGATAATTCTCCCAGCCTGATTCAGCACTTTGATCGATAGCCTGAACAATGGCTACCGGTCCTCCCAATTCAGCCTTGGTCTCACCTGTGATCATCTGAGTTAAAGTGACCAGGATCAAACGAGTGAAATTAATGGTTTGTTCCAGTCCATAGCGTGCCGCTTCCAGTAGGGTCGTCTTCTGATAGATCACTTCCGGACTAATCCCTACCAGGCCATTTCCTGAAGCGGGGTCTTTTTGAGTCCCTATGGTGAGGGCTCTTTGTACTCCCTGGTGCTCAACCACCAGCACAACCTCTTGATCCGGCTTAATATGAATCGCTTGGGTTAAGTCCGTCCAGGTAGGAGTCTCCACGCCATTGACGGAAACAATCTTATCCCCGGCTTCAATCCCTGCGGCTTGAGCGGGCATTCCTTCAACAAGGGAGCCCACCACATTGGTATTGGTTGCCGTGGCGATACCAAAATAAGCAAAGACAATCATGAACAGGAAGATGGCCAAGACTAAATTCATAATGGGTCCTGCGGCGATAACCGACATACGCTGCCACACTTTTTTATTGCCGAAGCTCCGCGGATCTGTGGTAGCAGCTAAAACCTGGTTCCCATTTTCATCTGTCTCAGCATCCATGCCATAGAGTTTCACAAAACCGCCTAAGGGAATCAGCCTTAGGGAGTAGGCGGTTTCTTTACCTTGGAAACCAATGATCTTCGGCCCAAAGCCAAAAGCAAACTCCAAAACCTTGATGCCGTTTAAACGAGCCACAATAAAATGACCCAGTTCATGAATCATCACCAACAGCCCGAAAGCAAATACCACAGCTATAGCACTTACCAAACTAAACCCTCCTCCATTCCCCACCATGAATGGGTGTCTTGCTTGTGTTTCTCTTAATCTTATACCAATCTATCTTCAACTATGCCTTGTCTTTCCTTCTAACCATGGATGAGCTCTTCTGTACGGATACGAGCCCAATGATCCGCATTAAGTATGGTTTCCAAATCCGTGGCATCTAACACATCATGTTCCGAGCAAACCTTATCCACCAAGCCGATAATTTCCAGATAAGCTACCCTGCGTGCTAAAAAGGCATGAACCGCAACTTCATTGGCGGCATTCATCACAGCCGGCAACGTTCCTCCCCGTTTTCCACAAGCATAAGCAAGCTTCAAGGCAGGAAAATCATAATCCTCCGGGTCAAAAAAGGTTAAGGTCTTTCCCCGTAAATCCAGTCGTTCAAAGGGATTAGGCCAGCGGGTCGGATAAGTTAAGGCATACTGGATAGGCAAACGCATATCCGGTCTCCCACATTGAGCCAGAACACTCCCGTCACAGTATTGAACCATAGAATGAATCACACTTTGCGGGTGGATCAAGACTTCAATCTGATCATACTCCATATGGAAGAGGTGATGAGCCTCGATAACTTCCAGGCCTTTATTCATCATGGTGGCCGAGTCAATGGTTATCTTTGCTCCCATTGCCCAATTAGGATGCTGAAGAGCTCTTTCCGGAGTGACCTCCTGCAATTGTTCTTCAGACCACCCCCGGAACGGACCGCCGGAAGCCGTCAGGATAATCTTGTCCAGAGTACGCGGATCTTCTTCTAAGCATTGGAAGATGGCCGAGTGTTCACTATCCACGGGAAGAATGGTTCTGCCCAGCCTTTGGGCTGTTCTCATAACCAAATCGCCGCCGGCAACCAAGGTTTCCTTATTAGCTAAGGCGATGTCTTTCCCCGCCTTCAAGGCCTCCAGGGTCGGCTCCAAACCAATGCGGCCGCTGATGGCGGTTACCACCGTATCCGGCACCTCATCCGTAACGGTACGCAGGAGCCCCTCCATCCCGGAAACCACTTCAATATCCAGATCCGCCACCCGTTGTTTTAATTCCCGGGCAGCCTTTTCCTCCATCAACCCGATGATCCGAGGCTTAAATTCCCGGGCCTGGAGTTCAATTTCCTGGACGTTCTTCCCTGCCGCTAAAGCAAAAACCTCTAACTGTTCCGGATTTTGACGCACAATATCCAATGTCTGGGTGCCGATAGACCCTGTAGAGCCTAAAATTGTCAATCTCTTCACGCACTCACTACTTTCTTATTTACCAAAAAAGCCTGCTTTTCTTAGGGCTTCATAGATAATCACTAAACCCGGTCCCAAAATCAAACCAAAACCACCCAATAGCTTCAGACCAACATACATGGAAATAATGGTGGCCAAGGGATGGATGCCAATATTTTGGGACATGACTTTAGGTTCAAGGATTTGTCTTATGACAGTAGCTATCAAATATATAATTAAGAGCTTAATGCCCTCAGATACCGAACCCAAAATAAACAAACCAACAATCCATGGTACAAAGATCATCCCTGTGCCAACGATGGGCAATAAATCCAAAAGAGCCGAAATAAACCCAATGGTAAAGGCATAAGGATTACCCATCCATAATAGCCCCACCGTTAAAATAATGCCGGTCACAGAAATAAGTATGGCTTCCGCCCGAACAAATCCAACCACCGCAGCGCCCAAAGCCCGGCTTACGGAATGGGCACTGGGTTTCCACTTCCGAGGCACCAGGTTGCTGAAAAAATTCTTGACCCCCGGATAACTGGCACTCATAAAAAAGGTAGCTACGATAGATACAACTAAGACTATAAAAACTCCCGGCAAAGCAGAAATGAAATTCAAAAGAACCTTACTGCCTGTAAGCGCCCAGCCCTGTAACGAGTCAATAAGCCCTTGAGTAGCATTATTGATGGAAATCTGGATCTGAGGATTGAGTTGGATAAAGTTGTCGACTGTGCCGAGGATGTTGTTAAAAAAGCCCACCACATAGCCGTAGCTGGGAAAAGAATTACCCAGATCGGACAGCTCCGTATAAAGACGGACTACAATCAAAAAGACAATACTGCCAATCCCCAAAATAGCAAGAACTAAGGCTAAAACCGCGGCGATGGGTCTGCTTGTTTTTAATCCCTGCATAAAACGCAGAACCAAAGGTTCCAGCAAAAGAGCAATGAAAAAAGCAATGATGAAGGGTAAAAGCGCAGCAAGGAGTTGACTCATGACCTGGCCGAATACCGGCATAAATTCCATAAAGAAAAAGGTAATGACTTTAAGCAGAACCAAAATAAAGGTAATAACCGCCAGACGATTAATATTTTGTTTAAGCTTCGGTTCCTCTTGAAGATTCATAGAATCACCCCACAATTAGTACCCAATAATACATGATCGGTATCACAAACAAAAGACTGTCAAAGCGGTCGAGGATTCCCCCATGTCCCGGTATAATATTCCCCGAATCCTTGATATTGACACTCCGCTTCAGGGCGGATTCAAAGAGATCGCCAATCTGAGCACTGACAGCTACAACGCCGCTTAAAGCAATGTAGGCTGCCAAGGGAGCGCCGCCGATTATTTGCCAAGCCAGGATACCGCTTAAAATGCAAAAAACCAGCCCCCCTACGGAACCCTCTATGGTCTTTTTGGGACTGACCCGAGGGGCAAGTAAATGCTTCCCCATCACTCTCCCTATAAGGTATGCAAAGGTGTCGGTTGCCCATACCAGAATAAAGGTTAAGATAGCCCATGCTATTCCTTCGGAAAATCCCCGGATCAGATAGAGGTGAGAAAACAGCACCACCGTATAAATGGGAGCAAAGCAATTATACCCCGCTTCCCCCAGACTAACTTTAGGATACCCCAAAGCCGCTCTTCCCATAGCAAACAGCAGCCAGGCGATCATTAAAGGAAAATTCCACTGGATTTCACCAGCAAAAATCAGCACTAGCCATAGCATAGAAAAGATACCGGAACTTATCGTCCATGCTTTAAATCCCAATTTTTGACCAATGGCCAGGGCTTCCTTAAGCGCTATGAGGGAAACCGTCGTCACGAGTAAGGCAGTATATACCCCTCCCAAATACGTTAATCCCAGTAAAACAGGGACTAAAACCAAAGCGCTTAGTGTTCTTGTCAGCATATGATACTCCTTATCGCTTGTTCAACCCGCCGAAACGGCGCTCCCGCTTCTGAAATTCCAGCAGCGCTTCAACCAGTTGATCCGGACTAAAATCAGGCCACAAGCATTCTGTGACAATAATCTCGGTATAAGCAATCTGCCATAATAAAAAATTGCTTACACGCAATTCTCCCGAAGTTCGAATGAGCAAATCCGGATCAGATAATCCTGAAGTAAACAGATGTTGTGAGATCAGTTCACCCGTGATTTCCTCAGGTGTAAGTTCCTTTTTCATGACTTTTTCACAGAGTTGCCGTACTGCACAAGTAATTTCAGCGCGCCCACCGTAATTTAAGGCTAAATTGAGAATAAGTCCCCCATTATTCCCCGTTTTCTTAATAGAGCGCTTTAATTCCTTCTGAGCTTCCAGGGGGAGCTGCTCCATATTGCCAATCATCTGTACACGCACTTTATTATCATGGAGTTCATCCAGCTCACGCCGTAAATAGTCGATCAATAGATTCATAAGAATATTGACTTCTTCTTTAGGCCTACTCCAATTTTCGGTGGAGAAAGCATACACCGTTAAGGCCTCAATGCCAAGATTTGAACAAGCTTTAACGATATCCCTCAGTGCTTCAACGCCAGCCTTATGACCTACAGTTCGGGGTAAGCCACGTTTTTGCGCCCAGCGGCCGTTCCCATCCATAATGATCGCGATATGCCGGGGTAAATTGTCTTTATCCAGCTGATCGGCCAAGGTTTTGCTTTGCTCTTTTTTGTCCCAAAATCTATGCCACATTTCCACACCTCCAATGGGCAGACCTTAGAGAGGGTAAAGACCCCCTTATGTTTAAAGGGGGTCAGATCCACTGAAAATCAAACTTCCATGATTTCCTTTTCTTTCGTACCCATAATACGATCAATTTCTTTGACGAACTTATCCGTCATTTTTTGCACATCATCTTGGGCACGTTTAACTTCATCTTCTGAAGCCGTATGATCTTTTTCCAGTTTCTTCAGTTCGTCATTGGAGTCCCGGCGGATGTTGCGTACGGCAACCCGGGAATCCTCAGCTTTTTTCTTCACAGTTTTGACGATTTCCGTTCTTCGTTCGGCGGTTAACTGAGGTATGAGCAAACGAATGACTGTACCGTCGCTTGAGGGGTTCAATCCTAAATCAGATTTTAAAATCGCTTTCTCAATCATGGGCAGACTGGATTTATCCCAGGGCTGAATCGTCAGCATGCGAGGCTCCGGTACGGAAATATTGGCAAGTTGGTTCACCGGAGTCTGGGTGCCGTAGTACTCCACAGTGATCTTGTCCAACATGTTGGGGTTGGCTCGCCCGGCCCGAATCGTAGCATATTCTCTTTTCAGCGCTTCCACCGCTTTGACCATCCGGTCTTCTGCTTCTTTTAAAACGTCATTAATCATTACTTATCCCTCCCTACATATGTTCCAATGGATTCACCCATAATCCCTTTGCGGATATTACCCTTTTTGTTCAGGTCAAACACGATCAGAGGAATATTGTTGTCCATACACAATGAGGCTGCTGTAGAGTCCATAACTCCCAATCCCTGACTAAGCACATCCAAAAAGGTCAATCTATCGTATTTTTTAGCTTCAGGATTCTTCAAGGGATCGCTGTCATACACTCCATCCACACGTTTAGCCATCAGAATAGCTTCAGCTTCAATCTCCGCCGCCCGCAACGCTGCCGTGGTATCCGTTGAGAAGTAAGGGTTGCCGGTTCCAGCCGCAAAAATAACAACGCGTCCTTTCTCAAGGTGACGGATAGCCCGTCTTCTAATATAGGGTTCTGCCACTTGTCTCATTTCAATAGCGGACAAAACACGGGTGGCCGCACCGGCCTTCTCCATGGCATCCTGCAGCGCTAAAGCGTTCATGACCGTAGCCAGCATTCCCATATAGTCCGCATTGGCCCGATCCATCCCTTGCTTACTCCCCGCGATTCCTCTCCAGATGTTTCCACCACCAACCACTAAGGCCACTTCTACCCCAAGTTTCTGGATTTCAACAACTTGTTCGGCAACGGTTACAAGCATCTCATGGGCAATACCAAAGCCCTGACTCCCAGCTAACGCTTCCCCGCTAAGTTTCAAGATAACCCGGCGATATCGTGGTGTTTCCATTGCTGAACCTCCAAATACATATTTCTACATAACGAAAAATAATCCTCTTCCATATTCAAGTTTATACTTTCTGACGGTGTAAAAAGAGAACACCTAAGTGTCCTCTAATTGCTTACCTTAGCGGTTCATTTCTTTCATAACTTCTGCAGCAAAATCTTCCTCGCGTCTCTCGATACCTTCGCCCATTTCATAACGAGTGAAGCGGCGGATGACGATACGCTCCCCGATCTTAGCCGTTTTTTCAAGCACAAGATCATTAATCGTCTTATCTGGATCTTTAACAAATTCTTGTTCAAGCAAACATACTTCTTTATAAAATTTAGAGATCCTTCCTTCGACCATTTTATCAACGATCTTCTCAGGTTTTCCTTCATTTAAAGCCTGAGCTCTAAGGATATTCTTTTCGTGTTCCAGCTCTTCTTCTGGAACATCGGTTTTCGCAAGGTAGCGGGGCTTGGCCGCAGCAATTTGTAGAGCAATATCTCTGGCAAATTGTTTGAAATCATCCGTATTAGCCACGAAGTCTGTTTCACAGTTGAGCTCAAGCATGACGCCAATTCTTCCGCCGCCATGAATATAAGCTTCAACGATCCCTTCGGCTGCGATGCGTCCTTCTTTTTTGGCTGCAGCAGCGAGACCTTTTTCACGAAGGAAATCAATCGCTTTATCCATATTGCCGCCGACTTCGTTAAGAGCCTTTTTACAATCCATCATTCCTGCTCCGGTACGTTCACGGAGCTCTTTTACTTGAGCTGCAGTTACTTCTGCCATAGTTAAAACCCTCCAAACATATGTATCTATTTCTTAGGACATGATCTTAAAGAAAACCCGGCTTCGCCGAACCTTAAACGCATGCTCGCCAATGAGGCGCAGTCGCTGGTTGCCCTTATGCTTAGAAAGTATATAACGCAAGTTTATACTTTCTGACAGTCTACAGAAAAGGAGCAGGATGAGCATCCGGGAAGCTTAACCAACCCTTCTTCACCCTGCCCCTCTACTTAATCTACATTTACCCGTATGGGGGATAATTATTCAGCAACGACTTCTTCAGCAGTGATCTCTGCTTCTTCAGCCTCATCGCTTCCTTGTTGTCCCTCAATGATGGCATCTGCTATACGGCCTGTTAAAAGCTTTACTGCACGAATGGCGTCATCATTCGCTGGAATGACCACGTCAATCTCATCAGGATCGCAGTTCGTATCCACAATACCAACGATAGGGATGTTCAAGCGGCGGGCTTCAGCCACAGCGATCCGCTCTTTGCGTGGATCCACAATAAATAGGGCATCAGGAAGTTTCTTCATGCTTTTGATTCCGCCTAAGAATCTCTCCAACTTCTCCATTTCATGGCGAAGTGCAGCAACTTCTTTCTTAGGAAGAACTTCGAATACGCCTTCAGCTTCCATCTTTTCCAATTCACGAAGACGGCTAACGCGCTTTTGAATAGTTTGGAAGTTGGTCATCATGCCGCCGAGCCAACGCTCATTGACATAGTACATACCGCAACGTTCAGCTTCTTCTTTCACGGACTCCTGAGCTTGCTTCTTTGTACCGACGAACAAAACCGTACCACCGTCTGCCGCTAAATTCCGCACGTAATTGTAGGCTTCCTCTACCTTTCTTACGGTTTTTTGCAGGTCAATGATATAGATACCATTGCGCTCCGTAAAAATGTAACGAGCCATTTTAGGATTCCAACGACGAGTTTGATGACCGAAGTGAACACCGGCTTCTAGTAATTGCTTCATAGAAATTACAGCCATTGTGTTGCACCTCCTTTCTTGTTTTTTCCTCCGCAGGTTCATCTCTCGGCCAACCCTGGTTTTAGGGAACTCAAGCCTCAATCCCTCTGCGTGTGTATTCATTTCACACTGCGAATAGGATATCACAATTATAACGCTAATGCAACAAAAAGCTTAGGCACGGGAAAAGTTTGTCCGAATCTCATTCTCACTGATGTATTGCTCCAGCTCCGTCATCAATTCAGGGAAAGGAAAATAGAGATCACTAAGATAATAGTCCTGTTTCTTCGTTTTAATCTGAACGATCTCCTTACCTTGTTTGGTGGTGAAGAGAGCAATGCGGCGAATCTCGGCCGGGGAAAGGCTGTGCTCTCCCCGCAGAGAAGCAAAGACCAGTTGATTATCACTGACCCGGAAGTTCTTGCTCCGCCCATAAATCCATATGGCGGCAATTCCCAGAGCCGTGAGTAAATAGATAACCCGCAGCACATTGAATTCTAAAGCCGCTATCTTAAGTCCATAGTGTAAAACAGCTAAAACAAGAGGGGTAATGACCAGATATAGCCCCCCGGGAATCAGCAAAGGCTTCACTTGATAGGAATAAACCTGCTCTTCCATCCAGATCCCTCCACCTTTGTGCTTACACGGAATAAACGAGTTCAGTAATTACTTGTTGTGGCTGATTTTGTCCAACTCCTCGAGGAGATAATCATTTAAGACGCGGATGTAGGTTCCTTTCATCCCTAAGGATTTGGATTCAATCACTCCGGCGGATTCAAATTTTCTTAAGGCGTTGACAATGACGGAACGGGTAATTCCCACCCGGTCGGCGATCTTGCTGGCCACCAGTAAGCCGTCTCCGCCGCCTAATTCAGCAAAGATATGCTCCACTGCTTCCAATTCGGAATAAGATAAAGTCCCTACAGCAATTTGGACAGCCGCTTTCTTACGCGCTTCTTCCTCCGCCCGCTCAGCTTTAATGCGCAGAATTTCCATACCGACCACTGTCGCTCCGTATTCAGCAAGAATTAAGTCCGCTTCGCTGAAATCCTGATCGAATTTTGCCAATACCAAGGTCCCCACCCGTTCTCCACCGCCGAGAATCGGAAGAATCGTCGTGATTTTATTATTGAAATGGCATCGCTCTTTTTCGTTAAAGACGCAGCCGTTGGCTACTTGAGTGGTATTGGATCGGGTTTCCGTGACCTTTAATAATCCTTCATTATAACTTTCCGGGAACCGCTCGGTATGAACGACGATGTCTTCCATGGTGTTGCAGCCAAAATTCTGCATAAAGCTATAGCCTAAAATTTTACCGCGACGTCCTACAATATAGCAATTGGACTGAATGGATTCACTTAGCACATTGGCCATTTCGTCGAAATCTACGGAATGTCCGGCAGCTTTCTGAATTAATTTACTAATCGCTCTTGTTTTTTCCAATAAGCTTTTCATGGTGAAAATTCCTCCTATTATTTAAAAACGCTGATTCGAATTCCTGTTAAAGGATATACCTGGAAAGATCCTGGTTCCTCACGATATTGCCAAGTCGGTGCTGGATATATTCCCGATTAATCGTGACCGTATAATCTTCCGGCAGCTCCGAGGCTTCAAAGGACAATTCCTCCAAAACTCTTTCCACGATAGTATGCAGCCTTCTGGCCCCGATGTTTTCCGTGTTGGAATTCACCTCATAGGCAACTTTTGCTAATTCATCAATAGCATTCTCTGTAAACTCGACCTTTATCCCCTCGGTTTCCAGCAAGGCGCTGTACTGTTTAATCAATGAGGATTGAGGTTCAGTCAAAATCCGTTTGAAATCCTCAATGCTCAGAGATTCCAGTTCAACCCGAATGGGAAAGCGTCCCTGGAGTTCGGGAATAAGGTCTGATGGCTTGGCCACATGGAAAGCACCAGCCGCAATAAACAGGATGTGATCTGTCTTTACAGGTCCGTATTTTGTATTAATGGTAGAGCCTTCGACAATGGGCAGTATGTCCCTTTGGACACCTCCCCTGGATACATCGGGACCGGAGGCTCCATCTCTTCCGGCAATCTTATCGATTTCGTCGAGGAAAACCATCCCTTCCTGTTCCGCTCGGCGAATTGCTTCTTGAACCGCTTCATCATGATCAATGAGCTTCTGGGCTTCTTCAGTGGTTAAGATACGGCGGGCCTCGCTGACTGTGACTTTGCGTTTATGCCGCTTTTTAGGAAGCATGCCTGCCATCATATCCTGGAGATTCGTATTGATCTCCATGCCGGTTCCTAAGAAATCAGGGAGAAGGGGTTGATTGTCCTCTACCTCCACCTCGATGACTTGATCATCAAGTTCTCTGCGGTGCAAGCGTTCTCGAATAAATGACCTATCCCTTTCAATCTCAGGAGTTACCGTCTCCTCCTTTTCCTGGCCTTGATTAAACAAGAACTGAAAAGGGTTTGACGAATTATTTTCTTGACGCTTCCCCGGAACGAGTAAGGCTTCAAGGCGTTTTTCCGCAGCCTGTGCAGCCTGAATCTCCACTTCTTCCATCTTCTCCGCCTTAACCATGCGCAAGGAAATTTCAACTAAATCACGGACGATGGATTCAACATCTCTTCCCACATAGCCCACTTCAGTGAACTTTGTGGCTTCCACTTTAAGAAAAGGTGCTCGCACCAGTTTGGCCAGACGTCTGGCAATCTCAGTTTTCCCAACGCCTGTGGGGCCAATCATCAGAATATTCTTCGGGAGAACTTCCTCCTGCATCCCTTCGGGGAGTAAGGATCTTCTGTAGCGATTACGGAGTGCTATGGCTACTGCCCGCTTAGCTTGGTTCTGACCTACGATGTATCGATCTAATTCCCGGACAGTTTCCCGTGGTGTTAGTTGTTCCATTGGCTCCCCTCCTTACAATTCTTCAACAATAATTTGGTCATTGGTATAGACACAAATGGATGAAGCGACCTCCATAGCCTCTTGAACAAGCTGTGCAGGTTGGAGATCTGTATTTTTAACCAATGCCCGGGCTGCTGCTAAAGCATAGTTGCCACCGGAGCCAATCGCTGCTATTCCATCGTCAGGTTCGATAACCTCACCGGAGCCGGAAATTAAGAGCATGCTTTGCTTATCTGCTACAATGAGCAGGGCTTCAAGATTGCGAAGTGCTTTATCCATCCGCCAGTCTTTAGCAAGCTCTACCGCAGCTCGTTGGAGATTCCCTTGGTATTCCTCAAGCTTATTTTCAAACTTCTCGAAGAGGGTAAAAGCATCGGCAACAGAACCGGCAAATCCTGCAAGAACCTTGCCATGGAATAGTCGGCGCACTTTTCTTGCTTTATGCTTCATCACCGTAGCCTGACCCATGGTCACCTGGCCATCGCCAGCCATTGCCACTTGATCACCCTTTTTTACAGCAACTATAGTCGTTGCGTGAAACATGGGAATACCTCCTTATATCGGCAGTTTACAGAATTATTGGGTAAGTGTCAAGGGAAATTGTATACAATTGTTGTCTTTTTGTGAAAACTTACGAATTCTTCACATTTTCTTAGCACGGGGATGATTTTGTTCATAAACCTCCCGCAAACGCTCCTTGGTTAGATGAGTGTAAATCTGGGTAGAGGAAAGCTTGGCATGCCCCAAAAGCTCCTGAACACTGCGGAGATCGGCTCCGCCATCAAGCAAGTGGGTGGCAAAGGAGTGGCGAAGCATGTGGGGATGAAGGTGTTGGGATAATCCAGCCTCCAAAGCCAATCCATCAAGAATTCGACGTATAGAACGAACGGAGAGCCTTGTGCCCTGATAGTTCAAAAGCAATGCCTCTTGTTTATCTTCTCTCATCGCCAGATACTTGCGGGCGGCTTCCAGGGCGTAATTTGTTAAAGGAACGATTCTCTCTTTATTTCCTTTGCCGCGAACCCGCAGCAGGGAAGTCCCCTCATCAATATCCTGGCGATTAAGATCGGCCAGCTCACTGACCCGTAAACCCGAGCCGTAGAGCAATTCCAGGATCATTTGGTCCCGTGCTCCCAGCAGTGTGGCACAATCAGGAGTGCGAATTAATCGATCCAGTTCCTCCAGGGAGAGAAAGTGGGGAAGCTTTCTGCCCAGTTTAGGGGTGGCTATGCGCTGAATGGGGTTTTTCTGCAGGATCCCCTCCCGACAAAGGAACTTAAAAAAGGCTCTCAAGGCAGAAAGTTTGCGAGCCATGCTTTTTCTCTCCAGACCCCGATCCGTCATTTCACCGAGGAAACTGCGCACGATATAGATATCCACTTGATCAACGGTCACTTTTTCCGGCTCTTCTCCCAGCTCCCGGGCAGCAAACTCAAAGAATTGGATGAGATCCTTATGATAAGCCATGAGGGTATGCTGGGAGCGGTTTTGGGTTTTTAGGTGACCGTCAAATAGGCTAAGGGCATGATCGGCTTGCATGGTGGTGTTTTCACCTCGGTTTGTTTAGTCTTTTATCTATAGCAGTCTGGGTCGCGTAGCTTATTGTCTGGGTTGCGTAGCTTTACGCACAACGGACCTTCGGGCGTGAGCTCCTGAAACCCTCCACCGGAGGCTTTCTTAATCGGAGGCTCACGTTCTCCATAGCTCCGAGGCTGGTAAACTCGTTTTCTTAACAGCATCTGCGGCGGATGAGCATGCTTTTGAGTGTGCCGCCTTGAGCGAAACTGTCCACCGGACACTTTCGTCACCAAACCCCGCTGCTTACTGCATGTTAACCGTGGCTCCGCTACGTTAAGAAAGCTTTGTTTACCCGACCGCCCCTCCGCTAAATCCGTTCCCTTTTGTGCGTAAAGCTACTGCTTGCAGGTCTTTTTAGCACTTCTTTCGAGACTCATGCAAGTCTTTTCTGTGGTCATCTCCACGGCTATCTCTTGAGCTTTTCCCGGAGAGGGAGCCAACATACTGCTACCGCTACTGTCGCCGACCTTGCCGCCCCAAGCGGCATCGGCAAAGACGGAAAAAATGACTCAGGTCAAGCCAAGCAGCTTATCCCTTACTTCCCTCAAAACCCTGCATGCACAACTTAAAAAACAACCCAAGGATTTTGATTTACAGAAGGGAAGCGATTTTAAGCGAGCGGAAACAAAACTTCGCGAAAAGCCTGCAGCGGAGCCGGGTTGGAAACAGGACGTTTCCAACCCGCCATTGAGCAGGAGCGATTTGGCGGGGCACCCGGCGGAGCGGAGGGCTTTGAGCGTTAGTTTTGTCCGCGCAGCTTATGGAGCGACCGCTGTAAAGCAAAATCCTGGAGAGTCTGCTTTCGTTTAATCCAGCCCCTCAGCAGCTTTAAACTCCTCCAGCTTCGCCAGAGCCCGCGCGGATATTTTGGCGTTTTTCTCCTTTTTCGCTTTGATACGGACTTCCAGCGGAGGAAGGAGGCCGTAGTTGATGCTCATCGGCTGGAAATCCACGCTGGGGGATCCTTCTAAATGACGGGCTAAAGCACCCAGGGCTGTATCTTGGGGGAAAATGAGGGTGGGCAGATTCCTGAGGCGTCGAACGGCATTGAGCCCTGCCACTAACCCGCTGGCCGTGGATTCCACATACCCTTCTACTCCGGTGATTTGACCGGCAAAAAAGAGCTGCGGTGTTTTTTGAAGGCTGTAGTCAGCTTTTAATACCTTAGGGGCGTTTAAGAAGGTATTGCGATGCATGACTCCGAAACGGACGAATTCAGCATTTTCCAAGCCCGGGATGAGACGGAAAACCCGCTGTTGCTCTCCCCATTTGAGATGGGTTTGGAATCCTACCAGGTTAAAGAGGGTCCCCGCCCGGTTTTCTTTGCGGAGTTGGACAACGGCATAAGAGCGTTGGCCTGTGCGTGCATCAATAAGACCGACAGGTTTCAGGGGGCCAAAAGTCAGGGTTTGCTCTCCCCGGGCTGCCATGACTTCCACGGGCATACAGCCTTCGAAGACTTTCCCTTTTTCAAAGCCTTTCACTTCAGCTGTCTCGGCTTTAAGCAGCTCATAATAAAACCGCTTATACTCTTCTTCAGTCATGGGACAATTCAGGTAATCAGGGTCCCCCTTATCATAACGGGAAGCCCAGAAGGCTTTTTCCATATTAATCGATTCCAAAGTAACGATGGGGGCTGCGGCATCATAAAAAGCAAGGGCATCCTCACCTGTCACCTTCTGAATCTCCATAGCTAAGTCCTCCGAGGTCAACGGCCCTGTGGCGATCACAGCAATACCCGCTTGGGGAAGGGACTTAACTTCTTCCCGGTGAACCTGGATCAAGGGGTGCTCTTGGAGCAGTTTGGTTACTTCCTGAGAAAACTGCTCACGATCAACAGCTAAAGCGCCTCCTGCCGGCACGGCATACTGGTCCGCCACTCTCATGAGCAATGAATCCAGTCGGCGCATCTCTTCTTTCAACAGCCCCGCCGCATTATCCAATCCTGCTCCTTTAAGGGAGTTACTGCAAACCAATTCGGCAAAATGGCCGGTATGGTGAGCCGGTGTCATTTGCACCGGCCTCATCTCATAAAGCTCAACTTCTATTCCTTGCCGGGCAATCTGCCAAGCGGCTTCCGCCCCGGCCAGACCTGCTCCGATCACTTTAATGGCTGACATATTATTCTGCTTGCTCCTCTACTTGCTTGTCAAAACGGCATTCGGAATTGGTGCAGACATATTTTTGCCCTTGCTTTGAAGTCTTAACCACCATTAATCCTCCGCATTTCGGGCAGGGCTCCGGTGCCGGCAACTCCCACGAAACAAACTCACATTCCGGATAAGTGCTGCATCCATAGAACTTTCTGCCCTTCTTGCTGCGTCGGATCACCAGCGGGTTCCCGCAATCAGGACAGGGCCTTCCCACCTCTTCGAGCAGAGGTTTGGTGTTACGGCATTCAGGGAAACCCGGACAGGCCAGGAACTTACCATAGCGTCCCATTTTGATCACCATATTACGGCCGCAGTTTTCACAGATTTCTTCCGATACCTTATCTTCGATCTGTACCTTACCCATCACCTGATCCGCTTCCTCTATGGATTCCGCAAAGGGGCCATAGAAATCCCGAATGACGGCTTTCCAGGGTAAAGCTCCTTCTTCAATATCATCCAGCCTTTTCTCCATATTAGCTGTGAATTCCAGATCCACGATCTCCGGAAAATACTCTTTGAGAATGGAGACGACGATTTCTCCCAATTCAGTGGGAGAAAGCTGTTTTCCTTCCTTAGCCACATAGCCCCGGGATTGAATGGTTTCGATAGTCGGAGCATAGGTACTGGGCCGGCCAATTCCCTCCTCCTCCATTTTGCGCACCAAAGAGGCTTCTGTATACTTGGGAGGCGGTTCTGTAAAATGCTGCTTCTCTTGGAGCTGAAGGGCATTGAGACTTTCATGGGGTTGAATATTGGCCGCCAGGGTCCCTTCTTCCTGATCATCATTCTCGTCCTGCCCATCTTCATAAACGGCAAGATACCCGGGGAAACGCACGGTGGAAGCGTTAGCACGAAATAAGTACTCCCCGGCCTCGACTTCAACAGTTAACGTATCAAGAACAGCCGCACTCATTTGGCTGGCCAGGAAACGCTCCCAGACTAACCGATAAAGACGCAGCTGATCCCTGGACAAGAACTCCTTCACGGAGTCCGGTGTTCTTAATATGGAAGTAGGGCGAACGGCCTCATGAGCCTCTTGAGCCCGGCCTTTGCTTTTAAATTGACGGGGTTCCGGAGGATAATAATCCGCCCCATAATGCTCGACAATAAAATCCTTGGCTTCCCCTTGGGCACTCTCCGAAATTCTTACCGAGTCGGTACGCATATAGGTAATTAAACCAATGCCTCCCGCCTTACCCAGCTCTATCCCTTCATAGAGCTGTTGGGCCAGCATCATGGTCCTTTTCGGTGACATATTCAGCTTGCGATGAGCTTCCTGTTGCAGGCTGCTGGTGGTAAAGGGTGGTGAAGGTTGTTTCTTTTTCTCCTTGGTACGGACATCTTTAACCCGGTAAGCCTGATCCGCCAGCTCTTGAAGAACCTTCTTCATCTCTTCTTCCGAAGCAATGGCAATCCTGTGCTCCCCTTTCCTAGCGAGCTTAGCCGAAAATACCCCTCCCTCACTTTTCAAGGAAGCGGTCAACGTCCAGTACTCTTCCGGGATAAACTCCCGAATCTCTTCTTCCCGATCACAGATTAAACGAACAGCAACCGATTGAACCCGGCCGGCACTTAAGCCCTTTTTCACTTTTCTCCAAAGGAACGGACTCAGCTGGTACCCCACCAAACGATCCAAGACGCGACGGGCTTGTTGGGCATCCACTTTACTGGAATCGATCTGACGGGGGTGTTTGATGGCAGCCGTAATGGCCGGTTTGGTAATCTCATGGAATTCAATGCGGCACTTCTCCGATAGATCCAAACCGAGCAGATGGCCTAAATGCCAGGCAATGGCTTCCCCCTCGCGGTCGGGGTCAGAGGCCAGGAGAATTTTATTGGCGGTCTTCGCGGCAGCCCGCAGCTCTTTAATTAAATCCCCGCGTCCACGAATAGCTATATATTTGGGTTCAAAGTCTTTGTCTACGTCAACTCCCATTTGGCTTTTAGGTAAATCCCGCAAATGTCCCATGGACGCTTTGACCGTATAATTATTGCTTAAAAATTTGCTTATGGATTTAGCCTTAGCCGGAGATTCAACGATCACGAGTGTTTTAGCCATACATCACCTCAAGAAATCTCAAACGTCTTATTTTACTTTCCTATTGTATATCACAAGCCTAAATCTTCAAAATTTTGAATATCTGCAGCTTGAAGGGTTACAAATAAACTAGCCTAATATTATCTTCTTTTCCATAGTATGTCTAGCACTTATACGCTAATACATAAAGTTGGCCGGGAAGTTGCTCGATGCGGCCGGCAAGCTGGAGCTCAAGCAATGCCAAGGGAATTTGCTCAGGAGGAACCTCTGAGTTCATCGTAATCTGATCAATATGGGTAGGGACATCACTCAATTGGTTCAGAATGTGCTGCTGGTCGCTGCTTATTTCCCGTTTGCCTTCTTGCTTTCCGCTCTCCGCTGACTCCGTACCCTGGTCTGAAGATTGGGGGGACAGATGACCAACTCCGGCAAAAGCAGGAATCTCAACACATATATCTTCAAAGCTCTCTGCCAGCTTGGCACCTTGCCGGATCAGATGATGAGGGCCTTTACTCATCTGACTAAAAATGGGTCCAGGCACTGCAAAAACTTCACGGCCTTGCTCCAGGGCGAAATCCACAGTGATCAATGCTCCACTTTTCAGGGCGGCCTCCACAACGACGACACCTCTGGACATCCCGCTGATTAAACGATTGCGTGCCGGAAAGAATTGGGGTTCCGGAGGCATTCCCGGAGGAAATTCGCTCCATAGAGCACCTCCCTTGGCCAGGATTTCCTCGGCGAGCTTTTGATTTTCCGGTGGATACATATGATTCAGCCCACAGCCCATGACCGCCCAGGTTATTCCCTTACCAGCCAGTGCTCCCCGATGAGCAGCTGCATCGATACCCCTGGCTAACCCGCTCACCACCACAATCCCCTGGCCGGCGATGTCTTGGGCCAGCGCTTCAGCTGCAGCTCTTCCGTAAGGAGTAGCTTTACGAGCCCCCACAATGGCCAGACATTCTGGCCTGCTCGGCAAAGCTCCTTTGTAATAGAGCAGCGGCGGAGCATCCGGCAACTGACGCAGCAAATCCGGATAACCCTCTTCTTCGGGAATGATCAACTTGATGCCTTGACTTTGTAAGGTTTCCCGAATATCCCCAGGATTGATTTCTTTGCACTTTTGCGCAATCTGCTGCTGCCAACGCTCTTCTTGAGCGTGTTGACTCCCTTCGCTTTGCTGCAAAGCGTTTACGGCGCTTCCGTAGCGGGCAATCAGATGGCGCAGCTTGCTGTTTCCTACGCCCCGTATAGTATGTATCACAGCTCGCATAAGCTTTTCTTCTATTAATGTGTCCTTTATTGCTCCTTTTAAACTCTCTTTATTCATAGATCAACCCTCCCCCGTCCATCAATTCGCGACTTTGGGGATTTTTTCCTGCGTCGAGCTATGTCGAATTTTATACTATTACTAAAAATAATGATGTATTCTCTGAAAATCGTTTTTTTCCTGCCTGTCTTTTCTTCAAATCCAAATTATGCTTCTTTTACCTTGCGTCGTCTCCGGGGAGTTAATGTGGATTTCGTTGGCTTTTCCTCCGTTTCCGAATCTGTTGTATTTTGCTTCTTTTTCTGATCGGTCATGGCGATGCTGGCCCGTAAAGCTTCCATTAAATCCACGACTTTTCCCGGCTCCGGCGCAGCGGCAACCCGATAAGTTTCTCCGGAGACCTTCTTCTCGATGAGCTCTTTTACTTGTTCCCGTAATTCATCCCGATATTTCTCCGGTGCAAAAGGTGCTGCCAGATTCTCAATGAGCTGACGGGCCATAGCAATTTCTGTGTCTGTAGGGGATACATTATCCCAGCTTGCCTCCAGGTGTCTGATTTCTGCCGGATAGTACATCGTTTCTAGGACCATAATGCTCTGATCAATAATCCTAAGACAGGCCAAGTGTTGCTTGGAGCGCATAGTTAGTTTGGCTATAGCGACTTTTCCGGTATCGGACATAGCTTGACAAAGCAGCTTATAGGCTTTATGAGCCGCCTCTTCCGGGCTTAAATAATAGGATTTTTGATAATAGATCGGATCAATATCACTGAGATCGATAAAATCCAATATATCAATGGAACGGCTCAGGGGAGCCTCCAGAGAGGCTAAATCTTCCTCCTCCATAATGACATAATGGTCTTTCTCATATTCATAACCTTTAATTATATTTTCAGCAGCCACTTCTACTTCACAATGGGGGCATTTCTTTATATAGCGAAGTCGATTATGACAGTCTTTATGTAAATAATTAAAGTGAAATTCATGAGTTTCTGTAGCAGCATGCATTTTGACCGGAACATTGACTAAGCCGAAACTGATTGAACCTTTCCATACGGTATGCATCAAATACACCTCCTCAAGCTTTATTGTAAACCAGAGCTTAAAGTTCATTCGATGTTATTGACTTAGATTATTGGCATCCTCTCCATTAAGAGTCATCGCTTCCTTATTAAGGGATTAAAAAAAGAGCGCCCTATACTACCTTCTCAGGTAGCGGGCACTCTTTTACTATTGAAGATCTCTAATATTTTAATAGTAAGTTAAATTATTTGGCAGCTTTTGCGGCGTTAACTACAGCTTTGATGTAGCCGGCAGTGTCAGCTAAAGTAGAACCGGTTACAGTGTCAACAGGCATCTTTTCTGCAGGAGTAGAAGAAAGAATTCCTTCCAATTCGGAAATAGTTTTTCCTTCGCAGAATTCGACAATAGCGTTGAAGTTGTCAACATAGGCAACAGTAGATCCTGCTTTTTCCTTCATGTTTTTGCTGTAGTACTCATTGTTGTCAATTTTGGAAGCAAGAACTTGAGCAGGATCCTTATAGTTCTTGGCAGCCAGGCCTTCTGTATTGGCAAGACCTTTAGCTTGATCAGCAGGCATAAACTGGTACTCGTCAAGTGATACACCAACGATCTTGTCCCCTTGAACTGCAACGACAGCAACGGCTACTGCATTGGTACCATGAGCGGCAGCATCAACGCGGCCCATCTTAATCGGTTCCGGAGTCGAGGCAGCAGTAGCTGCAGGAGCCTGGCTCGAACAACCAGCGAGCCCAACGATTAACCCTAAAGAAAGCACAACACCCAAAATCTTTTTCATCTCTTCTTTTCCTCCCTAATCTTGAGAACTTGTTATTTTTTACGTTTTAGCTTTAATTAAAAAGCTAAAAATTACACTAATTGAAAAGCCTCCTACTGAAGAAATACCTCTTCTGCCCTATGACCCAGAACGAGTCTATCTGTGAAAATAAATCTTTTAACGAAAACACTGAAAATACAAATCATTGCATAGCTAACTATTGCTTATTCAATATTTGCATTAACTACATTTGTCACAACAAGTATCTGGCCAAAAAAAACACTTGTTAGACAAAATTCTGCCATACAAGCTCCATAGATTTTCATAATCCGGACTACATTTGCAATTATATAAGCTTGTTAAATCTATGTCAAGGCCTTAATTCAATATTTTTAATAAAAATAATTATCATTTAACCCATTGGTTTACTTATTGCTTTTCAGGGATATCTGATGTGATTTTCCTTAATCTCAGCTTTAGGTTTTTTCAGCGCTTCCCCAGCCATGATCTGAATAATTTTTAGCCGCATCCGGCTCATTGAGATGCTAACTTACGCAAAGCGAACACTACCTGGCTGGCTAAGACTGCATAGTCTTCTGTGGGGAGAATCGTGCCGGCCGAGGAATCAAAAAGAATATTACCGGTGGCCGGAAACTCATCATCAGCCTCCCAGATCACCAAGGTTATGGGCACCTTGGGGAATACACTGAGAACCACGGCAGCATCGCCCAGGGAAACGACTTCCCCTCCCAAAGTGCCGGCCGCCTGAATAAGATTTGACCGTTGGGAACCAAAGGTTTTAACCAAAGGATTAATGGCGCGGTTGGTAAAGGGTTGTATATAGATACTTCCCCCCGGCAGTTCTTTGTAAGATATTAATTGCCCGGTCTGCATAGCGGGCGAGCGGTTCACTAAATAATGAAGTATCAGTATCTGAGTGGGAATAGAAATCTCTTCATTCAGTGTTGTCTCAACAAAAAATTGACCGGATGGATAGTCAACATCAAATCTTCGACCCAGGAATTCTATCTTGATCCTATTCCCATCGATGGGGTAACCGGAGTACTCTGATATTTCCTCAAGGGTTGCCTGGCGAAACTTCTCAAGAGCAACATCATGAGCTGCTGAATAATTCATTTCTCATCCTCCCTAAAGTCAACTTGCTTTTTCATGCCTCGGCACATTCCTAAATTGTTTCCCAATTCCTTGTATATTCTTTTCAGACTTTTGTTTTTCCTCCTTATCCGTAAAGAAACTTGGCCTGCCCCTGCATTAAAACCATCAGTAAAAGAGAAAATACCCAGGAGACCCATTATGTATACGCTTAGGGTATACTCTCAGGAGGCTGTCATGCTTGAGCTTAAAGACATTAAAAAGACCTATCGGGTAGGGGATATCGAAACGAAGGCTCTTGATGGTATCAACCTTTCCTTTCGGGATAAAGAGTTTGTGGCTATATTGGGTACCAGCGGCTCCGGAAAGACCACCTGCTTAAACATGATCGGCGGACTGGATCATTACGATTCAGGAGACTTGATTATCAAAGGAAAAAGCACCAAAGCCTTTAAAGAGTATGAATGGGATGCCTATCGCAATAACTCGGTGGGCTTTGTTTTCCAAAGCTATAATTTAATTTCTCATATCAGTATCGTGGCCAATGTGGAAATGGGGATGACTTTGAGCGGTGTTTCCAAACAGGCCAAACGTCAAAAGGCCTTGGACATTCTGGAAAAAGTCGGACTCAAAGAGCATCTGCATAAAAAACCCAATCAACTGTCCGGGGGACAGATGCAAAGGGTTGCCATAGCACGAGCTCTTGCCAATGATCCGGAAATTCTTTTATGCGATGAACCCACGGGAGCCTTGGATAGCACTACCAGTGTTCAGATTATGGATCTGATCAAAGGAGTGTCCAAGGATCGGCTGGTGATTATGGTTACCCACAATCCTCAGCTGGCCAAAACCTACGCAGAACGCATTATCCGCTTTTCCGACGGCAAGATTATTGACGATACCAACCCTTATGGCGCCCCCTCCCAACCCGAGTACTTTCACCTCAAGAAAACAGGAATGAGCTTTTTGACCGCCCTTAACTTATCCTTCCGAAATCTATGGACCAAAAAAGGGCGAACCTTTCTCACTGCCCTTGCTTCCAGTATCGGTATTATCGGGATTGCTGTCATTTTAAGCTTATCCACAGGCTTTCGTGCCGAGATTGATGAATTTCAATTCGATGCCATGGCTGAGTTTCCGATCATTATCTCTCAGGAAACTCAACAGATGAATGCCAACGATCTGAACAATATGACCCTGGAAATTCGGGATCGGATTTATGGTACCCCTGCCGCTTCCACTGCTCATGAAATTGTGATCGTCGATTCCGCTAAAAACGTTATTACTCATAAAAACGATCTTTCTCAAGAGTTTATCGACTACTTAGAGCATGTCTCCCCGGATATTGTGGGCAGTATTGGCTATACCCGGGTGGTCCAGATGAACCTCTTACGGAAGACTGACAATAACTACCTTCCCATCACTCTGAGCAATGGACCTCCCTCAGGTAATATGACCTCCTCAAGTTCAGTAGGTTTGTCCTCTTTTCCCAGTGCTGTTTCCGGAAATAATAGTTACCTGGCAGACAATTATGAATTACTGGCCGGTGACTATCCCCGGCAACTTACGGACGTGGTCCTGGTATTGAATAATCAAAATCAAATCGAAAAGGGAACCCTGGGGGCTTTAGGGTTTACAGTAGAAGGCAGTGACCGTATCGCCTTCTCCGCTGTTGTGGGAACGGAGTATAGAGTGATCCATAATAACGACTTTTACACGAAAACCTCCTTCGGAACTTATCTCCCGGCCAATAATTATCAGAAAAACTATACCTCTGAACATGGTTTTACCATCAGGATTTCCGGTGTGGTTCGGCCTAAAGCCGGAACCAGTATGTCTATGCTGGCATCCGGGATCGCTTATGATGATCGGCTGTCGCAAAAAGTTATTGATAACGCTATGGATTCCGATATTGTGATCGCCCAGCGGGATGCTGATTATCATGTTTTAACCAGGGAAAAAATCGACGCAAACACTAAAGAACTTCTGCTCGCTTATTTAGGGGGTGATCCTTCACCCTATATGGTCATGGTTTTTCCTAAGGATTTTGACGCCAAGGACGAAGTCATCAACTATATTGAGCATTATAATGTGGGCAAAGCTGAAGAGGATGTCATCACCTTTACCGATTTGGCCGGGACCCTTTCCAGTCTGACGAAAGGAATTATGGATGGCATCACCCTGGTCCTGATCGCCTTTGCCGCTATTTCTTTGGTGGTCAGTATGATTATGATCAGCATCATTACCTATACCAGTGTTTTGGAACGGACCAAAGAAATCGGTATTTTAAAAGCACTGGGGGCCAGAAAAAAGGATATTACCAGAGTGTTTGATGCCGAAACCTTTATTCTCGGGGTTTTTTCCGGTGTGCTCGGCATTGTGGTAGCCTGGTCCTGCACCTTCCCCATCAATCAAGCCATCAATAAGTCGACCGGCCTCACCAATGCCTCCCATTTAAGGCTGGATCATGCTGTTCTCTTAGTCATCCTCAGCACCGTCATAACCGTATTAGGGGGCCACATCCCCGCCCGGCTGGCCTCCAAAAAGGATGCCGTGGAAGCCTTGCGCACAGAATAACCAAACTAGCCTGATAGACTCTTAGATTCGGTTTAACTTCTTTTATCTCTTTATAAAGCCATAGTGATTAAGCCATAGTGCGGTAAGTCGTTTGCAGAAGAAGGGCATCTTCTTCAAGATTGGGACTTTCACAAATCACCAATCCTTCCACACCGAAGGTGTGAAAGGCTTTCATTAGCTCTGGATAGCGCAAATCGGATTGTTCAAGTATAAGGTGCTTTTTCTCCCCTTTAACACCATAATCGATCCCGGAGACATGAAAGTGAACATGCTTAACCCAGCGATCCCCCAGGGATTCCGCCGCAGCCTCCAGGACTTGACAGAATTCATCGTAGGTATTGATCCTCCCATTGCTGCGGGCATGCAGATGACTGATATCAATACAGGGCAAAACCCCTGGAACTGCTTGCGCCAGGGTCAGAACCTCCTGAAGAGTGCCCAGTTGTGAGGGCTTCCCCGTGGTCTCCGGCCGTAATATGACATCATTTCCTTCTGCATCCAGAATCTCCCGAACCTTCATGAGTTCCCCAGCGGTTCTTACCAGGACAACCTGGGGATCATCCTGATGATAAAAGGCAGGATGGAATATTACACTCTTAACACCTAAGATTTTACTGATGCGTGCACTATGCAAAAGGCGCTCACGGCTGGCTGCTACTTTCTCAGGTTCCTGAGAATTAAAGTTAATCCAATAAGGACCATGACAGCTTAGGGCAACCTTCTCTTCCACAGCTATTTGGGCAATTTTTTGGGCCTTTTCTTCTCCCATGCGGACCCCTTGGACAAACTCTACTTCCATGGCGTCCAGCTGAAGCTCCCGGACACGCTTGACCCCTGCTTCTGTGGAACGCTCTTTGGCCGATAAAGGAACCCCGGCCGTCCCGAATAAAAGCGGCACATCCCTTCCCCCTTTTTGTTGCTTTATTTTTTGTTAGGCTGAATTGGGTCTATCATAACAGTTTTTCCGGCTTTCATCTAATTATTTATCCCTTATCCGAGCTAAGGAGATCTAAGAAGATCTAAGAACAACTCTTTCCTCACACATAAAGTTCAGGGAAGCGATGCAAACTAGTGTTACTTGCTTAAATGGCAAGGAGATGAATTTCCCTAAGGTGAAAGGAGGAATCCAAATGTCCAGACGGCGCAGTACCATGTCCGATAACCTTAAGCAGCAGATAGCTCAGGAGCTTGGATTTTCGGATACCTTAAATCAAGAAGGGTTCAGTGGTGTTTCATCTCGGGATTGTGGCAATATGGTGAAAAAGGCAATTGAGATCGCCGAACGCAATATGACCGGTCGTTTATCCTAGGACAAGGACGGTAATGAGGGCTCGTAAGATTCGAATCCAGATTCGAATCTTACGAGCCCCTTTCTAAATGCCGATACCCTAATGAAAATCCACTTCGATGGTGCGGGCTGCCGGGTGACGATCCTTGAGAAAAGACAATTCCAAAATCCCATTTCTGTAGCTGGCATGGGAGCCGTCTGCTTTTACCACTGCCGGAAGTTTGATTGTCCTGCTGAACTTTCCATAATATCTCTCCGTACGGTGAGAAGAGCGTTCAGTTGTCGATGCAGCTCGTTTGATCTCACCACTGATGGTCAAACGCCTTTCATCGATCTCAATATGCAGGTCCTCTTTCTTCTCAAGACCGGGAATCTCCGCCATGACAAACACTTGGTCCGCTGTTTCCTCCACATCGATCCGGTAGAGAAACTGGGAAAGTTCCTCTTTGCCACGGCCTCTAAGATAATTACGCTCCATTTCATCCCAATAGTGGTTGAACATCCGGAAAGGGTCATTAGGTATTAATGCCATAATTCTCACCTCATTAAGATTCGTATTGCTCAAATCTTAGTATGGCAAATCTCCTGGCAAAACATGCATCACTCGGCGCTATAACCGGCGTCTTCCACAGCTTTAATCAGCTCTTCCCGGCCGGCTGATCCGGCGACTACTGCCTCTCCTTTTTCTAAATTCACATCTGCTTGTTGGACTCCGCCCACTTTCAGCAAGGCTTTTTCCACATGGGCTTTGCAATGATTGCAGGTCATTCCGGTAACTTTTAAGGTTTGATTCATGGTTCTTTACCTCCCTTTATCTATTCCTCCATCCTGTCGAAGGAGAAAAATAACAATGTTTAATCAATTAGTTTTTTACTATACCTGGAGAGCAGCAGAGAGCTGGTCACTACGGACACTGAGGAAAAGGCCATGGCCAGGCCAGCCCATTCCGGGGGCAGAAGCTCTCCGGTAATCGGAAAAAGCACTCCGGCGGCAATGGGGATTCCCAGTGTATTGTAGATGAGAGCCCAGAATAAATTCTGTTTAATCTTGGTTAAGGTTTTGCGGCCAAGGCGAATGGCGCGTTCCACATCGAGAAGATCATTGCGCACCAGGACCACATCCCCGGTTTCTTTGGCCACATCCGTTCCTGAGCCGATGGCGATGCCGATGTCGGCCTGAGCCAAAGCAGGGGCATCATTGATCCCGTCTCCAACCATGGCCACTTTCAGGCCATCATTTTGGTACCTTTTGATAATCTCGATTTTATCCTGGGGGAGGACCTCTGCAACCACTTCGTCAATGCCTACTTCATTGCCGATGACGGTGGCGACTTTCTTATTATCCCCGGTAATCATGAAGGTTTTGATCCCCAGGCCGTGCAGGCGTTTAATCGCTTCTTGCGTACTCTCTTTTAAGACATCGGCCAAGGCGATGATGCCAATGACTTTCCCGTCATAGGCCACAAAGCTGGTGGTCTTTCCTGCGTTGGCCAATTCCTGAAAATCCTTCTCTACAGCCTCAGTAGAAATATTCTCTTTGCTCATCAGTTTTTTATTACCGATGAGCAATTTTTTACCTTGGTAAGAGCAAAGGGTGCCGTGACCACTTTCCTCATGATAATCCTGAACTTCCTCCACTTCGATCCCTTCATCTTTAGCTCTTTGGACGATAGCTTGAGCTAAGGGATGAATAGAAGGGTTCTCCCCTGCCGCAGCAATCCTGAGCAGATCCTTTTGGGCATATCCTTCATAAGCCATCAGATGGGTTACTTCCGGTTTCCCTTTGGTTAAGGTGCCTGTTTTATCAAAGCCAATAGCCTCCACTTTGGCTATTCCTTCAAGCACAGCAGCTGATTTGAAGAGGATACCCCGGTTTAAACCGACACCGCTTCCCACCATAATAGCCGTGGGCGTTGCCAGCCCTAAAGCACAGGGGCAGGCTATGACCAGGACAGCAATGGCAGCGGTAAAAGCGAAGACAAAGGTGCTGTCCAAAACTACATACCAGATGATGAAGGTAAGTATGGAGATAGCTACGACCACAGGCACAAAGACATTGGATATCTTATCCGCCAGACGTTGAATGGGCGGCTTGACTCCTTGGGCATCTTCCACCATTTTAATAATTCCGGAAAGGACACTGTCTTTACCCGTTTTGGTGGTGGAGATTTTAATACTTCCCGACTGGTTGATGGTTGCACCGACTACATTTTCACCGGCACCTTTATCAACGGGTATCGATTCTCCTGTAATCATGGACTCATCAATACTGGCTTGCCCTTCAACAATCACGCCATCCACAGGAATCTTTTCTCCGGGCTTCACCAAGACGATATCCCCGATTTTGACACTGGAAGCGGGGACCTCCTTTTCTTCTCCGTTAATCAACAGACGGGCTCTATCCGCTTGCAGCTCAAGGAGGCGTTTTAGGGCCTGACCGGCACGTCCCTTGGCTTTTGCTTCCAAATACTTACCAAAACGCACAAAGGTAATCAGGAGGGCCGATGTGTCAAAGAAAGTGGGCCCTTCGAAAAAAATATGGGGAAAGGTTGTCATCACACTATAGGCATAAGCAGCGGTGATGCCCATGGCGACCAAAACATCCATGTTAGTGGAACGGTTCTTCAGAGCATGGTAAGCGCCTCGATAAAATGTCCAACCTGCCGTAAATTGAACGATAGTGGCCAGGATGAACATAGCATACATGATGCCATGGGTCATGGGCATAAACATCATGGGCATCAGAGGTGCCGACAACACTGCACTGAAAATAACCCAGTTCCGCTGGGATTTCACATGGTTATCCTCATGAGATTCCTCTTTATTCTCAATGGGGGTATAGCCTGCATCTCTGACCTGTTCATAGATGGTCTCCAGATCGATCAGGTTGGGATCATATTCTGTTGTGACGCTTTCTGTAGCAAAATTAACGGCTACAGTCTGTATTCCCGGTGTATTGCGCAATTTCTTTTCAATAGTAAGTGCACAATTAGCGCAGGTCATACCGCTCACTTTAAACTGGGCTTTTCCTTCATCGCCTTCCATATAAGCCCCATAGCCCAAATCCTTGACCTTCTCAAGGATAGTTTTCTCATCGAGAAGTGCCGGGTCATAATCCAGGGAAAGTTTCTCTGAGGCAAAATTGACCGTAGCGGCTTTGACCCCCGGCAGCTTGGCCATTCCCTTTTCAATCGTCAGGGCACAATTGGCACAGGTCATACCGGTTATTTTAAGTTGTTTCTTCTCGTTAATTAATTCTTGTGCAGGGCTTTCCGATTTTTGAATGTCCGGGACGGAGGCTTCAGTGACTTCAATGGATTCTGTGGCTTCTGTGGCTTCTGTAGAATATCCCGCCTCCTGGATTGCCTCTTTAATCTGTGCCTCTGTGGTTATCGCCGGATTATGGCGAAAGGAGGCTTTTGACTCCGCCAATGAAACTTCCACATCAATCACTTCAGGGAGGTTCTCCAGAGCTTTTTTCACCCTACGTACACAATGCTCACAGGTCATACCATAGACGTTCAGTTCCTTCATGAGCATCCCCTGAGCCTGAACCGGAACCTTTTGCTGAGCTTCTTCCTGGTCCTCTATCACTGTATAGCCCGCTTCCTCGATGACATCTTTCACCCTTGCCATGCTTAAGTCTTCCCCGGCCCAGTCAAAGCTGGCCTCCTCGTTCTCCAGAGAGACTTTTACATTCTCCAGCTCCGGCAAACTTTCCAGAGCTTTCTTTACCCGGCGTACGCAATGCTCACAGGTCATGCCGGTCACCTTGATTGCTGTATTCTTTTTACTCATTATCTCGCCCCCTCGGCTTCTATCCCGCTATTAAGGTCCTTGCTGCCGCTTATTTCATCATTCTGTGCATGGTTTTGACCAGCTCATCGATGACTTGCTCGTTACCCTCCTGAAGCTGCTCAAGCACACAGGATTTCATGTGTTTTTCCAGAAGAAGCTTGGAGACTCCGTTAAGAGCAGCTTGAGCCGAAGCAATCTGGTTTAATACATCGTCACAGTAGGCATGATTTTCAATCATTCCTTTGATACCGCGAATCTGGCCTTCGATGCGATTCATCCGGTTGGCAAGTTCACGAATGGTCTTTTCGCTATGATGGCTTAGTCTTTCACTTTCCTGTGAGTTTGAGTCATGACAAGCTGGACAGTGTTCCATTTTTTTGTCCATAAGTGTCCACCTCCTGAAATTATAGTATACCCCCCTATCCTATTTGTCAAATATAATTTAATAAAAATGCTCCACCAACCCAGTCCGGTTAGTAAAAACCCACTGCAGTCAGAGGAGCACATCTCTATCAGAACCAAACCAAATCAAGGGAAGGGGCTTCCCCCTGGGAACTCTGTAACATTTAAAACTTGCATGCCCGGCCGGAAATGTGAGGAATTAGGTGTTACAGAGTCCTAGCTCCTGGAAATAAAAATAACGCCGACAATAACCAACACTGTTCCCAGCACTCGGTAAAAGGAAATATTCTCTTTAAAGACCATAACCGAAAAAGCCATAATAAAAATATAGCCCAGGCTAACAAAAGGGTATGCATAGCTTAACTCCGTCTTAGTCAACACTTTAATCCATAATATGAAGCTTATCCCATAAAGAAACAGTCCCGACATCACCGGGAAGTTTTGCATAATTGCACCGAGGCTTCTCAGTAAATTCTCAGGAGAAAAATCCAGTTCAAGATTTTTTGCTCCGATTTTTACGAGGATCTGGCCAAGCGCCCCCAGAATCACCGAGATGATAATTTGCCCTAACATCTTATTCCCCCATCTCATCCTGCCATTGATACACCCGCCAAAGGGCGAAATAGATTAACATCATCACCGTTGGGAAAGCGTAACGGCTCTGTCCCTCTGTGATAAAATAAACGCCGGCAAACATCAAGAATGTTACCAAGAGGGTAAGTCTTTCTTTGTTGATTTTTCTTGGCCCCTCTCCACCCGGGCGGAAAAAGCCTCTCAGCACCCGCCAGGAATAACTTAGTATGCCGAGGCAGCCCAGCCAGAAGACGGGGGCCCGTACCAGCTCGGAGGTCCATAAAAGAAGAGACGGTACCGTGGCGCTCACCCCGTAAAAAGCATAGTTAATATCCCCGACGAACAGAAAGGTGCGGGCAAGCCGCTTTATTCCCAAACCGGCAAATTCAACGGGATGGCCTGCGATCCACGCTTTGGCTGCCGCGCTGAGCATCTTATTCTTTTCAAGGGCATTAGCCTCCTGATAGGCCGGTGTTTTAACCAGAGAATCAGCAACGTCCTCGGCAGGCATCCAACCTCCCACTTTATTCTGAGAGTTATTGTTAATATAGAGAACGATTCCGCTGTTGTTGGAAATATAGCAAAACTCCCCAAATATCCTGGAATTTCGGTAGAGCCAGGGGGATAGCACGACAAGAGCCACGAGAAGCACGATTCCAGACCGCTTAAGACTCTGCCGGAAATTCCTCTCGCTTAAAACTTCGACCAGGAAGACGGCCAGGACGAAGGCCGGGAAAAAGGGCTTCACCATGGCATTGAGCCCCGTCAACAGGCCAATCCCCACATACTTCCACCGCAGCTTGGAAAAGTAGAGCAATAATACTGAGAGCAGCCCTGTGGTAAAAAGAATTTCCGAAGCCACTAAGCTATTGTAGTAAACATTCATCGGGAATAAAACAAAGAGCAAAAGGAAGGTATACCGCAGTCTCCCCGGGATGGAAATCTTCTTAAGCAGAAAATAGACAAGGATATTATTTGCGGTGCTCAGAGCAATATTTAAACATTTGGCAACCCAGACCGAACTTCCGAACAGCTTATAAAAGAATCCCAGGAAAATAGGATAACCGACAGAAGTGTAAGTATCGCCCCATGGGCCGCCAAGCGCAATTTGAGTTGCCAGGCGGTGATAATACGAGAAATCCGAAAAAGGCACTGTGGGCACCAGCATGATCCAAAGTATATCAACCAGCAAACCAATAAGCAGAATCCAGAACATCAAAACACCCCTAATACTAAATCATGAAGCTTAAGGGTCCACAATACATAGAGAACCCAAAGCATAACGACCGCGATGAGATGCCTGTCTTTAGTGACAAGTTTGGATGGATCTCCCGCCTCACCTTTATGAATAAGATAAAGATAGCGAAAAATACCGTAAATTACGAAGGGCACTGAATAAATGAGATCGGTGGTATGATGAAGAGCCACCGTTGCCGAATCGAGAGTATAGAGGCTGTAGGTAAAGATAACCCCTCCGGCCGTAATCCCCAGCAATTGATTCAGCAACCCGGGGCTGTATCGTTCCAAAACAGGCCGATGCAATCCGGCATCCGCGTTCAATTCGTTCAACTCAGAACACCGCTTTCCGAAGCCCATAAAAAGAGCTACCATAAAGCCACACAATAAGAGCCACTCTGAAGGGGGAATTCCCACACCCCAGGTTCCCATGAGAATCCTCATCATAAAGCCCAGGGCAATAATAAATACATCGACGAGAACAATCCGCTTAAGCCCCTTTGTATAAGCTAAATTCTGGGCAACATACAAAACAAGAATTCCGGCAGCAATTTTTGACACATGCCAACCCAGGAAAAGTCCCCCCAGCAGAAACAGTGCAAAAATCAAGCCTGCCGCAGAAAGGGTCACCCGATTTGAAGCAAGCGGACGCTTACGTTTAATCGGATGATTCCGATCATAATCTCGATCGACAAAATCATTCATCACATAGACTGCGCTGGAAACAAGACAAAAGGCCACCGCAGCAATGATGACCTTTAGAATCAGGTGTTGGTTAAGATTTTGAGTAAAGAGCAGACCGATGAAGACAAAGGAATTCTTAACCCATTGCCGTGGACGGACTAATTGAGCAAGTGCCTGCATAGTATTCTTCTTTTGCGGGTCGAAATCAGGTTTTTCATCCTTTAAAGTTTCCAACCGGGCCATCAATGACATACACACCCTATCTATTAATCTTAAACAATAATTATAGCATAGTCGTTGCTATTCATAAATATACGATTAGATATTCGACCAATCCTTCCCACTTCCTCTATTTCTCAATAATGTTCCAGAAATTGTTTTTGGCGCTTTACAACCCCCAGCTTGTCTTATATGATTATCTGGAGAGCAACTGAGAGCGGGATGCCCAGTTGATAAGGAGGTTGATAAGTTGGATAACGGCCAATTTCAGGAATTAGTCATCCAGCAGCTGAGTACACTCACTAAAAGCATAGATACCTTAGCAATCAACCAAGAAGTGATGCAGGCTGATATCAACACCATGAAGACTGACATCAACACTATGAAGACTGACATCATTGGTATGAAAACAGATATCTCTAACCTCAAGCAATCTCAGGTTCGCATGGAAGAAGATTTAACGAGGAAAATCACAGCTTTATTTGACAGCAGAGAATTACAAAAAGATGTCAATCAAAATGTTTCACGCTCCTTAGAGCGTATTGAAGCCAAGATTGACATCCTACAAATAGAAACCGCTTACCTTAAACGAATAAAATGAGAGAATCCTAGGCTCCTCCCACCGTAGTCGGTTGTGAAAATCACTACGCTGGAGGAGCCTAATTTTTACAAATCCCCAAACCACCTTGGAAGGAAACTCTAATATTCTGTCGAATTCTTCCTCTTATAGGAGGGATTTGGATGTTTGCTGCTGTTCATGGTATGGCAGTCTCCGGTATTCAGGCGCATTTAATACGGGTGGAAGTGGATGTCTCCAATGGTTTGCCTGAGTTCAGCATCGTTGGGCTGGCCAAGGCTGCCGTACGTGAGTCCCGGGAGCGGGTTCGCTCAGCCATCAAAAATTCAGGGTTTGATTTTCCCTTGCAGCGCATTACGGTTAATTTGGCTCCCGCTGACCTGAAAAAGGATGGTTCGGGTTTAGATCTGCCTATTGCCCTTGGCATTTTAGCGGCTACCGGGCAATGTTCATTTGCGGACCTTTCTCATACCGTCTTTGTCGGGGAATTATCCCTTGAGGGGCAGCTGCGGCCGGTTCCCGGAATTCTCGCCATGGCCGTGTCCTTAGCCCAGCACAATGAATATGCTTTGATCATTCCTCCAGAGAACCTTCTTGAGGCTAACCTCATTGAAGAGATTAAAAGCGGCTCCGCAGAATATCTGGCCCAGCTGGTCCATTCTTTGAAAACCGATCAACTCTTCAGCAATCCCCAGGCAAAACCCCTCACACCAGAGATATCTGCGGACCATCCCATCGATTTAAGCAGTATTCGGGGACAGCAGCAAGCCAAACGAGCCTTAGAAATCGCTGCCGCCGGTGGGCACAACCTTCTGCTCATTGGTCCCCCCGGCTCTGGTAAAACCATGCTTGCCAAAGCCTATTCAGGCATTCTGCCTCCCTTAACCCGCTCCGAAAGCCTGGAAGTTACAAAGATTTACAGCATCGCCGGCTTGCTTGGCCATAACGGGCAACTTATACAGAGGAGACCCTTTCGGCAGCCTCACCATTCGGCAACTGTAACCGGGATTCTCGGTGGCGGACATGATCTTAAGCCCGGTGAACTCATTCTTGCCAATCATGGTGTGCTCTTTCTGGATGAATTGCCGGAGTTTTCCCGGAGAGTCCTGGAATCTCTGCGTCAACCTCTGGAAGACCGGGAGCTTACCTTAACCCGCCAGCGGGGCAGTGTCAGGTACCCGGCACGTTTGAGCCTCGTCTGCAGTATGAATCCATGTCTCTGCGGCTGGAACGGGGATTCAGCGCGGGTCTGTACCTGTACACCATGGCAAATCAGTCATTACCGCGGCCGGATATCCGGCCCCTTGCTTGATCGCCTTGATCTTCATATAGAAGTTCCCCGGGTGGAGTTTGATGAGCTCCACCGCTATCCGGAAAGCGAAACCTCAGCAGATGTTCAAAAACGTGTCCTTAAGGCCCGCCAATGCCAATGGATCCGCCTGGGAGAAAGCCGAACCAATGCGGAAATGAGCGCTGGGGAAACATCAGCTTTTTGCCGCCTCGACTCCACAGGTGAACAGCTTTTGCGCAGTGTGTTCGATCGTCAACACCTTAGCGCCCGCAGTCACGACAGGATTCTCAGGGTTGCCCGCACCATCGCCGATTTGGATAGTGAGGACTCTATCCTGCCTCGCCATCTTGCTGAAGCCCTTCAGTACCGGGCTTTGGACCGCTCAGATGCCCACTGACTCCTTCACTTTTCCCTTTTTTTTAAGGCATCATCCGGCTCACTCATCAACCCCCATGACAAGCAGAAATTGCAGACGGCTGAAGAATAGGGTCATCCCCTGCTCTCCAGCCGTTTGTTTTTCTGCCTATCTCTTTCGCCTATTAAACTTAAGCTGTAATAGATACTCCGGTCTCATAGAGTTTTTCTTCTGCGATAAGCTTTACTTGATATTTTCCGGATAATCCGGTCTTGTTGATATAGACATCGATGTTGCGAGGGTCAGCTTTCTGGAATGTCCCTACACACATGGCTTGGAAGGCCTGAGGCACAGTATTGACAGGATATCTCTTTACCCCGCCGTCTCCGTCCACCAAAAGCAGCTGAGCCATTTCCCCGGCCTCGAAGATGGCGTTAAGGAGAACCCGATCCTCTTCTTCTGTGATGGATGCTTCATAATGATCCGGCACCCTCTCACCTGTCTCCACAGCCTTGATCTTCATCTTTGTCTCCTGGGTCTCAACTAAATTGCCCAGTATTTCGCCCGCACCCAATTCAGCCGTTTCGTGGGCATAGTAGAGGGGCAATTTTTCAGCACGGTAACAATTGGCCGGTACTTGTAATTCATACATAAGCACATCATCTTTAAGCTCGCAGGTAATGGAATTGAAGGTAAACACACTATCCTTAAACTCCGGTTGCAGGACTTTCATAACTGCCATACCTTCGCAGGTTGCACCGTTTTCATAGCCGATTCCGCCGGAGTGAACCAGGTAATGGCCTTCATTGTAATACTCCACATTGCAAATGTAGGGAGAGAAGAACTCAGCGCCCCGCTCTTTTCCATATTGCCATACTTGTTCTATGGTCATTTTTTCGGTATCAATACGGTACCTCACACCACGGCTGAAATTCCGGCCGTTCGGCAAGTAGTTTTCTTTATTCTTCGCTCTGAAGTGGCCGTTATCGAAAAGCATGATATCCCCATCAGGTAAAACCACACAAGCATGCTGCTCATACTGCCAGTCAAATTCCCCTTCCCCAACCGGGGTAAAGAAATAGTTGTCCACCATGTCCTGGGGCCACCCCTCAGGATCCCCAATGACCCAGTTTAACTCACCTGTATCATAGTCAATGTTGATCACCACATCCTGGTGGCGACCGGAGAAGCATAAGCTGTTGGTCTTCTTATCATACCAAACGGCGTTATTATGAAACCAATCGTGGGCATCCTGGCTTCCGGAACCGGCTACATTCTGGGGCAGGACCTTTTTATAATCCCATGACTTGAGAATTTCTCCCGTTTTGGCATCCAGGAGCACGCACATATCTTCAACCGTACCTGAGTAGAAATCAAAGGTAAGCACCAGAATATTGCCATCTTCCATGACAAATTGATCATGGTGGTATCCGCCGGATAGACGGTATTCTTTGAATATCTTCCCACTAAAGGCCATTTCATAAAGACCTGTGGTAAAATAAGGCAATTTTACTAAACGCTCCGTGCCAATGAGAATATGACCATTTGCCATGCGCTTGAGATCAAAGGCAAAGTTCTTTGTGGCATACCAGCGAACTTCTCCGGCATAGTCATAACCTACAGGCATAGCTTTCATCGCTGCCGTCAGAAACATCAGGTTGTTGCCCATGTATTCAGGGGTGGTCTTAATCGAGGTGGCTACCGGGACATCGGGATGAAGAGGCTCGGTCTTAAGGGTTATTGTGTTCTTTTGCCCATTAGCCAAGACGATTTCAACCTTATTTTCATAATCCGCATAGAGACCATAAACCGGCAGAATATGTTTTTTATGGGCGGGGAAGGTATGCCGGATATCTCCAGGGTGCTCTTTGCCACGAATGATTATGGTTGCCTCGGTGGCTACCGGTGTTTCAAATAAGACCATGGCCGTTAAGGGGCAAATATCATAAGGGTTGAGTTTAACCAGTGGATTCTCCAGTGTATAGTGACCGGCTGAAAATTCAGCCAGAAAAGCTTCTTCCAGCTCCTTTTGTCTATGGATAATATGGGGCATCTGCTCATTTTTGATCGAATTCATTATACAACACTCCTATTTGACACTCCTATTTTTCAGATTAAGCCTTTAACACTGCTTTAATCAATTTCCTCCAACGGTCTTCCGCCCGTACGTGCTCCCAGGGCAAGAATGAACAGACCTCCGAAGGTCATCAACCCGGCAATAACCAGATACAAGACTTTAAAGCCAAAACCTGCCATGATGAGGGGGACAACGAGTTGGGAGGCTGATACACCAAGACGCTGGCAGGCATTGATGGTACCTACGGCGGTGTTGCGCATTTTAGTCGGGAAATGCTCCGGTACATAAGCCATAGCGATAAATCCTGTGCCCATTCCTACTGCGTTGATCATAAGGGCTACAATCATCACGACCATATAGGTGTTACCCAGGCTGGCAAAGAGAATAGTCAAAGCTGCACCGGCCAAAACACCGACAGCCATCGGAATCTTCCGGCCGCCTTTGTCGGCGAGGGGTGACATGAGGAACAGCCCTATCGGGCCGCCCAGCATAAAGGCTGTCCCAATCGTTAAGCTTTGTTCAAGAGTAAATCCTTTCATGGTGAGCAGGGTTGGGGTCCAGACGGATGTTGCAAAGCTGGCAATATTGATGGGAATACCAAAACCCAGCAAAATCAGCGTGCGTTTAAGATACTTCCCTTTAAACATCCCGGTAAACTGTTCAATGAAGTTTGTCTTAGGAGGAGTATGCTTGGCTGCTTCAGACAAATCAATAGTAAAACCACTGATTTCTTCAATAACCGTCTCCGCTTCAGCGATTCTCCCTTTGCTTACCAGCCAACGGGGCGATTCTTTAAGATATTTGAAACCAAGTATGAAGCTGATAAAGCCTAACGCACCCAGATAGAAAATAATCCGCCAAGCTTCCGGACTTGTAGGAATGATTGCTCTGGAGATAAATCCGATGGCCGGCATAGCCATGAAACCTCCGGCAGCAGTCAAGTTCTGCCATTTTCCCCGACTTTCTCCCGGAGACATTTCTGAAATGTAGGCAATGGAAGTAACCATCATCATGAAAATACCGAATCCGGTGGCCGCTCTGGCAAAGACAAAGACGGCAAAATTACTGGTCAAACCATTTAAAACAGACATGGAAGAAAAGATCAACATGGCCAATAAGAAGGTTTTACGGCGACCGATGGCATCGGAAATAAACCCACCCAGAAATCCTCCCAGCGTCATGCCTAAAAAGTAAGTGGAGGTTATGGTGGCAATTTGATGCTGTGCAACAAATCCCCCTTGGATCAGAGCTGGGGCAATAAAGGAGAAATTGTTATTGTCCATCTGCTCAAAAAAGTAAGATAAAACAATGATGATAAATAAGAACATATGTTGCCTGGATACAGGCAGTCCATCAAAATAATTATTAAGTTTCTTTACTTTTGAGCCACCGGCAGGGGGAGTTCCCTTATCAAGGTTAATTTCTAAACTCATATAGTTCCACATCCTTTACATAATAAACCTAAAACCATACAATATTAGAGCGCATGCAAAGAAGAAAGACCGTACTTTCACAACCCCTCCTTTTCGTTTCCCTTTCCGACCCTTTGACATAAATAATGTGGATGAACCAATTGGTTGCTCTTATTGTAGGATATTGTTTTCTCTTTGCATAATATAGGTTTTGTTATGTCAGGTATGTGAAAAATAATATATGCACTTACTCGTGCCTATATAGCATATTAACTATTACGTTATAACGCTTATCCTATCTGGCTGATCAGGTTATCCCGAATCAATTCTTTAACTAATGCCAGCAATTCTCTTTCGATAAATGACAAGGATTCGTGATGAGAGTATAAGATAAAGATATCCCACTGCTCACTTAACTCATGCATGGGTATGGCCTTAATCATTCCACTGCTCATATATAAATCGTTGTAAGATAAAATCTCCGGAAAAATAGAAAACCCGAAGTCAGCGCTGATCAGTCTTTTCAGCAATTCGATATCTTCAACAATAATCGGCTTATGCAGAGGACATCTTAAATTTCGCGAAGTTTGGATATAGTTTTCTTTATAGGAAATCATCTTCATGGACCTAATATCGGAGAAGCTGATCCGCTCTTTATCTGCCAAAGGATTTTTACTGCTTAAGAAAAGCATCAATTTGGCCTGACCACCGGAGATGATCTCCCATTCGATCTCCACGTCATTCAGCTGCTTGAGTAAATCCTTTTTGCCCTCTTGACCACAGGGTATAACGCCTATGGAATAGGCTCCCCGATCCATGTTTTCGACGATTTCATAATAGGGAGCCTCATGGATATGCAGATTAACCTCCGGATAGAGCTCACGAAATTTCATCAGCAGATCGGGGGCTATGGCATTGGCAAAGGCTCCTGGTATCGCAATCTGAAGATTACGGATCAGGACTTTTCTCCCGTCCATCATGCCCTTGATCTTTTCGCTTAAGGTCAGAATATTTCTTGCCAGCTCCAAGGCAGCTTCCCCTTGTTCCGTGGGTGCCACTCCTATATTACTGCGTTCAAAGATCTTCAGCCCCAATTCTTCCTCCAGCCGGCTGACGGATATGCTTAATGAGGGTTGGCTGATAAAAAGCGCATTGGCAGCCTTGGAAAGGGAGCCATGTTCATAAATTTTTACGATTTGATCAAGTTGTTCTATCCGCATGATAAACCTCCCCCTTAACTAACGTTGCCGGCTATTACCTCGCTAAGCATCTTCTTCAGTTGCTTCGCAGAATGAGACAAAGGTTCGGTTCTGGAATAGATAAGGTACATTTTCATTTTGACTTCATCAGTTATCTTTGCGATGGCCCGATAGCTTAGTAATTCTTGTTCAAAAAACAAATCGTTATGAAAGAAAAAACGCGGAAAAACGGCGATTGCCTGATTTTTGGCGACGATTGTTTTCATGACCTCACGGTTATAGACAATCAGGAACTCACTCTTCGCCGTATCGATTCCGCAATTGCGCAGCAAATTGCGATACCTGCCGCAATAATCTACAAAGGTCATTCCTTCTAAATCAGACAAATTTATGCTCTCTTTAGCGGCCAAAGGATGCCCTTTGCCAAGAACCAAACATAAATCATCCTGAGTAATTTCTTCATAAGCAATGTCATTGATATCGAGAAGCTTGCGCATGGTATCGTCATCATTGCTGGTCCAAACCGGGACCCCCATCAAACATGTTCCCGTAGCCACCTTATCCACGATGGCAATACCTATATCCTCGGTAATCATTAGATTCACATTAGGGTATCTTTCATTGAAACGAGTGAGCAAAAGACCGGCAAATGAGTTAAAGGCCCCTGGTGCAAGAGCCAGGCTGAGATTGCCGGTCAGATTGGCTTCACCACTTGCCAGAGATTTGAGTTCTTCAATAGTATTGATAATTTCACGGGCCAAACCCACAACCTCTTTCCCCTGGCAGGTCGGAATCAATCCTCCCCGGTTGCGGCGGAACAGTTTATAGCCCAGCTCATCCTCCAGGTTTTTCATAGAGTGGCTAAGCTGAGGCTGGCCCATAAAGAATGTTTTCGCCGCTTCCGAGATGGATTTCTTATTATTGACTTCGATAATATGCTGAAGCTGCTCTATACGCATAGAAACTACCCTCTCCTGTCGTTCTTTTATTTGGGTAGAATCACCTTAAAGGTTGCCCCCTTGCCTACTTCACTTTCGACTTTAATCTCCCCGTTATGAGCCTCGACGATCAGCATGACAATGGATAGGCCTAATCCCATACCCCCTTCCTTCCTTGAGCGGGATTTATCCACCCTATAAAATCGATCAAAAATATGGGGCAGGGCTTGAGGAGGAATCCCCTCTCCCTGATCCTCGACATTAAATTGAATATGCTCTTCACTGTCAATGATCCTAATGTAGACACTTTTGCCCTCAGGAGTGTGGCGGAAGGCATTTTCAATGAGATTGATAAAGACTTGGAGCAAGCGATCCCGATTGGCATGAATAACTCCTGTACCGTTATCCATCTGCAAATGGATTCCTAACTCATCGGCTCGTCCCTGGAAACGGTAGCCCAATTCTTGAATAAAGCCGGCCAAATCAATTTCTTTTTTCTCAAAATTCTTCCAGCTCTCAAAACGGTCCAGCTCCTGGAGTTCCATGACCAATTTGGCTAAGCGCTTAGCTTCCTCCAGTACCAGATCGATGTGTTCCGTCTGCTCCTCTTTAGCGATCACTCCATCTTGGATAGCTTCCAAATAGCCTTGAATCAAGTGAAGGGGGGTGCGTAATTCATGAGTGACACTGGCCATAAAATCCCGCCGCTCTTTTTCTGCCCTTAAGGATGCGGTAATATCCCGCAGTACGGCAACATAGCCCTGCTTGCCGTCTTCAAATTGGGTTGTCGCCATCGCCACTTGAAGCACTTGGGTATCTAAATTGAAATGGATCTTTTTATCGATCTCAACATCCTCCATGAACCCCCGTAAAAAGGCCATGAGAGTTTCTTTACGCTCTGAGGACTCTTCCTCCGATCCCGAGCCCTGCCAAAGAGCTTTAGCCGGTTCATTGGTGTAGAGAATCTCCCCTCTCCCATCCAGCATAATGACGCCGTCACTGATTCCTTCGACAATGCCCAGCAGAAGGTTCCTTTCCTCAGACAGCCAAGTCATGTGATTTTTAAGGCTTTCTCCCATGGAGTTCAGGACATCGGCAAGTTCGCCTAACTCATCCCGGCTTCTCACTCCGGTAATAGGCTGAAAGTCTCCATTGGCCATTTGTCTGGCACCTTTCTGCATCAGGGCTAAGGGCCGTGTCACTTGTCTGGCAAAGACCAAGCTTACCAAAGTAGCCAAAACCACAGCTGCCAGAGATACATATAAAGTCATCCGGCGAAAGGCATTAATACTATCCTGAACAGGGGCCGGTGACGTTCCCAAAACGACAATGGCTTCGCTGGGATTGCCTAACGGGGCTGCAGCAATGAGCATTGCTTGTCCCGTTTTATTCCTAGGGATCGCTTTAATCGTTATCACCTTCCCCGCCAGAACCTCGGCAATATCCGTCCTTGATAAGAAATCAGAAGGGTATAAGGAGCGGATCAGCCAGCTCATTTCCCCAGAAACATCACCCCAACCGATACGATCATTGGTTCCGAAGCTTGCCGCCACATTCCCGCCCTTAATGGCGATAATCTCGCTGTAACGGTCAATGACAACCATTTGCGTATCCGAAGACAGACGAATTTCATCAATGGCAAATAAGCGCTGCGACCAATTAGGCTGCTCTCCGAGGTAATGGGATATTTCCTCCACTTCTTTCCCCAAAGTATCCAAAGTTTGCTGGAAGTAAAAGTCACCAAAAAGCAAGGTGATGGTTACCCCTAATCCGCCCAAAACCGCGAGAATTAAAGCGGTTATAGCAGCCCATAATTTCATGCTTATGCTTCCCGGACGCAGGTCAAAATTCAATTTTTTCTCCTCTTTTCGAGTGCATACTATTCACTGGCTGCTTCGGGATCGAATTTATAGCCCACTCCCCATACAGTAGCAAGCATGCTCCTTACTTTAGGGTCAGCCAGCTTTTCACGGATCTTCTTGACATGAGTATCCACCGTGCGGGCATCGCCATAGAAATCATAGCCCCATACGGTTTCCATAAGCTGTTCCCTGGAAAACACCCGGCTGGGATTTTTGGCTAAAAAGTAAAGGAGCTCAAATTCCCTTGGCGTAAAAGGAATTTGTTCATCATCAATGGACACCCGATGTTTATCCTTCTCAATTTTAAGGGGACCGAAGAGTAAGTCTGAAGAACTTATGGCCGTATTCCCCCGGGAACGCCTTAAAAGCGCTTTTACACGCGCTACCAGCTCCTTGGTACTAAATGGTTTCACGAGATAATCATCTGCGCCCAATTCAAAACCTAACACACGATCAAACTCTTCGCCCCGGGCTGTGAGCATTATGATCGGGATATCGGATCTTTCTCTCACATCCCGGCATACCTTCCACCCATCTATCTCAGGCATCATTAAATCGACAATAAGCAGAGCATAGTCCTGTTTATGGAACTTTTCCAGAGCTTCCCGCCCATTGCCTGCTTCGTCCACCTCATAGCCTTCCCGTTCCAAATACATGCGAACCAAATGACGTATACGTTCTTCATCATCAATTACTAAAATCGCATTCATAGCCGTCCACCCTCCAATCTTGTCCTCTATCTGCATTTTATCATACCTCTATCAATAACACATCTTCCACATCTTCTCGGTTTCAAAATACCCGCCATCGTTCGCATTGTGATTGACGACAACCCAGTCATACGGAAATTTAACAGAGTACTAGATGCCGCGAATCCAGATGATATCCGGCTGCTTGCCTTCCTGGTCCTGGCAACGTATAGCAATTAAATCAAAACGTAAAGAAGGCCACTCTTTATAATTCCTGTACTTTAAATAATGAGTGGCTATACGATAAAGCCTCTCCCGCTTCTTAGCCGTAATGCTTTCTTCTCCCCATCCCCGGCTTCCCGTGGAACGAGTCCTGACTTCAATAAATACCATCGTCTCTCCTTCTTGAGCAATGATATCCATTTCTCCTAAAGGACAGCGATAATTGCATTCCAGAACAGAAAGTTCAGCCTGCCTGATGTGCTTTACAGCAAGTTCCTCCCCATATTTTCCCAATGCTTGCCGATGTTCACTCATAAGCAGTTCTCCTTTAATTTTCTTGATCTCTAAGTTTTTTAAGTATTCTAACACATTAGGTCCCTTTGTCCCAGCAAGAATCTGTTGTACAGTACGGCGAATCTATCCTTGTTGCCTTTTGTCCGGGTCGTTGTAACTAAAGCTTGCTCGGGTCGCGTAGCTTTACGCACAACGCGTACTCCATAGCTCCGGGGCTGGTTTACTCGCTTTCTTAACAGCTCCACCAAACCCCGCTGCTTTCTGCATGTAAACCGTGGCTCCGCTACGTTAAGAAAGTCTCGTCAACCTGACCGCCCCTCCACTAAATCCGTCCGCTTTTGTACGTAAAGCTACGTCTGTGGGGCTTTTTCAGCCCTGCTGTTCAGCTTTTTGGGTGCTTTCTTCGAGCAGCCGACCATGCCGCTCAAAGGTTGTCGATAAGACGGAAAAAGCGGCTCAGATAAGGCAGCCTCCCACACATCCCTCACAACGCCCCACTCTCCCAGATCCGAAAAGCAGCCCAAGGATTTTGATTTACAAAAGGGAAGCGACTTTAAGCGAGCGGAAACAAAACTTCGCGAAAAGCATGCAGCGGAGTCGAGTTGGAAACAGGACGTTTCCAACCCGCTATGAGGCAGGAGCCGATTTAGCGGGGCACTCGACAGAGCGGAGAGCTTGAGCGTTAGTTTTGTCCGCGCAGCTTATGGAGCGACCGGTGTAAAGCAAAATCCTGGAGACTCAGCTTCCGGAACTTTCCAGAGCAGAGCAGGCTCCTTACGAAAAGAGCCTCAGCATAAGCTGAGACTCTCTTAAAAGACATTATGGTATTCTATTTTACCAGGCTCGAAGCGGCGGTAAGCGCCATTTGAGCCAAAGGTGTGGGGTAAATACCTAAGATAACCGTAATGATCATGGAGAATACCATGCCAAATTTGGCCGCACCATGAACAGGCACTTCAGGTAATCCTTCCCCATCGCCCAGATACATGATCTTAACAATGGATAAATAGTAATAGACGGAAATCATACTCATCACAAAACCTATCACCGCTATCCAAACATGTCCTTGGTTGATGACTGCCGAGAAAAGGTAGAATTTACCTACAAATCCTGCCAAGGGCGGAATCCCAGCCAAAGAAAGAACGGATAAGGTAAGAACTGCGGCGGCCAGCGGAGAACGTTTCGCTAAACCTGCGTAATCCTTGATCTCAGTGCTGCCCTGGCTTTGAGCCACATGGGTAATGACCGCAAAGGCCCCCAGATTGGCAAAGACATAAATCATCAGGTAGAACAATACCCCTTTAATCCCATCCACAAAAGCATTGACCGGATCCAGCCCCCCTTGGGCAGCCGAGCTGGCAATGGAGACTGCGATGACACCAACGATGATGTAGCCTGCCTGAGCAATCCCCGAATAAGCCATCAAGCGCTGGATATTCTTTTGCGGGAAAGCCATCAGGTTACCGATAATCATCGTTATAGCGGCCAATACCAGAAGCAGGATGAGCCCGGCTTCAGCCATGGAATGATTGTACATCATCAGGACATAGAATCTGACCAAGGCCGCAAAACCGGCAGCTTTGGAGGCTGTAGCCAAGAAAGCCGTGATGGGAGCAGGAGCCCCTTCATAAATATCCGGTGCCCACATATGGAAAGGAACCAAACTGATTTTAAAGCCAAATCCTGCCAGCATCATCACCGTAGCCAGGATGGTCACCGTATTCGCCTCAGAACCTAAGGACATGGCCACAGCAAACATCTGCGTGGAGCCGGTGAGTCCATAGATCAGGCTGATACCGTAGAGCAGAACTGCCGAAGAGGCGGCTCCCAGCACCAAATACTTAATGCCGGCCTCTGAGGATTTGGGATCATTGGGATGGTAAGCGACGAGAATATAGAAGGTGATGGTCATCAACTCTAAGCCTACATACATCGTGAGGAGATCCCCGGCACCAGCCATCAGCATCATACCCAAAGCGGCCAAGAGCAATAAGGGGTAAAACTCACCGCGGTAAGCCTGGAACTTAGCCACATAGTTTTTCGTGGAGAGCACCACCAGGAGTGCCGCAACGAGGAAAAGAATCTTAAAAAAGCCGGCAAATTGGTCATGCATATACATTCCTTGCAGGAATGCCGCATTTCCACCATAGAAGAAATCATAGACAGCATAAGCAAGGGTTCCCAAAAGGGCGAATAAGGTAAGAGGGAACATGCCTTGTCTTGACCCGCGGGGAAGGATGAGACCTACTGCCAATAAGCCAAGGCCAAGGACTGCCATAATGATTTCTGTTGAGAGTAAAGATAATTCGAAACTCATCATTAGAACAACCCTCCCATCTTCGCCTGAGTCACAGCTTCAAGCACCTTAGCTAACCCTGAAGATTGAACCCCGGTGTCGATCAATTGCAGCACTGTGTTCGGGAAGACACCCGTTATGATGATGACAAAGACCAGGACAACCAAAGGAACAAGCTCAGGGCCACGCAGGTCTTTCAGATGATCCCATTCCTTGCGGCGAGGTCCGAAGAGGACATTGGCAATGAGTCGGAGGGAATACACAGCTGTAAAGATAATCCCGGCGATACCAGCCACCGCATGGACCGGCAATACCTTAACCGTGCCGATGAAGATGGTGAATTCACCGATAAAATTCACTGTACCGGGCAATCCCAGACCGGCCATACCAGCCAGCAAGAAGCCTACAGCCAGACGGGGCATCTGGTGAGCCAGTCCGCCCAGCTCCGCAATATTGCGGGTATGGGTCTTCTCATAGATAAAGCCAATCATGGAGAAGAAGAGAGCCGACATCACGCCGTGAGCAAACATCATGGCAACTGCGCCATTGATGCTGGTTATATTAAGTGCCGCCACGGCAATCAGAACATAACCCATATGGCTGACGGAAGAATATCCGACCACATACTTGAGGTCTTTCTGGGCTAAAGCGATGAAGGCTGCATAAAGAACGTTAACGACCGCCAGAACGGCAATCACCGGTGCCCAGAATTTGGCACCCAAGGGGAACACCATCAGCCCCAGACGAATTAAACCATAGCCCCCGATCTTTTTCAGGACTCCGGCATGGATCATACTGACCGCTGTGGGAGCGCCGGCATAACCGTCGGGAGACCAGGAATGGAAGGGGAACATAGAAATCAGTGAACCAAAACCTACCGCCAACAGACCGAAGCAAATGATCTGGAAGGTCTCACTGTATTGAAGCCTTGCCAGTTCATCGAACATAAAGGTTGGCCCCTGGCCCATGGCCGCCAGCTGATTGGTAGCATTGACCCAAAGGGAAACCATAGCCACCAGCAATAAAGCGGAGCCCAGCAGCAGGTAGATGGTCAGCTTCATCCCTGCATACTCTTTGGTCACCCGTTTGGTGCTTCCCCAGATGATAACCATGATATAAATAGGAATAACCACGATTTCATAGAACAGGAAGAAGATAAACAGGTCGCGGGCAATGAAGGTTCCCATAACCCCGGCAATCAGGATTAAGAGCAACACGAAGAACTCTTTGACACGATTCTCGATGTTCCAGGAAGAATACACGGCCGTAAAGGCGATGAGGTTCGTGAGCAAGAGCATCGGAATACTGATACCGTCCACCCCGAAAGCCAGATTAACACCGATATCCGGAATCAGCGGAATCGTGAGATTAAACTGCATACCAGCTAAGGAGCGGTCATAGGCAAAGAATACGTAGAGAGAGAGCAACAAGGAAGTAAGTGTTCCCAGTGCTGCCACCAGTTTGATCGTTTTTCCTTCTTCTTTGGGAAGGAAAACAATGATAAATGCTGCTAGAATCGGTGCTAACAGTGCGAATGGCAGAATAAAGGAGCCTACTTCAGGCTGAAGTGCCAAATACGACATTACTTAACACCTCCTAGCATAGCTGCGGGATTAAGCGCTGAAAGCTGTCCTTCGCCCAGGGCGAAGACAAGATAGATAACAACAATGGCAAAGAAGAATACCAAAGCATAGGTTTGCATCTGGCCTGTGGTGGTACGGCGCAAGACGCGGCCTGAACCCCGGGTAAGGGCTGCCAGACCATTAACAATACCGTCCACAATATAGAGGTCAAACCAGTAAAGGACTTTGGCCACAATGCCATCCATAACCTTATGAATGAACCAGAGATAAATCTCGTCGATATAGTACTTGTTTTTAAGAAGTTTATAGACACCAGGGAAACGGGCCACCACATTCTCAGCCTTGATCGCCCGGGTCACATAAGTGATGTAGGCCAAACCAATGCCCAGAACTCCGGCAATGATTGAAATGGTCGCAATCATCCAGTTAATGCTTTCATGGTGGAATTCACCATAATGCACGAAATATCCGAAGTTATGCTCAGGCAAGGCAACCCAGCCGCCGACAATACTGAAGAAGGCCAAGATGATTAGGGGCAGGGTCATAACCCAGGGAGATTCGTGGGGATGGTTCTCCGGGTTCTCTTTGCCCATGAAGGCCACAAAGAAGAGACGGCTCATATAGAAGGCGGTCAGGAAGGCAGTAAACAAGCCTACCGCAAAGATAATGGGATGACCATGGTAGGCCGCCAACAAGATCTCATCTTTGGAGAAGAATCCGGCAAAGGGCGGAATACCGGCGATAGCCAAGACCCCAATGAAGAAAGTGGTGCCTGTAATCGGCATCTTCTTCCAAAGTCCACCCATATCCCAGATATTTTGCTTATGATGCAGGGCATGAATAACAGAACCTGCTCCTAAGAACATTAGGGCCTTAAAGAAAGCATGAGTCATCAGGTGGAACATGGAAGCGGTTAAGGAACCGACGCCCAGAGCAAACATCATATAGCCCAATTGGCTTAAGGTCGAATAAGCCAGGATGCGTTTGATATCGTCCTGCGCAATAGCTATCGTGGCCGCAAAAATGGCCGTAAAGGCACCCATTCCTGCCACCAGCTGCAGAGCAAAAGGAGATGCGTTATCAAAGAGGAAGAACATCCGCGCCACCAGATAGACCCCGGCCACAACCATGGTAGCGGCGTGGATCAAGGCACTGACGGGGGTAGGACCTTCCATGGCATCCGGCAGCCAAACGTGTAAGGGGAACTGACCGGATTTCCCAACGGGTCCGATGAAGACCAAGACAGCCATGATGGTAAGATAGCTTACGCCGCCGATCAGGGCAAAATCATGGAAGCTGGTCGCCATCTGCACCGATAAGGAACCAGGACCGTAGAAATCCAAAGTACCAAAGGTATTGTAGAGGAACAAAATTCCCAAGAGCAAACCAAAGTCCCCGACACGGGTGGTAATGAAAGCCTTTTTGGCCGCTTCCCGTGCAGACACCTTAAAGAACCAGAAGCCGATGAGCAGATAAGAGCATAGCCCCACCAGTTCCCAGAAGATAAACAATTGCAGAAGGTTTGTTGCTAAGACCATGCCCAGCATGGAAGCTGCGAATAAGGATTGAAAGGCATAATAACGTGAAAAACCGGGGTCCCCATGCATATATCCGATGGAGTAAATCTGAACCATGGATGCCACCAAGGTCACGACAAATAACATCATCGCACTCATCGGATCAATGAGTGTTCCAAAGTCAATATGAAGTCCGCCGATGCTGAGCCAGTTCACAGTGGTCAACACGGGGTTTTCAACGATTTGCGAGCCAGACTGAATAACACCAAGACCGATAGCTATGGACAATCCAAACGAAGTAAGAATCGCCAAAATAGAAATGGTGGAGGACAGTCTTTTGGAACGCTTTGTGACTAAGGCGATGATTAGAAACGACAGGAAGGGCAAAAAGGGAATCAACCATGCCCATTGAAAAAGATCATTCATTTCCTTGAACACCTACCTCTCCATAGACTCTCTACCATTTCAACCAATTGAATTCATCCACATTCGTGGTACGGCGATTGCGATAGATCGCGATAACCAAGGCCAATCCCACGGCAATTTCCGCTGCAGCAACAACGATCACAAAGATGGCGGCTACCTGTCCAATGAGGGGATTTGTCCCGGGGTTAGCCCAGGGGGCAAAGCGGCTAAAAGCAATGAAATTGATATTCACTGCGTTAAGCATCAATTCAATGGACATGAGAATGGCAATGATATTTCGCTTCACGAAAACTCCGTAGAGCCCCAGGCAAAAAAGCATCGCTCCAACCAAAAGATAGGATCCAAGCCCAACGCTTATACTCATTTGCTTTCATGCCCTCCTTTCGCGATAATCACTGCCCCAATCAAGGCTACAGTAACCAGGATGGCCGCCGCTTCAAAGGGCACCATATACCATGACAAGAGCAGTTTGGAGAGTTCTACTGTGGTCCCTCCAGAAAGTGCCGGCATGGCAAGAATCCGCCAATCACTATTGGTCAGAATAACCAAGGCCAAAACAATAAAGACAAGAGAGCTCACTAAAGCCCCTTGGGTCCATTTTTTGGTGACAGGGCTGCTTTCAGCCACATCGCCCCTTAAGGTCAGCATGACTGCAAAGATCACCATAATCGAAATTGCTCCTGCATAAACGAGAAGTTGAACTGCTGCAAGATACTCAGCATTTAAGAGGACATACAGGACGGCAACCCCGGCAAAGGAAAGCGCCAGGAAAAAAGCACTGTGAACAATGTTTTTCGAGGTGACAACTCCCCATGCTGAAGCCACGGCGATTATGGCGAAAATGAAGAACACAATGGTCGCCATAGTACTCATTCGTTGCCCTCCTTCCCATTACGCTTCGAACGCTCAATCATATCCCAATACAAATCCTCAGGATAGAAGACCGAGTTCTCAAACTCTTGAGTCACTGTCAGTGCAGCCGTAGGACATGCTTCCGTGCAAAGCCCGCAGAACAGACAACGGCCTACATCCATGTGATAAGTCCTAAGAACTTTTTTATTGTTTTCGTCCTTTTCACTGGTCAAGGTAATGACCTTATTCGGACAGGCCAAAACACATAATGTGCAGGAGATGCATTTATCCGGTTCCAGTCCCATCGAGCTGCGAACGGTCTTAGGAAGATTCGGCATAACCTCTGGATAGAATTCTGTGACGTTTGGTCCGAGCATCTTCTTGAGTACGATGCCCATTCCCGTTAATAACCCTTTACCTAACACTCTGTCACCCTCCAATCACGAGCTGATAGATATAAATCCCCAAACCCGTCAACAAGATGTTGAGAAGCGCGAGCGGTAACAAGACCTTCCAGGCAAAATGCATTAAGTGGTCAATCCGAATCCGTGGGAATGTCCAACGAACCCACATGGAGATAAAGATCAAGAGACCTACTTTTAGCCAGAACCATGCCCAGCCTGGTAAGATTGCCGGCCCCTGCCAACCACCGAGGAATACGGTTGCAGCCAATGCACACATAGCGACAAGGTTAGCGTACTCACCAAGGTAGAACAATCCCCAGCGCAGTCCGGTGTACTCCGTAAAGGGTCCGGCGATGATTTCCTGGTCAGCTTCGATAAGATCAAATGGCGCCCTGTTGACTTCCGCTTGTCCGCATATCAAAAAGATAATAAATGCTATAGGCTGCAAGAAAATAAAGGGCAATGCTGCCTGTGCTTCAACGATTTTTGTCAAGTTGAAGGTCTGAGTCAGCATGACAACCCCCAGAAGTGAAAAAATCAAGGGAATTTCATAACTGATCATCTGAGCAACCGCACGCATACCGCCCAGCAAGGAATACTTATTGTTGGAACTCCATCCTGCCATTAAAAAAGCAAGAGTAGATAGTGAGGTAATCCCCAGGTAGAAGAATACTCCCAATTCCAGATCAATAACGGTCATATAATAGCCAAATGGAATAATGGCTAAAGTCAAAATGGGGATACCAAAAACAAACATCGGAGCAATTTTAAACATGAATTTATCAGCGTTACCGGGTGTAAGATCCTCTTTACCCAACAACTTCAGAGCATCGGCTATCGTCTGAAACCATCCCCGTGGACCTAAACGGTTGGGACCGGGACGTTGTGATCCCCAACCAGCAATTTTACGTTCGAGAACAATCAGTAAAAGTGCTGAGATGACGATAATCACGATGACAAGTATCATCCCGATCAACGTCATGGTTAAGTCGGCCCAAATCGAATTAGGATCCGTATACAGACCACGGATGGCAGCCGCAATATTCTTTGGCAATTCGTTTAACGCACGTATAGCTTCCATCTTCTTCTCCCCTCGTTGAGAGTATTACTTATCCACTTCTCCAAGTACTGCATCCAGGGATGCAAAACTAACGATAAGATCTTGAATATAGGTCCCCACTGCAAGTTCGCTTAAACATTGCATATTGACGAAGGCACCGGCCCGAATCTTCACCCGCTCAGGTTTCGGAGTTCCATTACTGACAATATAAAAACCCAGTTCACCTTTAGGATTTTCCACGCGATGGTATACCTCACCAGCCGGCGGTTTAATAATCTTCGGTACTTTGGCCATAATCGGACCTTCGGGAATATCCCGTACCGCTTGCCGAATAATCTTCAAGCTTTCGTTCATCTCCATAAACCGGATCAGGTTGCGATCATAGGTATCACAGCCGTAGAGCACGGGAACTTCAAAATCAAAGCGATCGTAGATCCCATATGGTTCCGCTTTCCGAACATCATATTGGACACCGGAAGCTCGCAGAGCAGGTCCTGTGATGCAGAGATTTTCTGCTTTTTCTTTCGTGAGGATACCAACCTTTTTCATCCGGGCTTGAGCAATTTCATTGCCCATATAGATGTTGAAGTATTCCTCAATTTTCTCCGGCATATCATCAAGGAGTGATTCTAAGGCAGGCCAGAACTCTGCGGGAGGCTCTGCACTGACGCCGCCAATCCGCATGCAATTTACTGTTAAGCGACTGCCCGCAATCATTTCAAAGAGGTCGAGGATTCTTTCCCGATCCCGGAAAGGATATCCCCAAGCGGTCCAACCCGCTATATCAAGTGCCGCACTACCGATAAACACTTGATGACTGGCCAGGCGAGCCAGCTCGGCTAAGATAATTCTAAGGTATTCCGCTCGCTCAGGAATTTCAAGACCCATCAGTTTTTCTACGGCTTGGACATAGGCCAGATTATTATGAGGCGAAGCCAGATAATCCAAACGGTCTGTATAAGGAATAAATTGCGGATAGGTACGGCTTTCCGCGATCTTTTCTAATCCGCGATGAAGATAGCCGATTTTGGGCTCAATGCCGGTTACTGTTTCCCCCTGTAAATGAACGATCATCCGAAACACGCCGTGCATACTCGGATGTTGGGGACCCATGTTTAAAAGGAGCTCTTCTGTTTCTTCATTGTATCCATGAGACATGGCTCTACCCCCCTACTCATCTTTCCTGCGCACACGTGTAACATTTCGAACTTCCACAGGCTCAGTTACATAATCCTTGCGAAGTGGGAACCCTTCGAAGTCATCCCACATATAAATACGTTTTAAATTCGGATGTCCTTTGAATTGAATCCCGAACATATCATAGGCTTCCCGCTCCATGAAATCGGCCCCTGCCCAAATGCGGGTTACGGAATCAATCACCGGGTTGTCGCGATCGACAATCGCTTTGACTCTCAGCTTTTGGGGTCCGCGCAAGCTTGTCAATTGATAGACCACTTGGAAATGGTCTAACTTATCCACTCCCCCGATGTCGTGGAGAAAGTCACAAGGTACTTCTCCGAAGCTTTTTGCTGCCGTTAGGGTTTCCGTAATATAAGGTGCCTTAACGGTAAGCACTAAAGTATCGAGGAGCTCTTCGACGGTACCGCCGACTCGGGATGCTAACTCATCCACATGTTTTCTTAACACTTCATTATTTCCCATGTTTCAATAACCTCACCTTGTCTGGGTGATTCACCTTATGTTGAAGCTGAAGCAACCCATATACTAAGGATTCCGGCCGTGGAGGGCAGCCGGGAATATAGACATCGACGGGGACTACTTTGTCCACACCTGTCAACATGGAATAGGAATCCGCAAAAGGGCCACCTGCACTGGCACAGCTGCCCATAGCAATAACCCATTTTGGCTCAGGCATCTGGTCATAAATCATGCGCAGAAGAGGAGCCATTTTGCGGGTACATGTTCCAGCAACAATCATGACATCGGCATGGCGAGGTGATGCCCGGAAGACCTCATACCCAAAACGAGAGATATCAACACGCGGACCACCTGCAGCCATCATTTCGATAGCACAGCAAGCTAAACCGAAGGTTACCGGCCAAAAAGAATGCCCCCGACCCCAGTTCAGAACTTTATCAATACTGGTGAGCAGCACATTTTTTTCCATAAGAGCTTCGGCTTCGCGGAGTTCTTTCTCTTTTGCTACATCCACTCTAATGCACCTTCCTTCCAAGCATACCAGAAACCAACTAAAAGAATGACAATGAATACGAACATTTCAATAAAAGCGAAGGTTCCAAGTTGTCGGAACGACAACGCCCACGGAAACAGGAATACCGTTTCTACGTCAAAGGCTGTAAAAACAAGAGCATAAAGAAAATAATTGCTTTTGAAACCTAACCAGGTCCGTCCGATGGTTTCGTTACCGCTTTCATAAGGTACCGCCTTCTCTGGAACCGGTTTTTTCGGAGCTAAGAGTTTTGGCATCAACATCATAATCAAGTTGATGGCAATTGCCACCACAAGCGCAATCCCCACAGCAGCAAAATTATCTGACATCTCCTTACCCCCCTTCATATTAAAAATAAAGTTTCCGATAAACCAAACTCATTGTGCCATATTTGTTTATGAATAGTCAACATCTATGTATGTCTAATATCTTGAATGCTAATTATAAGTATTTTCAAACAATATCCAGTTGCTGTTGAACCGGAGCAAAGCTTCGGCGATGGATGGGACTCACTCCATAACGGCGCAGAGCCATCAGATGTTCCCTGGTGCCATAACCCTTGTTCTTGGCAAATCCATACTCAGGATAAAGTTTGTCCAGTTCACCCATTAAATGATCCCTGGAGACCTTGGCCAAAATGGATGCGGCTGCGATACTGGCGCTTAGGGCATCTCCATCGATGATACCTTTTTGGGGTATCTTGAGACTGGATAATTCCAAAGCATCAATCAGCAAAAAATGGGGACGGACTTTTAAGCCTTCTACGGCTCTCTTCATGGCTAGTTTGGTAGCCTGAAGTATATTCAAACCATCGATCTCAGCGGGCTCCGCACTGCCGACAGCATAGCCGATAGCCTGTTCTTTGATCTGTTGGAACAGTTTTTCCCGTTTACTCTCCGTCAATTTTTTGGAATCGTTAAGCCCGGGTAAATTAAATTTGGCGGGAAGAATACAGGTAGCTGCGACGACGGGACCTGCCAAAGGCCCCCTCCCCGCTTCATCAATTCCGGCAATATGTAAATACCCTTTGATCCACAGTTGTTTTTCTTCCCTTAACAGGGCTTCGATGCGTTCTTCTTCGACCAGGCGAGCTTCCCATTCCTTATAATAACGAACAATCAGATTCTGTACCCCTTGACGTGAGTCCTGAGCACAGGCTTTAAGAAATTCCTCCGAAGGTTCAGTATTGAGAACCTCGCTCACCTCACGGATACTCATTCTAGATATTCCCTTCAACGTATTTTTCCTCTTTCCTACTCTCTTTTACTGGAATCCTGATGATTCACAAAACAAACCTGAAATTTAAATCAACTCTCATTTGAGATTATTATAAGCTATTTCACAGTGTGATCTAAAGTGAATTTTCCTAAAGAACCTGCCCGGAATTCCCTTAGGAAGATCTGAGCTGCTTTCAAAGTATCCACTTGTCCCCCTTTAACCAAGCAGCCTCTCTTTCGTCCAATACCCTCCAGATCCAAGGTTTGAACATCTTCAGTATACCGTGTTAAAGCCTCCGGATAATTTTCCTTGAGCTGCTCCAGTACCCAAAGGGACAGTTCTTCAAGATTGAGTACTTCATCCCGGATAGCACCTACGGCCCCTAACTTTTTGCCCACTTCAGGATCTTCAAACTTTGGCCAAAGCAACCCTGGTGTATCCAGCAACTCCACTCGCTCATGAATGCGGATCCACTGATTGCCCCGGGTCACTCCCGGTTTATTGCCTGTCTTAGCTTTTGCACTTCCAATAAGATTATTCACCAGGGAGGATTTTCCACAATTAGGTATACCCACGATCATCACCCGGATGCTGCGGGCACGAATTCCTTTGGCCGTCCATTTTTCTATCTTATGGGCCATGAGCCGCTCGACTTCGGGAACAATTTTTCCTACTCCGGCGCCGCTGGTTGCGCTTACCGCCAAGACAGGATTGGATTGTCGAAGTTTACGTGTCCAGATCTCTGTCCAGTAAGGATCAGCCAAATCCACCTTGTTCAGTATAATTATTTTCGGCTTATCTGCCAACATCTCTTGCAACAGAGGATTTCTGCTGCTTTCCGGTAAGCGGGCATCCCCTAATTCGATGACTACATCTACCCAACGCAGCTGTTCCAACAACAAGCGCTTTGCTTTGGCCATATGGCCAGGAAACCACTGAATACTCAACGAAACACCTTCTTATCTACCCTCTACCAAAAGAACTTAATTCTTTGGAAGGGACTATAAACAAACCATGCTTTCCCAATAATATAGCTTCTGGGTAGAACCCCCCATTCTCTTGAATCACCGCTCTCCCGACGGTTATCGCCCAAAACAAAGATATTTTCAGCAGGGATGGTTTCAGGTTCAAAGGGTGAATAATCCCCTTGCTTCAGATAAGGCTCCTGAATCAGTGAGCCGTTGACATAAACCTGATTACCCTTGAGCTCAACGGTCTCACCATCCACAGCAATGACCCGTTTGACAAAGGTGCGGCTGGTATCTTTTGGATAGGCAAAAACCACAATATCGCCCCGGGTGGGGGTTCCGTATTGGTAAGCAAAACGATTCACGAGAATTCTATCCCCTGGAACCAAAGTAGGCTCCATGGAATTTGAAGAAATAGTATAGGGCTGAAGTACAAACAAACGTAAAAGAGCAGCACAAACAACCACTGCTGCCAGGACCCAGATTAACCATCCGATTCTTGTCTTATGCTTCACCGTTTTTCTCCTCCCTGTTTCAAACTCTACACGAGTGTAATGGCGCGTTCACTTTCAGCTGAATGACGCAGGATGAATTTTCAGTCTGCAAGGCGAAGAAGTGAGGCATAGTGGTGCTACGCCGATTGACGACAACGCGGCAGATGGAAATTCAGACAAGTCATTAAGCGAAACGTGAGCGTGTCGCTACACTAGTATGAGCAGAAATTTTAAGGAGCATACAGCATTTTTCAAGACAAGAAAACCCGACTTCACCCGAAGACAAGGCTATCGCACTTGTTTGCCTTAAATGCCTGCTCGCAAATGAGGCGAAGTCGCTGGTTGCTCTTATGCTTTCTGATAGTGCGAAAAAGCGAACGGGATTTTGTATATAATAAAAGGGCCGGATAGCTCCAGCCCATCTTATTGCTAGCGGCGGTCGCGAATCCGCGCTGCTTTACCTGAAAGTTGACGTAGGTAGTAGAGTTTGGCACGGCGTACGATACCGCGGCGTATTACCTCAATACGGTCAATGCGAGGAGAATGCAGCGGGAAAGTCCGCTCTACTCCTACACCATAAGTTACCCGGCGCACGGTGAAAGTCCGGCGAAGACCGCCGCCTTTCATCTTGATAACAACCCCTTCGAAAGCCTGAATACGTTCCCGAGTACCCTCGACAACCTTGACGTGGACACGTACGGTATCTCCAGGACGGAAGGCAGGAAGATCTTTTTTCATTTGTTCTTCTTCAATCATGCGAATAAAATCCATTATTGATTCCCCCCTTCCTTGCCTAGATGTTCATACACTGAGCCGATGTTTCATCACCAAGCTTTTCACAGTGAGCGGACCATCCGTTTTACCGTGATATTGTATCACAAACAATAAGCTGAGTGCAACTTTAAAATCGCAAACACCTTAAAATCTTAAAAATAATATTTAATGTCCTCTTAAGCGATCCAAAATAATGGCTGCCGCAGAGCGGACGGAAAGATGATTCCATTCTCCAGGCCCATAGATCGGTTCCAGAATGATATCACACTCTTCCATAACCTCCCTGAGCAGGCCCCAGCCTGTGCCAAAGAGCAGAAGCAACGGCTCTTCCCCATTCTCGATTTTATCCCGTACGGCTGTATAGCCTAAGGTATTGGGGTATCGTCGGGCATCCGTGGCTATCTTCAAAGGCCTTCTCCCTTGCTCCTTAAAGATCTCCTCTTCAACCTCGGCAAGCTCACTGGCTAATTTAACCCGGGCAAAGGCTTCCTGGCGATTGGGATTATATTCGGCACCAAAGCCTTCCTGCCAATACCCCATAATCCGTTGAGCCAGGGCTCTTTGAGCTTCAGCAGGATGGACAATATAGTAACGCTTCACTCCGTATGTGGTAGTGCTGCGAGCGATATCATGAATGTCCAGATTGGTGATGGAGGTGGCTATGGTTTCCATATTTTTATTATAGACTGGTGCATGAAGCAATGCGACATATAGATCCCCCATAATGGCTCCTCCTATCTGCGTTTTTTGGGCTTAGGCCTTAAATGTTCCCAGCGTAAGCGCTCTTGTGCCAGCTCAGGATGCTCTTGAATCAGCTCTTCTAATAAATTGAAATCGCCTGCTTGAAATTCGACCTTAGCGAACAAATCAGGACGCTTTAAGAAAGTACGGCGCAGGGCTTCCTTTCTTCGCCACCTTTCAATACGCCGGTGATGGCCGGATAAAAGAACATCCGGTACCTCCATCCCCTCAAATACAGGGGGACGGGTATATTGAGGGTATTCCAAAAGCCCTCCGCTATGAGAATCTTCCTCAGCCGAGGCTTTTTCTCCCAGAACACCGGGCAATAAACGAGCTACGGCATCCATCATCACCATGGCTGCCAGCTCTCCTCCGGTAAGAACAAAATCCCCTAAAGACACTTCTTCATCAGCAAGTCTGCGAATGCGTTCATCAAATCCCTCATAGTGACCGCAAATAAAGACCAACTCGTCCAACCAGCTCCATTCTTTGGCCTTCTGCTGTTGAAACACTTCCCCTTGAGGAGAAAGCAAAACAATCCGCCGCCGGCCGCCGCTGGGCGGCAAGTCCCGCAGAGCAGCAAAGAGGGGCTCAGGTTTGAGTACCATGCCCGCTCCTCCCCCATAAGGAACATCATCCACATTCTTATGCTTGCTCGCAGCGTAATCCCGAAAATTAATTAAACCTACCTCAATGAGCTGTGCTGCTTGAGCCCGTTTTAAAATACTCTCATGAACAGGGGCAAACATCTCCGGAAACAAGGTTAACACAGTGAACTTCATCATCGTATTTCTTCACCATCGATGAGTCCGGGGGGCAGTTCCACATCCATCCGCTTCCCGGCTACATCCACATGCTTCACTACCGTTTTCAAAGCCGGCACACAGATCTCCCCTTGATCCCCCTTGACCAGATAGACATCATTGGCCCCCGTCTGAATCACCTGGGTCAAAGTCCCCAAGAGAGCATCTCTTTCATAGACCTGCATACCCTCCAGTTCAAAGTAATACCAGCCTTCCTTAAGCGGCGGAACCTCGGACCGATCCGCTTTAATAGCCCATCCTCTGATGGCTTCAGCCTTATCTCTGGTATTAATCCCTTCCAAAGTCAGATACACTTCCAATTGATGGACTTTGGCATCCAGAACCTTCAAGCGGCGCTGTTCCTGATTCTGCACCAGGATAACTTCCTTAAGCTTCTTGAAGCGCTTCGGGTTATCCGTAATGGGATATACTTTGATTTCCCCTTGGACTCCATGGGGTTTTATGACTTCACCGATTAAGACCTCATCCATAGAACATTGCTCCTTTTTTGAGGAAAGTATACTTTAAACCGACCTGCAAGCCTGAAGCCTCCAGGATTTTGCTTTACGCCGTTCGCTCCATAAGCTGCGCGGACAAAACTAACGCTCAAGCCCTCCACTCCGTCGGGTCCACCTGCGCCGCTAAGTAGTCTCTGTGGCATTGGCGGCTTGGGCGAAACCCTCGTCCGGCTTTCGTGGCCAAATCGCTCCTCGAAAGCACTGCTTTCGCACTTTGTTCTCAATGGCCGGTTGGAAACGTCCTGTTTCCAACCCGACTCCGCCGCAGGCTTTTCGCGAAGTTTTGTTTCCGCTCGCTTAAATTCGCTCACATCTGTAAAGCAAAATCCTTGGGCTGCTTCTCGGGATTGAGTGGCAGGGCGTTGTAGGTTCTTAGCTTAGTCTGCTTTCCAGCCTGAGCAGGTGTTATAGGCCCTTCTCCTAGCCATTCTGTTAGCCTTGCCGACGCCGCTTGCGGCATGGTCGGCGAATTGAGAGAAGGCTTAGACTAAGCCTCAAAAGAAAACTAAAGCAAGACCCGTGAAGTGTAGCTTTACGTACAAAAGACGTGAACTCCGGAGAAGAAACCTTCCGGTGGAAGGTTTTAGGATTCACGCCCGAAGGTAACGGATTTAGCGGAGGGGCGGTTAGGTGAACGTCGCTTTCTTAACGTAGCGCAGCCACGGTTCACATCAGGTATTACCCTGAGGTTTGGCACGAAAGTGTCCAGTGGACAGTTTCGCTCAAGGCGGCATTCCACAGAGCATACTTATCCGCCGCAGATAGCTGTTAAGAAAGCGAGTGAACCAGCCCCGGAGCTATGGAGAACGTGAGTCTCCGATCAAGAAACCTTCCGGTGGAAGGTTTCAGGAGATCACGCCCGAAGGTCCGTTGTGCGTAAAGCTACACAACCCGAGCAAAGCTTAAACGATACCGCCCAAACAAGGCGTCATTCCCCTCCTTATGGATCCCACCAAGCAAGCATGCAAGCCCGGACACTTACAAGCACCTAATGTCAAAAAGGGCTTAAAGCCCTTCTCAACACATCACTGATCAATGTCAACATGCACTCTGCGGCCATCTTTGACTGCAGCAGCTTTTACTAACGTACGTATAGCGTTAGCAATTCTTCCCTGCTTACCAATCACTTTGCCCATATCCTCCGGAGCAACGGTGAGCTGCAGGTGAACGGATTTCTCCGTTTCCGATTGAGCAACCAGAACTTGCTCCGGGTGATCGACTAAAGCTTTCGCAAGGACCTCTACGAGTTCCTTCACAGGAGCACCCCCAATAATCCAATTACTTCTTGGACTCATGGTACTTAGCCAGAACCCCAGCCTTGCGAAGAAGAGACTTCGCTGTATCTGAAGGTTGAGCACCAGTTGCTAACCATTTCATTGCTTTTTCTTCATCAATGTTCAGGACTTCCGGTTGTTTCGTAGGATCATAGAAGCCAATTTCCTCAATGAAACGACCATCGCGTGGAGAATTGGAATCCGCAACGACTAAACGATAGAAGGGATTCTTCTTAGCGCCCATGCGGCGAAGACGAATTTTTGTTGCCATGTTTTTCACCTCCTCATCAGGATACTTATCACCTTTCGGAAAGATAAGCAGAACTAGAAAATTATTTAAAAGGGAAAGGCATACCTAATTTCTTCCCTTTTTTACCCTTTTTGCCCTTGCCCATCATCCCCATACCCGAACCACCGGCAAATTGCTTCATCATCTTTTGCATCTGCTCGAACTGTTTCAGCAAACGTCCCACTTGTTGAACGCTGGTTCCACTTCCTGTGGCGATGCGGCGCTTTCTGGAATCCTTGATCAGGGCGGGTTTTCTGCGCTCTTCAAGAGTCATGGAGTGAATAATGGCTTCCACATGAGCCATATCTTTTTCGTCAACCTGAACGTCTTTCATCTGCTTCCCGACACCGGGAATCATTTCCAGCAGAGAATTCAAGGGTCCCATCTTTTTCAGCTGCTGCATCTGATCCAGAAAATCATCCAGGGTGAATTCCTGCTTGCGCAGCTTCTGCTCCATTTCCCGGGCCTGCTTCTCGTCAAAAGCTTCCTGAGCCTTTTCAATCAGGGTCAGGACATCTCCCATTCCTAAAATACGGGAGGCCATCCGCTCCGGGAAAAAGGGCTCAATAGCATCCATCTTTTCTCCGACACCGGCAAATTTAATCGGGCAACCGGTTACAGCCTTCACAGAGAGAGCCGCTCCACCACGGGTATCCCCATCCAGCTTGGTCAGGATGATGCCATCGACCCCCAGCTCGTTATGGAAGCTTTCCGCTACATTCACGGCATCCTGCCCGGTCATGGCATCGACCACCAGCAGGATTTCATGGGGTTTCACCGAGGACTTAATCTCCCTGAGTTCTCCCATAAGCTCTTCATTGATATGCAGGCGGCCTGCCGTATCGATGATGACCACATCCAGGCCCTGGCTGTTGGCATGCTGAAGGCTGGCGGCGGCGATCTTTACCGGGTTTTCCTGGCCTAAGGAAAACACAGGCACCTTGATCTGTTCACCGAGGACTTCCAGCTGTTTGATGGCTGCCGGACGATAAATATCGCAGGCGACCAAGAGGGGATGTTTGCCTTGCTTCTTCAGCATATTAGCCAGCTTGGCACCGTGGGTTGTCTTACCGGCTCCTTGCAAGCCCACCAGCATAATGACTGTAGGAGGCTTCGAGGAAATATTTATCTTGCTGGAAACACCGCCCATTAAGGCGACCATTTCCTCATTAACAATTTTGATCACCTGCTGTCCAGGGGAAAGAGATTCGAGAACCTCCTGTCCAATGGAACGCTCCTTGACTTTGGCGACAAAATCCTTAACCACTTTAAAGTTCACATCAGCTTCCAATAAGGCCATACGGACTTCCCGCATCGCTTCATTGACATCCGCCTCAGTGAGCTTGCCTTTACTCTTTAACCGCTTGAATGTTTCTTGTAATTTTTCACTTAGACCTTGAAACATACCAGCCCTCACTTTCCGGACTCAACCTAAGAAGCTTCAATATCCCGATATATTTCATCAATTTTTTGACTTATGGATTGATGCCGTTCCCAGGCTTTCTCGTTGGAAAAATCCTTATGCTCGAATTCCTGCACTAATTGGTGAACTTCGGATAATTTATGCTGCTCGTCGGCAAAGCGGCGAATCAGTCCCAGCTTATCCTCATACCCCTGCAGGATCTTTTCCGTCCTCTTCAACAAGTCATACACTGCTTGCCGGCTGATCTTCTCAAGATCAGCAATCTCCACCAGGGAAAAATCCTGTTCATAATGGAGATCCCAGATCCTCCCCTGCTTGGGAGTTAAAAGAGGACCATAAAAATCCGCCAGTAATGCCATTTTTGCAAATCGTTCCAATGCAAAAAGCCTCCCGTAAAGGATTTTTACTTTACTGCGCTATTTTAGGGCATATTCATCAGTTTGTCAAGTAATTTTACTTTCCTGCACTTGTAATTTTTAAAGGACTTAATTTTTAAAGGTAATTTTTCAAACAGCAATTCTTTATATAACACTTGATACGACACTTGCATTTCCTGTTTTAAGAACACTGCACCTATATTCACATATATTAATGAAGGGAAAATTATATTTTATAGAATTTAAAAAACCTATAAGCCTTGTGCTATCCCTTTGGCCCGCCTTTCCACCTCTCGGCAAACCCGTTTGATATCTATGGTCATGAGCTGACGTTCCTGCATGAGAATCTTGCCATCGACCATGACTGTACGCACATCGCCGGCATGGGCGACATAGACCAAATGGGCAGGAATGGAGAATCTCGGGTAAAAATGAGGCTGATCAAAATTGATGGAGATCAAATCCGCCTTATAGCCCGGTGCCAGCACACCCACATCGTGAAGTCCCAAAGTCCGTGCCCCATCCACTGTAGCCATCTGCAGCACCTCATAAGCAGGCAGAGCCGTGGCTCCTTTGACAAGCTTTTGCTGAAAGGCCGCCGAGCGCATCTCCCCGAACATATCCAGATTATTATTGCTGGAAGTGCCATCCGTACCCAAGCCAACCACAACCCCCCGTGAACGGAGTTCGGGAATCGGCGCCGTGCCGCTGTTTAATTTCATATTGCTCTCGGGATTATGGGCCACAAACACCTTGCTTTGGGCCATAATCTCCTGATCTTCCTCAGTCAGGTGCACACAATGGGCGGCCACCACATGTCCTCCGAATAAACCCAGTTCTTCCAGCCATTGAACAGGGGTCTTACCGTATTGCTCTTTGATGGTTTTGATCTCATCTTCCGTCTCCGCCACATGGATATGAATCCCTACTCCCAGACGGTCCGCTTCCTGCTTAACCCGCTGCAGAAACTCTCCGGAACAAGTATAAGGAGCATGGGGACCAAACATAACCTGAATCCGCCCCTGACCTGCACCATGATAATTCTTGACCAAGTCTATGTTCTCGGCAAAAGCTCTTTCTCCATTAGGTGCGTTGCCAATCAAGCCCCTTGATAAAACGCCCCGGGTACCGGCCTCCAAAACGGCTTTCGCCACCTGATCCATAGAAGCATACATATCCAGCATCGTCGTCGTCCCGGATTGGATCATTTCCCCCAGAGCCAGCAAGGTTCCCCAATAGATATCTTCATCGGACATTTTATCCTCAAAAGGCCAAATCTTCGTCTGCAGCCAAGGCATCAAGGGCAGATCATCGGCATAACTTCTTAACATGGTCATAGCCGCATGAGTATGAGTATTAATAAGTCCCGGCATAACCACATCCTCAGGCAGATCGATGATCTGATCAGGAATAAAGCTGCCCGGAGCAGAACCTTTCTCCCCGACAAAGAGAATCCGGTTATTTTCAATCCCTATTTCTCCCTCGGGATAGAAATCTTCCGGGCCGGTCATGGGCAATACCATAGCGCGAATGAGAATTTTGGACATAACTATCACTCCTTACAACCAATGATTTAGACCCCCAATCCATTGGAGGTCTAACAGCCGATTAAGCTCGTTGTCCGTAGCTTTTCTGATAGGCGCGGCGCATGATTTGAATGTCTTCAGGGCTTAGTGCCGCCGGTTCACCCAAGAGCCGGGACATGATATGAATCTGAGCACTTTTCTCTACAACTTGACATACTTTAAACGCTTCAGCCAAGGAGAAGCCAACCCCGACCAGACCATGATTAGCGAGAAAGACAGCATTCTTATCTTCCAGCGCCTGCACAGCACTAAGGGCAAGCTCCAGCGTGCCGGGTAGCTCATAGCGGGCCACCGCCACCTGACCTCCGGCAATCATCACCAAATCCTCCACAATCCCCGGGAGGGGAAGGCGGGATACAGCATGGGCTGTAGCAAATGGAGAATGGGTGTGGACGATTCCTTTAACATCAGGCCGCTGCTTATAGATCTCTCCATGGAGCAGCAGCTCCGAAGACGGCTTGCGCTCTCCCTCCAGCAAAGTGTTATCCATACTCAGCAGGACCAGATCCTCTTCCTTCAAAGAAAAGTAATCCATGCCGCTGGGAGTAATCCAATACCCATTGCGGTCAGAATCCCACGCGGAGATATTCCCCCAAGTCCCGGCGACCATGCCGCTCTGAGCTATTTTTTGGCCGATCTCCAGAATTTTCCCTTTGAGCATCAAGAGCGCACCATCATCTTTAGTAAATTCACAGAGTAAGGTGAGGTTACGATACCCTTTTCCGTAATAATTCCCGTAATCAATTTGGCGGGAGTCACATCAAAAGCAGGATTATACACGGGGACTTCCGGCGGGGCTACCTGAACCCCAAAGACCTCCCTTAATTCCTTAGGATTCCTTTCTTCAATAGGAATATCTTGTCCACTGGGAACTTTCAAGTCAATGGTGGAGGTAGGGGCAGCCACGTAGAAAGGTATGCCATGAGCATGAGCCAAGACCGCCAGAGAGTAAGTGCCGATTTTATTGGCCGTATCTCCGTTGGCTGCGATACGATCCGCACCCACGATGACCAAATCAATATTTCCCTGCTGCATTAAAAATCCAGCCATATTATCCGCGATGAGGGTCACAGGAATTTGATCATTCATCAATTCCAGAGCTGTCAAACGGGCTCCTTGCAAGAAGGGGCGGGTCTCATCGGCGTAAACGTGAACTTTCTTGCCCGCCTGCTGGGCGGCACGTATTACCCCAAGGGCAGTGCCATACTCCACAGTAGCTAAGGCACCTGCGTTGCAATGGGTAAGAATATTGGCTTCCACCGGAATAATTGCGTTGCCATGTTCCCCGATGAGACGATTGACACGACGATCGTCCTCAGCTATACTTTCGGCCTCTGCCACCAAGGCTTGGCGAATTTCCGCCAATTCCTTCGCCTCATGCTGATCCCGCAGCCGATCCTCCATACGGCGCAATGCCCAAAAGAGATTGACAGCTGTGGGGCGGGTCTCCGCCAAACGATGCTGAACTTTTTCCATATGAGCCGACAAGTCTGCCAGCTCACCTGAATAGCCTATTGCTCCCAGGGCGTATCCGTAAGCTGCTGCGGCGCCGATAGCCGGTGCACCCCGAACTTCCATTTTTTCAATGGCCTCCGCCACTTCCTCATAGGTTGCAGCCATTCTATACTTAATTTCTACAGGTAAACGGGTCTGATCCAATATTTTCAAGGAATCTCCCATCCACTCTAATGCTTTCACCTTCGTACCGCCTTTCTAAAACTTACCGACCTCTGCATTAGCCATTTGACACCGACAATTCTGTTCGTGGCGAAGTATCCGAAATGTTTCTTGTATTAAACCGGCTGCCTTGTTTCCGGCAGCTTGCAAGCTTTCAACGACTTCCTGATGGGTTAGGGGGTGATCGGCTATTCCTGCCGCTTCATTGGTAACCATGCCGATCGTAGCATAGCACATACCGCATTCTCTGGCCAAAACCACTTCGGGCACGCTGGTCATCCCCACACATTCTCCGCCGAGAATTTGGTACATCCTGATTTCAGCCGGAGTCTCAAAGCGCGGCCCCTCTGTACATACATAGGTAGCCCCGTCCTGCAAAGGCACCCCTATGGACTCTCCGGCTTCACGAATCACCGCTTGTACAGACCGGCAATAGGGTTCTGTCATATCCACATGGAGTACGCCCTGCCCTCCCCCTTCATAAAAGGTCTGAGGACGGCTCTTGGTGAAGTCCAGAAATTGATCCAAGAGCACAATATCTCCCAATTGGAGTCGGGTGGAAAGAGAACCCACGGCAGCCGTGGCAATGATTTTACGGACACCAAGTTCTTTTAAAGCCCAGATATTGGCCCGATAATTGACCAAATGAGGCGGCACTGTATGCCCTTTGCCATGACGGCTCATGAAGACAATGGGCTCATCATGGGCCTTAAAACGCCCGATCTCCACCGTTACCTTTCCATAAGGGGTAGGGATGCTTTCTGTACGGAGATCCAGCAGAGCAACCGTCTCTAGTCCTGTTCCACCGATCAATGCGAAGGTATTCAGATTTCTTCCTCCTCATCATCCTGAGTCTGATCAAAAAGAGCACTGGCAAAATCTTGGGGAATAAAGGGACGTAAATCCTCCATCCCTTCCCCTACGCCAATCCATTTCACCGGGATATTAATTTCTCCCTGAATCCCCAGGACCACACCGCCCTTAGCTGTACCATCCAGTTTCGTAAGCACAATTCCCGTCACCCCGGCCACTTCCTGAAAAAGCTTGGCTTGCTGGAGAGCATTCTGTCCTGTTGTCGCATCAAGGACGAGGAGAACTTCATGGGGTGCCCCGGGAATTTCCCGTTCAATGACCCGCTTAACTTTGCGCAGCTCTTCCATTAAGTTGACTTTATTATGTAGTCGGCCGGCCGTATCCATAATGACCAGATCGGCACCCCGGGACTTCGCTGCCTGAAGGGCATCATAGGCTACCGCCGCAGGATCGGCACCTTCTTTTTGTTTTATGACTTCCACACCGGCCCGCTGTCCCCAGGCCTCAAGCTGATCAATGGCCGCTGCCCGAAAGGTATCTCCGGCAGCCAGGATAACTTTCTTTCCTTCCTCTTGGAAGTAATGAGCTAACTTGCCGATGGTCGTGGTCTTGCCCACTCCATTGACACCCACCACTAAAAAGATGCTGGGACCATGTTCTGCAAAGTTCATGGACTCTTCTTCTCCCAGCAGTTCAGCAATCAGCTCTTGGAGAACAACCTTTAGCTCTTCCGCCTCCTGTAATTTTCTTTTCTTTACCTCTTTACGCAACCCTTCAACCAGTTCAAAGGAAGTATTTACCCCCACATCGGAGCGAATCAATACTTCCTCCAGCTCTTCATAGAGCTCTTCATCAATTTTCCGTCTTCCCGTTAAAATCTCTTCGACTTTAGTAACAAACTGATCCCGAGTTTTCGTCAATCCGTTTTTTAATTTAGTAAAAAAACCAGCCAACTGGACTTCCTCCTTATGCATAGGCACACCTTTGAGGCTATTGTATCACAATCTGGTCAGGCTCTCAAACTAATCCAGTTTAAATTGAAAAGAGCCATATTCCAACAAAATGGAATACAGCCCCTTTATTTTTCTAATTATTCATCCACTAATTATTCATCTGTTTTTAATCTCTCTCTTGAATTGAATTCTAACCCCAGGCCTCTGCTTTAGCCGCTTCCTGCCCACTAATGCGGCCATTGACAATGCAGTCTGTACACGCTACTCCACCCAGACGCACCGCACCATGGATACCTCCTGTGACTTCACCGGCGGCATAAAGCCCTTTGATCGGTTCGAAATCCTGATTGATCACCTGAGTCTGCAGATTGGTCATGAGTCCGCCCATGGTATGGTGGACCTTAGGCCACATGCGGGTAACATAGAAGGGGCCTTGTTCAGTGGGTTTAGCTCCCTCCATAATCATGCAATTGAAATCATCATCTTTGCCCTTGAGGACAAAGGAGTTCCAACGCTTGATTTCAGCCAGGAAGGGTTCTACCGGAACATTATAGGCTTTGGCCACTTCTTCGAGAGTATCGTACTTCTTAATCGAGCCGTTTCCCATAGCTCCTTCGAGAATTTGGGGCAGAATCTGCAGCTTCACAGCATATTCGTCAGCTACATGAATACCGGGTTCACCCAAAGCAATGATCGCATCCGCTCTGACCTTCCGGTTCCCCGATTCCATAATAAACCGCTTGCCGGTTTTGACGTCGATCATGGGAGCAAAGCCAACCAGTCGTTCGACGAACTGGGGCACATAGCCAAATCCCTTTTCGTCAGGGCTGGTCCAGGGCCCAAGCTGAATCCAATCCATATGCACATCCATAGCTTCATGCTTCAGCGCCTCTCTCAGCGCCTCCCCCGTAGCACCCAGGTGGTTGGTGCTGGTGAATTTGTCGGTGATTCTGGGATCGTGGATGGTACGCATCCTGATGTCCTGGGAGAACCCGCCGGAAGCGATGATTACGGCTTTCCTGGCTTTGATCTGCAGCGGTGTCCCACTGCTCTCATTGCCATATTTATAGCCATCCAGCACTTCTACGCCGATGATCCGTTTCTCATCATTCTCCATGAAGCGGACGAATTTTCTATTGTTCGAAACGGATATACCTTTTCCTTCTAACTTCGCCAGCATAGCCTTAATATACCCTGAGCCGGAAGCCTCTTCCGATTGATGAGCTCTTAATACAGAATGGCCGCCATGGTAATTCAATTTTTCTCTGAATTTCATGCCCAGATAATTCTGACACCATTCCAACGCTTCGTTGGATTTTTCTGCGACAAGAGTGGCCTTATCCACATGATTGATATTGCCGCCGGCCTTTAGCATGTCCGCTACCATAAGTTCGACAGAATCCTCAACGCCTGCGGCTTTTTGCATCTTCGTATTGGCACAGCACATATCTCCGCCATTAATAGCTGAGTTCCCTCCGCTCACAGGCATCTTTTCCAAAATAATGACCTGTGAACCTGCCTCAAGGACTTCCAGCGCAGCTGCCAGACCTGCAAAACCACTGCCGATGACAACCACATCGGTCTCTTCCTTCCATTCCGGACCGGCTTGGGCGGGCTGAGGTGCCGGATTCGCTGCTCCTGCTGAACAACCGGCCAGGGTTCCCACACCGGCAATGGATACACCGGCTAAAGCCATCGTTTTTAAAAATTGTCTTCTATCAACTGCTTTTTGGGTCATGGGGTTAGCTCCTCTCAAAATAGAATTAGAGTTTAGTCCATAGCTCTTCATCCAGTTCATTGATCCAGGGGAAATCATGACAAGTTGAACACATCATTTGTGATTTGGCATGAATGGCATGACATGTGGTGCAGTCAGCTGTGTCATAGTGGTGAGGGCCATGGGGGTTCGGTTCCTTTTCCTTGGTCAGCAGGGCAACCTCTGCCATGCCCTTATGGCAACTTAGGCATTGCTCCTGTTTTACCGGGTTTTCCACACCTTGCTCATGGCATTGCTCGCATTGCAGGCCCATTTTCGAATGACTATTATTGGCCTGCTCACCAGTGTTCACCAGGGCCGCTTGACCGCCTTCTCCGCCACCTCCTTGAGGCTTTGTTTGACTTGCCGCTTGTTGTCCATCACAACCCATTACAGCGATGAAGACAAATAGCAGGCATCCCAACAAAAAAGCCAGTTTAAATTGTGCTGAAGGTCCTTCTTTTCCTGTGCGCACTCCAATCCTCCTTTCTTCCATCATGGGAAAGGTTCAATACTTTCTTGTGCCAAATCATTCTATCTTTCCGGATGGCTCTCCTTCGTAGCATTAGACAAACATAGCCGGGTTTTTTTCAGACAAATATATAATTGTAATTACAAGCACAAGCAGCTATACTAATACATACTAAACTTATATTTTCTAAGGACAGCGCCGGTCTACCCAACACATCACTTCATATTTTCATTTGCAAAGGAGCATAAAGATGGCTCATACCGATGAGGTCAAAGTGTCCTTGACCCATTCAGTTCTTGAAATGAATAATTTGGAGCATGTCCTGAGCTACTTGCGCGAATCCACCGGGCGGAATGTCGTCATCTCGGATTACAAAGGAACGACCTATAGTCTGGGTTCGGACCAGGAGCAACTTCCCCAGAGTTTTTTCGATATCATCTTAAACTGGGATGAAGGCAGCCCTTATCTGTGGGATGAAGAGCTGCTCACTTTATGCTATAAAGTGGGAACCAGTGAAAAGGATGGTTTTATCTTCGTCGAACCGGTCCATTCCGAAGAATGTCACGAACTGATCCCCGGTTTAGAAAAAGCTTCCCTGGCTGTTAAAACCTATTTTAACCTGGCCCATTCCATGGAAAAGCTTAACAATGTCTATACCAATAACTTTATTGCCGATATTCTCTTGTGCAATATCAATATCAAAGAGCTTCTCAAACAAAATTCATTCCTCCTTAATTATGACTTAAATAATCTGTATTATGTTTGTATCATGCTGACCGACCGCATCTTGACGGAAATAGAAAAGCAAGCCCTCCTGGCCTACACCAGAGATTGGCTCAAACTCAACAAGCTGGATATTTTCTGCACCGTTTGGGATAATAAGTACCTGGTTCACATCTGCCCTACCCATTATGATGTGAAAATTCTCGATGTGGACAGCGGCTGGAAAAAATCCCTGGACAATATTACCCGTTATCATGAAGATGTACGCAAAAAATTTAATTTCAAGGCCACCTTTGGCATTGGCAATAAATATCTCATTGATAAACTGCATCTGAGTTATCAGGAGGCCCTCTATGCTATCCATCTCTCCGAGCTGACCGGGAATGGCAACCAAGTCAGACATATCTATGATTTAGGGGTCTACAGTCTGATCTTCAGCAATAGCCTGGATCATCTTAAATCGTTATATAAAAAATACTTAAACGCACTGATCGTTCACGATAGAGTGAACAACAGCATGCTGCTGGAGACCTTGCGCTGCTATTTTGACGCCAATTTAAATATCAATGAAACCGCCGAGCGGTTGTTTCTTCACATCAATACCCTGCGCTACCGCTTAAAAAGAGTCGAGGAACTGACCAATACCAGTTTCCAAAAAGCTTACGACCGAACCAATCTTTACATTGCCCTTAAAGTATACGATGTACTGGGGCGCCTGGAGTTGATTGACCCCTCACAGTGATGTTTTCATCACGATCAAGGACAGATCTTAGCTGCTTTCAGCAACAAAAGATCTGTCCTTATATTTTCTATAACTGAGTAACTGCTCTATACCCACCCTAATGCGTAAACCGTCTGGGCTACCATAAAGCAAACGATAAAGGCAATCACCGTGGGAAGAAGAAAGCCCAGCGCCGTCCACTTTTTGCTTCCGGTCTCTTTATACATACTGAGGAGAGTGGTGGCACAAGGCCAATGCAAGAGGGAGAACAGCATGGTGTTCAGAGCGGTCAGCCAAGTCCAGCCATTGGCTAAGAGCACTTCTTTCAACTCCGCCAGGGTGCTGAAATCTGTTAATTGTCCCGTAGCCAAATAACTCATCAGGAGAACGGGGATCACGATTTCATTGGCCGGTATACCTAAGATAAAAGCCATAAGAATAAATCCATCCAACCCTATAGCCTTAGCTGCGGGATCCAGGAAGGCTGCAATATGGGTAAGAATGCTCGCCTCTCCCACCCATACATTAGCCAGAACCCAGGTGGCCGCTCCGGCCGGTGCCGCTACGATGACCGCCCGGCGTAAGACGAATAAGGTGCGATCCAGCATGGAGCGATACAGAACCGAACGGACCTTGGGCCGGCGGTAAGGGGGCAGCTCCAGGACCATCGAAGAGGGTTCCCCTTTTAAGAGGGTCATGGACAATCCCCAGGACACGCCAAAGGTGACTAAAATGCCGAAGAGCACCATAAGAATGACGGAACCTGCCGCTAAGAGGGACTGGGAAAAAGCCGCCATACCCGCGATAAAAATCGAGGCGACGGCAATCAGGGTGGGAAAACGTCCATTACAGGGAACGAAATTATTGGTTAGAATAGCAATCAATCTCTCCCTGGGGGAATCAATAATCCGGGTGGATACTACACCCGCCGCATTGCAGCCAAAGCCCATGCACATCGTTAAGCACTGCTTGCCGCAAGCCTTGGCTTTCTTGAACATATGGTCCAGATTAAAGGCCACCCTGGGGAGATATCCCAGATCCTCCAACAGGGTAAACAAGGGAAAGAAGATGGCCATGGGCGGCAGCATCACCGCAACGACCCAAGCCAGTGTCCGATACATACCCAGCACCAAAACACCGTGGAGCCAAGCCGGCGCACCTAAGGCATTAAAACTCTGGGTAAGGGTATCCTGAAAAGCAAAAAGCGCCGTAGCCAGGAGTTGGGAGGGGACATTAGCCCCCACGATCGTAATCCAAAAAATCAGCCCGAGGATGCCCAGCATGATCGGGTAGCCAAAGGCTCTGGAGATCACGATCTTATCAATACCCTCCCGCCACCGTCTTGCTTGCTCTTGTTCACGGCAGATCACCCGATTGGCGAGTTTTTCCGAATAAGCAAAAATATCAATAACCACGCGATCCGTGATGGAATGGCCAAAATCCTCGCGAATCGTTTCCGTATCCCGATAAAGCTTCAATAACGGATCAGGATTAATGCTGCTCATAACGCTACCTTCCCCTCCTCGCTTTGCAGGTTAATCTCTTGATCCTCATTCATGGCAACGAAACGGCCGATCTCTTCGATAAAGGCAGGATCGCTGTCCAAAAGGCGGAGGGCGAGCCAGCGCGGGCTAAGAATAGTGCCCATACCTACCTTTTCGATCTGGGGCTGGAGCAGCTGAATGGCCTTCTCCACATCCTCAGAATAAACAATTTGTTTGGGCTGAGTGGCTTGATTGCCCACGGCAATATCAAAAATGGCCCGCTGCAGCTCCTCAAGCCCCTGGTTATGTCTGGCTGCCGTAGCAACCACCGGCACGCCAAGCTCCTTTTGCAGGGCCTCAAAATCAATGACGATGCCTCTTTTGCGAGCCTCATCCATTAAGTTGACACAGACAATGATCCGGGGCGTAATCTCCATAATCTGCAGGGCAAGATTAAGATTTCGCTCCAGAGAAGTGGCATCCAAAACCACCACTGTGGCGTCCGGCTGACCAAAGCAAATAAAGTCCCGGGCAATCTCTTCTTCGACACTATGGGCCAGGAGGGAATAAGTACCCGGTAAATCAACAAGCATGAAGCTTTGATTGTGATAAGTAAAGTAACCCTGAGCGTTGTTCACTGTTTTGCCCGGCCAGTTGCCGGTGTGTTGGCGAAGGCCGGTCAAAGCATTGAATACTGTACTCTTACCCACATTGGGGTTTCCTGCTAAAGCAATAATCCACTGGTCGGCTGCACTGCTTATACCAAAGCTTTCTCTCCGAATTCTTCCTTTTGGCATTAGGGGAGCAGCTTGATCCCCAATTTTTAAATTCATTGCACTCACTCTCCAACACTTTCCATACTAACCGCACGCTTGCTTGGGTTTTCTTTATACTAAAGTTGAATTGACCCGGATCGACCTGGCATCCTCACTCCTGAGAGCAATCACCGTTCCGCGAACTAAGTAAGCGATGGGATCTCCGGCGGGGGCGGTCCCGACACATTGGAGGGAGGTTCCGGGAACGATACCCAAATCCAACACTCTGCGCCTCAACAGGCCGTTTAGTTCAAGATCGACTACATAAGCCTTCTCCCCCTGCTTAAGGGTGGATAAGGGAACAAGTGATTGTGTATCCATGAGTCATAACTCTCCCTTCACTGTTAGACTGAGTTAACTTTTAAATCGATTCCTTTTTTCAGGTTTGAAGTATGTTTTTTAATACAGTATTAAAGATGGAAATAAAGTGTGACTTGGCTAGTAAAGAAACCATGCTGTTTGAGGAATAAAGCCGCTGTCACCATTCCCCGGAACAGCAAAGGGGCCGTTTCCTGCAGTTTATACAGAAAACGCCCCCGTAAAGTGAGTGGTTATGGATTAGGTTATTTTAAAACGGCTTACTGCCTGCTGCAGCTGATCAGCCAACTGAGCCAGGGCTCCGCTTGACGAGGCAATTTCCGTCAGGGCGGAAGACTGCTCCTGGGTAGCTGCCGACACCATCTGGGTTTGGTCGGAGGTCTGCCGACTGATTTCCTCTACCTTGCTGACTGAATTAACCATACTATGGCTGTTCATAGACATGCCCTCCACACCGGCCGATATCTCCATGATCTGATCGGATGCCGTGTGAACCAAGGACGCAATATCAGCAAAAGCAGCACCGGCCTCATTGACGGCAGCATAGCCGGCCTGCACTTCGGAAGTCCCTTCCGTCATAGCAGTCATGGCCCTTTGCGTATCCAGCTGGATGGATTGGATCAGAACGGCAATCTGTTTGGCGGCCTGTTGGGATTGCTCGGCCAATTTGCGGACTTCCTCGGCGACAACAGAGAATCCGCGCCCTTCTTCACCAGCCCTGGCCGCCTCAATAGCGGCATTGAGCGCCAGAAGGTTAGTTTGAGCCGCCAATCCGGAAATGGTTGACACAATCTGATCGATTTCCTTGGATCGGGTTCCTAATTCTGAGACGACCAAAGCGGAATGTTCAACACTTTGTTTGATATCCGCCATTTTGACGACCACTGTGTCGATTTTGTTGCTGCCCTGAACCGCTGCCTGGGCAGCCTTTTCAGCGATCAGCGTCGCGCTGGTGCTGTTGGCCGCGATTTGCTCTATTACTTTGGCCATATTTTCCACGGTTGCCATGGTCTCAGACAAAGCGGTAACCTGTATTTGCGCACCATCGGCAGTTGCGCTGACCGCATGGGCAACCTGGGAGCCGGCCTCGGCAGCATGTCCGGCGCCGGCGTTTAACTCCTCGGAAGATGCGGCTACCATTCCGGCCGATTCCTGAACCTGGTGAATTAAATTCCGGATATTCTCAGCCATTGTCTGAAATACCATACCCAACTGCCCGATTTCATCTTTGGCTGTCCGGTACTTGGCCGGAATTTGGCTGACTAAATTGCCTGAAGCAATCTCATTGGCCGCCTTGGCCAAAGCGGACAGCGGGGTGCTGATCAGTCTGGAAATGGTGACACCCAGTACGACAGCCAGGACTCCAGCCCCCAGCACAAAAATTATCGTCTGCCAGAAGGCGGATTCAGCCCTTGCTTTATTGGCAGCCGCCACCTCATGGCCGGTTTGTTCCTTAATCAGGGACAAATTATCGATGGCTGCGCTGAAATTGGCCGAGAGCTTCGGGCCATCCTGAGCTAATACGGTATATGCAAAGGTTTTGTTGCCATGGCGGCAAAGTTCCATCACTTGGTCCAGGTGGTAATCGAAATTTTCCAGGACATTGTCCAGATAAGTAAACTGCAGCGTCTCCTCTTCGGTGCGCAGGCTTTGTTCAAAGGTTGCCAGCGCCTGGTCAATTTTTTGCCTGTTTTGCTCAATGGCTTTTAAGTGGGTTTCGATCTGAGCAGGATCTTCTTCCAGGATAATATCTCTGATGTATGCCCTGTTTTCTTCGAATGAGCCGTGAATTACCCGCAGCTCCAGCAAAGGCAAGGTCTGATAAGTGTATAGTTCCTGATCCATTTCCTGGAGGCGGAGTGTATTAAAGACCCCCAGCCCTCCCACCGCAAAGGTGATCAGGGCCAGCAAGCAGAAGCTCATCACCAGCTTGGTACTGACCTTAAGATTAGCAATAGCTTTCATGAGTCTCCCTCCCCGCTCTCCTGGCTGCCTTCCGGTATATGGGAGAGATAAACCGTCCCTTGGCTGCCCTTTTCCGCCGCAGCATAGGCTGCCTGGGCCAACTGCTTAAACTCCTGGGAGGAGGAAGTGGCACCGGTGATTCCGTCTACCTGAGCCGGATCCTGATAGATGATCAGATTCTTGGCAAAGCGCGGGCAATATGTCTTGGGGCCTAGTCCGTTGGCAGCCGTCATCCGTTGGTTATAGTCGGCATCCTGGGTTTTGAAGGCTCCCTCCGTAGATATGTAATCAAAATTGACCGCCGCGATTTTTCCTTCATCATTTATTTCCATAATCAAAAATGGCGTCCAACCCCGGCTGTCAGGCTGGTCGAACTCAGCGCGGTAGGTACCGGATATTAACCGGGTTTTTGGCTCCTCAACAAACTGAGCATTCTCTGTTTGAGGGGAGCAAGCTATCAAGGTGCCTGCTGTTATCATCCAAAGCACCATGGTCAACAATTGTTTCTTCATCTCATTCCTCCTCATACCATTAAAATTCGACTTAAAACCTAAGTATATACCAATATTCACATTATAATTCAATTATTGAATTTATACAATTTTTATCAGATTATTTTTTAGTAATTATTATCTATTTTTGCGAAAAAAAGAAACGTTCAGAAAAAGCCTGACCGTTATTCAAATCTATGTTTAATTTTGTTTATACTCAAAGCGGAGGAAAGCTTCATAGCAAGCTGGGTTTTCCTTAAAAAAAGTAACCAGCCGGCGTAAGGATTGGATCGTTGAATCCGATATATAGTGCTCGATGGCTTCAGTTTCAGCGGGAATATCGCATTGGCTTTGAATCAGGGCCAGAAACTCTTGCAGCATTTGGTTTCTCTCCACTAAGTAATTGCCTTTCAGACATCCCTGCTCGGTAAGGACAATTTCACCATAGCGGTGATAATTGATATAACCCTGATTATTGAGTTTATGCAGAGCCTTGGACACCGAGGGCAGAGATACGCCCAGCTTCTTGCTGATATCCGTTACTCTTACCACACTATTCTCCATAGAAAACCGGTAGATTTCTTCCAAGTAATCTTCCAGGCTGGGGGACAGCACCCTCCTCACCTCCAAGGCATTCCCTTTCTAATACTATATGTCTGGGATAGTTTGCCTTATGACCATGTTCTCCAGGGCAAATTGCTCAAGCTTTCTCCCCTCTTGTGTTGTCAACTTCGACCTCTTAAAGCCAAAGCTAAGCACAGAGGCAAGTAGCGGAAAAACTAAACGGTCTGCAGATGCAGGCCGTTAGCTTTAGCATCTAGTCCGATCTCCCAGGATAGATAAAGTATTAGCCATATGGTGTATGAACAACAAGACGGCTTCTGACATCCGCCAGTCGCCGTCTGCAAAAGATGCTATCATGCTGTCAACAGTATCAAACAACCAGCCTGTTACTCCGCCAGCAAGGCAAGCTTCTCGGCAATATCCCCCAGTCCCAGGAATTCCGCCCAGGTAATTTGGACAAACTCTCCATCCTTATTGACAAAGGGTTTTTCTTTGCGCTCGGGGTTATAACGGAAATCAGAACCAATCCGCCCTTTGAGACAGAGAGGCCGTCCACTGGATGCTGATTTGGCAGTAACTGCGATGACTTTGCCGTCTTTGGAATTGATTTCGAACTTACAACCTGCTTCACAGAAGGTGCAGATGACTTCTTCTTTCCGGACCTCCCAGGCTCTGCCTTTACCAAGGGTGTTTTTATCAATTAAAGCTCCAACCGGACAAACGGCCACACAGCGGTTACAGTAGACACAAGTGGAATCCTTCAGGTCGGTATCCATAACGGTAGCCACTTTGGCATGAAAACCACGATTGGCAAACCCGATGACACTTCTTTCTGCCACAGCTCCACATGTGGCAACACATTTTCCGCACAGGATGCATTTGTTCAGATCCCGCAAAATATAAGGATTGGAATCTTCGATGGGAAGCCGCCGCCTCTCTCCCCGGTATATTTCACCCTTTACCCCGTACTCATAGGCATACTCAGCTAAAGAGCAATCGCCCATTTTCTGGCAGGTCATACAGTCCAATGGGTGATTGGCCACCAACAGCTCTAAAATAGTTTTGCGCGCTTTTCTTACTTTCTCATTTTGAGTATGAACCACCATGCCCTGGGTTGCTTGGGTAACACAGGATGGCGGCAGATTGCGCATGCCTTCAATCTGAACGACACACAGGCGGCAGGCTCCGGCAGGGGTAAGCTCCGGGTCGTGGCACAAGGTAGGAATCGTGATATCATGCATTCGGCAAGCTTCCAGCACAGTCGTTCCTTTAGGTACGCTGACTTCGCGCCCATCAATACTTAGGGTCAGCCATTCCATTTCTCTCACTCCTCATTTTTATATTGCTAAAATAGTCACCAGCTATTGTTGTACTCTCTTTAAGCAATATCTTAATTATAGCCATTATAAGAATATTTTGCAATTTCTTAATATCCATCAGAGCATAGTTAATTTGATTCTACTCAAACCAGACGAATAGCTTCCCCTAGCCTTGGCGCTCCTGTTAAATTTAAGAAACAATGATCTTAGTAATGCTTATGAGTAAAATATAGTACTTTTACCTAATATTGATTAAGCGTTTTCATTTCTAAATCTAAGGCTTTGTGTATTGGGACTTTGAACCAGATACAAGTCCCTTTTTCCAATTCGCTTTCGATATGCAGGCCCGCTTCCTCTCCAAAATGATGAATCAGCCGCTGGTTGACATTGTATAAAGCCAATCCCGTTCCCTCCTGAGATTGAATCCGGCTGTGCAGAAGCTCCCCGACTCGTTCCGGAGAGATGCCAATCCCATTATCCCGAATAGCGATCAGCGCATATCCGTCCTCTTCCCGAACACTGATAATGAGCTCCCCGATTCGTTCCAAGCCCTTAAGACCATGCCTGATCCCGTTCTCGATCAAAGGCTGCAGGGTAAGGGGCGGCAGGGGCACCTCCTCAAGCTGAGGGTTAAGTTCGGTTTTCACGCTTAAACGCTGGCCAAAGCGAGCCTGCTCGATATCCAGATAGGCCCGGGCGTGAGCAAACTCTTGTCTGAGCGTGACAAACTCATGGAGAGAAGCGTTGAGATTCTGACGGAAGAAATGCCCGAGCTGAATCAGCAGCTTGCGCGCTGAATCCGGCTGGCTCCGGATCAGGGAAACGATCGTATTTAAGGAATTAAAGAGAAAATGGGGATTGATTTGGGCTTGCAGGGCTTTAATTTCCGCTTCGCGGATCAATTGAGCCTGATTGCGGGCGGAGACCACTTCCAGCTGGTGGGACAAAAGCCTGCCCAGCCCCTGGGCCACCTCTTCATCAACCGGCTTTATCTGCTTGGGGTTGGAAAAGTAGAATTTAAGCACCCCGACCACCTCACCCGCTTTTTTCAGCGGCACGATGATCGCTACCGCCAGAGGGCAGCCTTTTTCCGGGCAGTGAATTTCATCAATGGATTTGGGAATGGACATTTTGCCGCTCTGCAAAACCCGCTTGGTTGCTTCCGTCAATACGGCGTGACCGGGAAGATGATGGTCATCCCCAATTCCCACATGAGAAAGAATCTTCTCATGATCGGTAATGGAAACAGCAGATACCCCCGTGGTTTTCAAAAGCAGCTTGGATATCTCGGTGGCCGAAGCTTCAGTCAACCCGGTTTGGAGATGAATCAGCATCTGATCCGTAATACCCAGGAGCTTTTGGGCCTGGCTCGCTTCAATCCTATCCTCTTCAATAACCGCAGAGCGGATAATCACCACGAAAATAGCTATGCCAGCACTATTGGCCAGAATCATCGGCAAAGCAATAACCTGAACCAGAGCCAAAGCGTTTTCCCAGGGTCTGGCGATGAGCAGAATAATCACCATCTGCATCATCTCAGCCACAATTCCGGTCAGCAGGGCTTTACCCGGGGTAATAATGCGGCGGTTGCCCAGTTTCATATGCACAAAACCGGCCAGCAGACCTTCAACAATCGTGGCCATCCCACAAGCCAGCGCGGTAAATCCACCCAGGGTAATCCGGTGCAGACCGGCAATGACCCCTGCTCCCAAGCCTACCCAGGGGCCTCCCAACAACCCTCCGATGACCACACCGACAACCCGCGAGTTGGCCAGAGCTTCATCAAAAGCCATCGTGTCAACACGGGGAATCCAGAAAAGAGCATCGGATTTAATCTGGACAGAAATTCCCGTATAGGTTCCGATAATTCCAAACAAGCCAAACAGAATAGCAAGCTTGACCAGAGTCCAGGAATCATGCTTATGGTCCATCAGGTCGCGGAACATACTGAAGCGCGTCAGGATAAAGGCGATCGCCACAATCAGTCCTATATGTTCAATCATGAGAAACAGCAGATACACAGTCAGTACGCTCCTTTCTGCCGGTTCGTTCAGCAATTGACCACTGAGGCACCGGTTGATGATTTCAGGAGGCAACCAATTTTCGCCGCCAATCCGATGATTCAGCGGTTGACTCAGGCGCTCTTTATTTAATAGAATAAGTCATAATCAGAGAATAGACAATATTAGAAAACGGCGAGGTGACTGAAGAATGATCCATGTACTTGTTGTGGATGACGAGGCTCCGGCCAGGGATGAATTGATCTTTCTGCTGGAACGGGTACCAGGGGTGGTTATCGATGATACGGCCGACAATGGTCAGGAAGCCCTCCGGAAAATACTTAAGCTGAGGCCCCAGGTTGTTTTTCTCGATATTCAGATGCCGGATATGACCGGACTCGCCGTATGCCGGGAACTGCTGACCATGCTCAAGCCTTCAGAGCTTCCCATCATTATTTTTGCCACAGCCTATGATCAGCATGCACTGGAAGCCTTTCAGGTCAATGCGGTGGATTACATCCTCAAGCCTTTTGATGAAGAACGCCTGCAGATGACCATGGAAAAAATCCGACGCCTCCTCAGCCGGCCTGCTGCCGATTCTCTGAACCGCATTCTGGCTCTGCTGGAGAAGCCCCGGGACGCGAAAATACCGGTAGAGCTGAACGAACGGATTCTATTGCTGAATCCTCAGGAAATCATCTTCTGTTCTATCACTGCGCGTCATGTCATGATCATGACCTGCAACGAAGAATACAAAACCAACTATAATCTCTGTGAGCTGGAAGATAAGCTGGGTTTTTTACGCACCCACAAAAGTTATCTGGTCAATCCGGACAAGGTCCGCGAGGTGATCCCCTGGTTTAACGGAACCTATAATCTGCTGATGGCCGATGACAAGGCCTCTTCTGTTCCAGTGAGCCGGACTTATCTGAAAGAGGTACGCCAGCGCTTGAATTTTTAGCCGGTCTTTACTTCCGCCCAGCTTTTGACGATTCTAATCCTTGACAGAGGATTGGAATCGTTTTTATTTTTACTGCTTTTTGACTTCGAACCAATGCCAGGAGATCCTGCCGCCATGCTCTGCCCTCAGGTCAAACAGGAAATCCTGCTTGTTAAACACTGTTTCTTATGTTTTTTGCAGCAATTCATTCGAAATAGAGGACGGCAAGTATACTAATGTTGTCGCAATTAGCGAAACAAACTGAGAAAGAGAAGGAGTGAAAAAAATGCATGCCCTTTATCTGCTTATTGCTGCAGCATGTGTACTGGTGTTGGGGTACAGACTCTATGGAACGTTCCTGGCTGCTAAAGTTCTGGCAGTCAACCCCAATCTTCCCACACCAGCCAGGCGCCTCGAGGATGGCCATGACTTTGTTCCCACCAACCGCTGGGTAACCTTCGGCCACCACTTTGCCGCTATTGCCGCAGCGGGGCCCTTGGTCGGTCCGGTTCTGGCAGCCCAATTTGGCTTCCTCCCCGGTGCTCTTTGGATTCTGATCGGCGGGGTGCTGGGAGGCGCGGTCCATGATATGGTGGTCCTCTTTGCTTCAATACGTCACAATGGAGAATCTTTGGCACAAATCTCCAAAAAAGAAATCGGCCCTATTACCGGGGTCGCAGCTGGGATCGCGGTCTTATTCGTTCTGCTTATCACTATGGCCGGGCTTTCCATTGTCATCGTCCACGCCCTCAAACACAATCCCTGGGGGACATTTACTGTAACAATGACCATCCCCATTGCCATTTTTATCGGAATTTATATGCGTTATCTTCGCCCCGGAAAACTTGGTGAAGCCTCTTTCATCGGTGTCGTTCTAATCCTTCTGGCTGTTTTTTTCGGACCCTATGTGAAGGGTTCGGCCCTTGGTGTGTTTTTCAACTACAGTGAAACCGTGATCAAGCTGGGGCTCCCTATTTATGCTTTCTTCGCCGCTGCTTTGCCGGTCTGGCTCCTCCTGGCTCCTCGGGATTACCTGAGTTCCTATCTGAAAATCGGTACCATCGGAGCGCTGGCTTTAGGCATTATTATTGTTAACCCGGTTCTGGAAATGCCGGCTGTCACTGAATTCATCAATGGAGGCGGCCCCATCATCGCCGGCAAGGTTTGGCCCTTTGTGTTCATCACCATCGCCTGTGGAGCAATTTCCGGGTTCCACAGCACCATTGCCGCCGGAACGACTCCCAAAATCCTGGATAATGAGAGGGATATTAAAATCGTCGGTTTTGGCGGGATGCTTGTTGAGTCTTTTGTGGCCATCATGGCTTTAATCGCTGCTTCAGCGCTTCCTGTCGGTGATTACTTTGCCATCAACACTTCTCCTGAGGTTTTTGCCAAGCTGGGGATGGCTGTCGATAAACTGCCCATGCTTTCCCAACTGATTGGTGAAGAATTGGCGGGGCGTCCCGGCGGAGCCGTTTCCCTGGCCGTGGGCATGTCCTATGTCTTCAGCAATATTCCCGGTTTGAATCATCTGATCGCCTATTGGTATCAGTTTGCCATCATGTTTGAAGCGGTATTCATTCTAACAGCGGTGGATGCCGGAACCCGTTCCGCCCGTTATGTGGTTCAGGATATGATTGGAGCGATTTATAAACCTTTTAAGCAAGTGAATTGGATGCCGGGAGCACTGATTTCTGCGGCACTGGTCTCTTTTGCCTGGGGTTACTTGCTTTACGGAGGAGATATCTCCACGGTCTGGCCCCTCTTCGGTGTCTCCAATCAGCTCCTTGCTTCCCTGGGCTTAGTCGTTGGAACAACGCTTATCCTCAAAAATACCGGGAGAATATCTTACGCTTTAGCGACTTTCATTCCCTTTGTCTTCCTCTCGATCACAACCTTATATGCTTCCTATTTTAATCTGACCCAGGTCTATATACCCGGGGGCAAGACCGTCAATTCTATTATTTCCATCGTACTGGCCGGGCTTTTCATAGTCATTGTGATTGACGCCTTTATTAAATGGTCAAAAATCATCAGCGATAAGAAAGGCCTTGCTGAAAAGCAGGCAGCTCACAACAAGCTGGTCAGTGAACTGACAGCCAAATAACTCTATTGAGCTGAACAGGCGGCAGTTGAAGACCTCGGTCTAAACTGCCGCCTGTTTATGTAATCGTGAGCAGAGAACCAGATGTCCCGCGTCTTTGCCTGATGATTACTCTGTAATAAAGCTGCAAGGCACAGGACTGCTATAAATGAATGAAAGCAATCATAACTATTAATGGATTTGCAACAGTGTATTATATACATCATAATACACTTAAGGGGTGGTTTGATGAACTCTAGCGATGAACGGATGCTGAAATCAATACCCAATTGGCTGTCATTAAGCAGGATATTCCTTTCCTTGGGTTTGCTTTTCCTGGAGCCATTGAGCCTGAGCTTTTACGTCATGTATATTGCCTGCGGACTCAGCGATATGCTTGATGGTTTTATTGCCAGGAAGACAGGAACCACAAGCACCCTTGGGGCAAAGATTGATTCCTTGGCCGATCTGGTCATGGCCGGGGTATTGCTCGTTATACTTTTGCCAATCCTCAACCCGGGGACAGCTATTCTCCTGTGGGTTATTTTTATCGGTGTCATTCGCTTGGCGGCAATGATGGTTGCCCGGATAAAATATAACAGTTTGGCAAGTCTTCATACCTATGGCAATAAAGCTACAGGTTTGCTCTTATTTCTATTCCCATTACTGCTTTCTTTTTCACATTCAGAGGTATTGATGTACATTATCTGTGTTTTAGCGAGCATTTCGGCGCTGGAGGAACTTCTCATCCATCTGACATCAGATGAACTTTTGCTCAACAGAAAAGGCTGGTTTGAGGGGAAAAAGTGAATTACTGTCTCTTTATAACAATACAGAGAATGCCGTAAAGGGTTGCACTCGTTCGCCGATACAGCACTATATTTGATAACTATGCAGCTATAAAAAGCCTCTGAACGCATCTTAGGGATTGTTCTCTTCTATTTGATCTTTTGTGGGCATACTAATTATTGAACAAACCTATCGAAGGTGGTATGATATGGATAATAAGGAAGAAAGATTGTCAAATGAGGAGGACGAGAACATGAACGGTGCTGTAAAAGACCAGGGATATAGAAAAACATCACTGTCATCACAGAAATTAAAGGAAATCTCTGTTCGACCAGTGGCAATTAAGGATGGGAAATTTCTGTTCGATAGAAAGAATAAAGACCACAGATATATTGTAAATGAGGGAGAGTAAAAGGGCTTAGATGCACTGGTTTAGTTTAGGCGATGTTTTTTATTTTGATGTTGGGTTCGACGATGTACCAGAGGAATCCAAGAGAAGACCCGCCATAATCATGATGCAGGAAGGCGAAGACCTTTTCATCTTAGTATCTACTACAAGTATTCCTCCCAATGATCCTCCTAAATATTTTGATCAATTCAAAATACCTATTTTAAATTGGCGAAGATCAGGTTTTTTGAAACCTTCATGGGGGCTTGGGTTTAAATTAATACACGTTACGAGGCAAGAACTTATGGGTTCGGTTAAAAAAGAAGATATTCTTGGGAAAATTCACGTAACGGATTTCGATATGTTGTTGAATGAAATCGAATATATTCACAGGAATTCTTCACGATAATTAGGATTCGCAAAATTCGATGTTGTCGAATTTTGGAAGGGCATGTTCCCGAGGGGAAAGGCTGACCGGATGGAAGGCTTTTCCCCTCGGCCCGTCTTACTCATTTATCATGCCTTTGGCACCTGAACTCTGCAATAGTTTGCTGTACTTATCTGAATATTCAGAGTAATATAGGAGTATCAATATAAAAATAGAGGAGAGTGGTAAGGGATGGAGGATTTAGCTTTAGAAGCCCGTAATCGGACTGGAGACAATTTCAAACAAGGTTTTAACTGTGCTGAATCGATCTTCAAGGCTTTTAATGAAATGTGCAATAGTCCCATGAGTCCGGAGGTATTGAAATTGGCAACAGGTTTTGGCGGAGGATTAGGCCATGCCGGATGTATGTGTGGAGCATTGGCCGGTTCGACTATGGTACTGGGGATATTAAAAGGGCGTACCCGTACTGAAGAAAGCCGAGAACCCTCTTATGAACTTACTAAAGAGTTCCATGATCTTTTTGAATCGAAATTTGGAGCAACATGTTGCCGGGCACTTAATCCTTACACTTTTGATACTCCGGAGCACTTGCGAAACTGTCTCAAAATAACGGGGGGGACCGGAAAATTACTGATGGAATTCCTTAAGGAAAAGAATCTCCTGACAGATTGAGTGACCCAGATGGGATCAGTTGGCAAACCTAATTTTTTACTTGAGCAAAATCCAGAATGAAAAAAGCGGCTGTCTGCCGCTTTTCTATTTTATCGTTTCCGATGAACTTCTGCTTAACAGAAAAGGCTGGTTTGAGGATTGAGCCACGTGCTCTTCCACAGAGCGCTTACTTTGCCGCCTTTGTCAGTGCATCGGCCAGAGCAGCTTTAAAGGCGGTGCTGGTCATCGTGGCACCTGAGACGGAATCCACAGTGGCGGCGTTGGCGGAAACAGCCTGCTCAACCAGTTCGGGCAGAGCCTTGCCACCGATTTCAGGGGTCTCGTTGTCGGTATAGGTGAGCGAAGCCAGTTTGCCGTTCTCAATGGTCACTTCCACTTTGACATCGCCGCCCATCCCCCCGGAACCAGTTCCGGTATAGACACCGTCGTTGTAAGATGCATCCCCACCACCCAAAGAAGCCATGGATGATCCGTCATTCTGAGCAGATTCATCTTCCGGAGTGCTGACGCGCTCGATCCTGCCGCTTCTGAACTTGAAGTTTTGATCGGCTAAACGGCGGCCCAGGATATAAGACAAGCAATTGCATACACCACCAAGGTTCTGCCCGGGCATAACGAAATTATAGGTGCCTGCATAATAGTCACCGACCATGATACCGGTGTTGAACAGCCCATCGATGGGGGTGTCGTCATCTTCGCACACCTGCATATATTCGTTAGTGCGCAAACCGCCTGTAACACACAGGAAGGTCATGGCATCCTTGCCAAAATGGGTGCGGGCCGCATAAAAAGGCGGCGTTTTAATAGGGTGAAGTACGGAGGGATTGACATGGTATTCTTCATCCCTGCCCTGCTCGGCGTACTTGGTGTAATTGTTGATGGATTCGATGGCATTGGCCCGGGCTTCTCCTTTAAATCCCATCTTGTCCACCAATTCCTCAATGGTGTTCGCTTTCCAGCAGGTACCTGCTTCCACATCGGCTTCCCAGCCGGCGATCATCTGCTCCGGTGTGGCGCCCAGGATGCCGTTTTCATTGTTCACTGAACAGCCGAAGGTTTCCCAGATGTCCTGAATATAGGCATAGCGGGAATCCCACACTGAGTAAGCAATATGGTCGGGCAGCTGCAGGATGGCGATGGCACCATAGGAGAAGTTCGTCACTTCGTTGTGGTAGCGCTTGCCGTCGCTGGTAAGGTTGATACCCCAGAAATTGTCGATAGAGTTGACTTTAGGGCCCGGTGCGCCGCAATTGATCATGGGAGCGTTGGGATAGGTCTTCTGCCAGCCCGCACCGATCCACAAACCCATTTTGTGGCCATCCCCCGGGTACAGTCCGTTAAAAGCCAGCGCTACATCGTAATCCACTTTAGTGGTATCGATGCTGTTACGGTAGAGATTCCAGGCCCAAGGGGAATACTTGGCCATCATATCGGGGTCCTTGGAGAAATCTCCGGTGGCCAGAACGACTGCCCTGTTGGCACTGTATTTGATATATTCCCCAGTCTCCAGGTTCTGCGCCACAACAGCGGAAACCCGGCCGGTGTTATTATCATCACGAATAAGGTAGAGTGCCCGGGTTTGAAAATCGATCTCGCCTCCCATGTCCTTGAAGATATCGGCGTAGGCTTGGGCGCACAGAGGGGCGCCAAACAGCATACCAAAAGGAACTTCTTCGTTGTAGAAGCTGTGGGAGGCAGCCGGAACGGTCAGAATACCGTCCGGGTCCACATAGCCCGGCTCCAGGCAGACTTTCAACCCTTTAGAGGCCATTTTATCGATCATCCAATCCATGGCGGGGCCGGAGTTGTTGATCCAGGTGGACCACTTGCGTTCGTCGATGTAGCAGGCCGCGGAGTGCTTTTCCACCTTGGCGGCATGGCGGCCGCTTGCCGTGTCGGGCGTATAGTCGATGCCCAGCTCCTTCTGCTTTTTCGAACCGATGGCGTGGTTGGAGCCGCCGCGGCTGATGGGACGCTTACCCGCGGAAATGACACGAACATCCGCGCCGCTTTCCTTAGTGGAAACAGCGGTGCACAAGCCGGACATGCCGGAGCCGATAATGATAATATCATGAGTAATAGTTTTGATTATTTTCTCTTCGGGAATAGGGTATTCCTCAGGCATCACTTCAAAATTCCACTTCAGGTTGCGGTATGTCTGATCAGACAGCACCATGTTGTCGGCAGTGCCGGCACCGCTGGGACTGTTGCCTGCCGCTGCCGGACTGCAAGCGGTCAGGCCCATCGTCATAGCACCGGCGCCGGCAGCGGCCGCCCCCTTAAGGAAATCACGCCGTGAAAATTGCTTACTCATCTGCTTCTACCTCTCTTTTTCCGTATTCTTTCTCCTACTTTTTTAGCCAAGGGCAAAGTTCTTGAACCCTTATGTCTTATATATCACAAAGCCTCTTGTGAAAAAAGCAACATAAAAGACCGCAGAGCAACCAAACGTTGCGCAGCGATCTTTTAAAAAACACCTTGATTATTTTTCTCTGCCGGCTTGAAGCAACGCTTCCCGCAGATTAAAGCAGGCCTGCCGCCGCCTTTTATCACGGACGGCCTGCTCGGTAACGGCACAGTAAAAGTTATCGTAGTCGCTGGGACCGTGATACGGTAAAAAGACGATACCCTGCATCGGTTGGAGAACAGCCAGCTCCGGCACTGCGAAAACCCCTTTGTTCTGACGCACCAGATCAAAGGCCAGCAGGATATCATTCACCTCATAATCGCCTTTCCGGCAATTTTTATCCAGCCAAAAGCTATCCTCATAGCCGTTCATATAGTAAATGAGCGGAACGTGAGTGAGATCACCCAGGGCTAATGAAACCTTACCAGCCAGTGGATTCTTTTCATTCACAGCAAATAAGATCGGAGAAGTAGCCACCAGCCTGTCCTCGGTTCCCGGACCAAAGCGCAAAAAGGAGACAGCCATATCTACCAGGCTGCTTTCAAACATCATGTGGCACTGGGCATCCAGGCAGTTGATGACATCCACCCTTAGCCGGTCCTCATTTTTGACCAGAAAGGGCTCCAGTGCATTCCAGAAATAATGGTATGTCGTGAAGGGGAAACAGATGCGCACACGGCAAACCTGCTCATCTTCCCGCATATCCGCACTCAGAACGTCAAACTCGCGTACCAATGCCTCCGCCCGGTCTACAAAACGTTGTCCCCGCTCATTGAGCATGATGCCGTTATGGGTACGCAGAAACAAAGGCTGGCCCAGTTCGTTCTCCAGCTGGGCCAGGGCTTTGCTTACCGCCTGGCGGCTGATGAACATGGCATCGGCCGCGTCCTGTACCTTACCGTATTGCGCTACCGCCACAAAATAACGCAGCTGCTGAATATCCATAGTAGCTTCCTTCCCTTTAGTTTTCCGATGTCCAAAAGTTGAACAGCCTTATCTGTTAATCCTGCCGTTTCCTTTTGTTCTCTTATGTACATTTATTATAGCATATTTGTTCAAGGCAGCGGCTATCTGCTCATTCCTGATGGGCACAGTGTCCTAAGACAAGTAGAGATATGGCCATAAGGGAAGTATATTCAGCAACTTCAGGGCTGTAAAAACCTCTGGATGCATCTCCTAATCATTGAGTATGCTTCTGAGGTTATGGCTGAGTTCACTGATTGAAGTCATAGCATGAGCTACTTCACTGATTTTGCTGTTCTGATTCTCAATGGAAGCTAATATTTCTTCCGTCGAAGCAGACTGCTGTTCCGAAACTGTGGATATATTCTCAAGTTGTCCTTTGATCTCTGCGAAAGCGGCGGCCAGATCACTGATCATAGCATCTTCTTCTTTAACGCTGTCGGCGATGGATTCGGCAGATTCTTCAAGATGCTCAAATCTTTCCTGAATCTGAGCTATGACTTCTGTTCCGGCATCAACGGCATGTTTACCGTGGGTAGCCTTCGCCAAGGATGCCGCTGTCGTCATTTGAACCAATTCGATGATTTCAAATATTTCCTTGACGGTAGTAGCGCTCATTTCGGCAAGCTTACTGACTTCATTGGCCACTACGGAAAACCCTTTACCCGCTTCACCGGCTCTGGCAGCCTCAATCGCAGCATTCAAAGCAAGCAGGTTGGTTTGAGCTGCAATGGTCGTGATATTGGCAAGGGCATTGTTAATTTTGGTCATGTGCTCCTGCAACTCAGATACGTTGACCAACGTTGCTCCGATCGCCGTATCGATGGTATTCATCTGCTCAACCATTTCCTTGATGCCATAAGCATTTTTTACAACAACATCTTTCATCATATGGGCTTCTTTCGTCGTTTCAGTGGATAATTTCCTGGTCTCTTCGATAATGGCCACAGCCTCATTGGTCTGATCGACAATTTTCCCCGTACTCACAGAGTTCTCGCCAACACCTTTAGCGATTTCTTCAACAGCCATTGTGGTCTGTTTGCTCATTTGCTCGATGTCCTGAACATGTGTATAAGACTCGCTGATACTGTCATTTAATACAGAAGTATCCTGGTCGATCCTGCCCATGGCCGCTGTTAATTTCAGCAATAATTCCTGAGCGTCCTGTTCTTTGGCATAGGAAGCCATGATATATTCATTCCCCCATTTGGTAAGGAAAAAGAAAATAATGATGATTAAATCCATAACCGCTACCCTGCGGGCAAACTCCATCACACTATAATTTGGCCCGAGCAGGCCCTGCGGATCGATAAAATAAAAAACGCTGAGAAACAAGTTTAACAGCACTGCATAGGTAAGGAGCAGCCTCACTCTGAAATACATGGCGATCATGGCCAATGAACCTAAATAGACAATGAAAATAGTTGCCGCAGTTGCCCCGTGAATCATATGGCCCAGATAGCTGGCCGATACTACGATAGAAAAACTAATGATAAGCGCCGTAATATTCTCATGTTTATTGAATTTTAAATTGAAAAGCAGCGCCAGGGTTGCCACAAGCGCTGCTCCAAAGGTGCAGGCCAATACTTTTACTCCATAAACCGTACCCATGGTCAGAAAAGATTGCCCTGAGAGCAGGGTGGATATAATCCAGATAAGGATGACATTAAATCGGTTAACTCGTTTGACATTGGATTTTAGAATTGAGCTATTCTCCATAACTTCCATCTCCCCGTGCTTAGTCCTTCTTGCTCTTTTAGTCGTTTTCCCTCTTTTAAGCGCCTTCAAAAGCAGCCTCTCCCTTATAATTCAATTCAAACCCAGATAAGTCCATATCCTTTGTGCCCATCTGCGCCCAGGCCTGACGGATTTTTTCCGGACCTTCCGCAAGTGCTTTGCTGTACAGTACATCTAAATTGCGGGCATACTTTTCCTGAATCCAGGATAGCTCATCCGGCAGGGACATAGCCGAAAATTTCCCGCGGCTGCCGGCAATAGCCTGGCAAACACTCAAAATCCTTGGCTGATCCAGCAGCCAGATGTAACTCCGTTGAGATGATACACATTTTTTGATCGTTGCTGTGCTCATGCCGGGCCAAAGTTCAGCCATGGCCTGAAAATCCAACCCGGAGGACGGGATTGCGCAATGCCGCGCCGTATTCTGTCCGGACCGGGCGAGAATATGCCGGTCATAAGCAGCTTCCATCAAGTGATGCTCGGACATGTCCGAACTGTGTTTGTAAACATAAGGGTGACAGTTTGTGTCAAGAGTATAGTGACAAATCAAGCCCACCAGATAGGCCAATGTCCCTTTATGGCGCACTTTTTCCAAAATCGGTCTGAACATTTTAATGGCCGGCTGGTCATGGCAAGCATCCCCGTAAGCTGCAATCTCAGTTTTGCGGTAAGGCTTATAGAAGAAAAAGATATCCGGTCCTTGAAGGCCTACATCAAATTCCCCTTGATAAGCAAGAGCACATGATCTTAATTCCGGGTCAAGTCGGTCCAGAATCTCCTGGCCAAACTGGTAATGGGTTAGGCAGGCCGGCATAGGTTCCCTTCTTTCTGAACGATAGTTTCGCTAAAACGCCTGAGCATTTTTGGCCTCACGGACATGATGGCGCAACGCCCAGAGACCCACTCCAAACAAAACCGCCAGCCCCAGCACACCAAAACGGGAATGGCCGGTGATTTGGGTGATGACACTTATCAAGAGCATACCGAAAAAGGCAGCGCCTTTGCCAAAGATATCAAAAATTCCAAAAAACTCATTGGCTTTTTCTTTAGGTACGATCCGCGCAAAATAAGAACGGGACAGAGCCTGAATTCCCCCTTGGAAGACAGCCACACAGACTGCCAGCAGCCAGAATTCCCAGGCTTTATCCAGCTGAAAGGCAAACAAGGTGATCGCCAGATAGCCGATAATCGAAGCAGAAATTAATCTTGTCGCCTCAAATTTCTTCGTCAGACGCGCAAAGAGAAGGGCAAAGGGAAAGGCTACGACCTGAGTAAGCAGTAAAGCCATCAGCAGGTTATGATCAGAAATGCCTACATCTTTTCCATAGGAAGCCGCCATGGCAATAATGGTATAAACCCCGTCGATATAGAGAAAGAAAGCGATCAGAAAGGTAAAGACACTTTTATGCTTTTGCACATGGGTAAGGGTATGCCATAACCGGGATAAACTTTCACGAACGGGACGGCCGCCGCTTTCCAAAGCGTAGACCTGACGGTAGCTGCGCATAAGCGGTACGGTGCAGAGAATCCACCATAAAGCAGTGATCAGGAAGGCCAGCTGGGTGGCGGCAGCCGCACCCAAACCTGTTCCATCGGCAGTCAGAATCAGCCCGAGGCAGATCACAAAGGGAATACAGCTGCCGATATAGCCCCAGGCATAGCCATGGGAACTGACACGATCCCCCCTCTCCTCAGAAGTGATATCCGGCAGCATAGCGTCATAAAAAATCAGGCTGCCGGAAAATCCGGACTTGCCAATGATATACAAGCCGCGGGCTGTATTCCCCATTGGGATTCCTGGCAAAGGTTATAACGGTGGGAATGGCTCCGCTGCCGCTGGTCCCGGTAAAGATACCATTTTCAAAACCAAACCAGCCAATGCTGGCTACAGTGTAGGCAATCACTGTCTCGTCCTTTTCTTCGACTTCAAGTATCTTGTGGCCTTCGGTCAGGACCTCTCCCTCAAGGTATCCCTTCCCTTTTTCTTTAACAGCGAGACTTACAGCTTCCTCAATGGATTGACCAATCACGGGCTGAGCCGCTGAATTTTGTGAGATGGCATCGCTATCATCACCGTTATCATAAGATGTTACCCGGGCCGAAGCCGATGTCCACAAAAGGCCGCCTAAAATCACCACGCAGAGAATGCCGGTGAGAATAACCCTTTTTCTCCTGCTCTTAAAAAAATCAGCCATTTTAATCATCCTGATCCTTCTCTCGATATTTTTCCGTTCATCGACCATACCGATTAATCTCGGCATTAATCGCGTTTTTGTATTGATCGTTTCCAGCACCGCCAGCAGGGCTTTCCCATACTCCTTATGCTCGCTTGCCTTCAATAAACTTAAAACACCCTCATCTGCCGCAACTTCCATGTCCTGGCGGATATGCATAAAACAGTACCAGATTACAGGATTAAACCAATGGATAATTTGCAGGGTTAGCAGTAGATAGTTAACCCATACATCCTTTCTCCTGTAATGGCTGAGTTCATGCAGCAGGATATAGGAAATATCCTGTTCTTTCAGGCGTAACGTATCCGGAGTCAGTAAGATCCTTGGTTTAAACATGCCGACTAAGGAAGGAACTTTGACGATATCCTGAATAAAGACAGCGATATCCCCTTTTATTTCAGCCCTTGTTTTGCATTCCTCTAGTAGGGACTGAACAGCGGGGGACGCCGGCTGGGCATGGGTCTTTAGCTTTCCGGCAAAGGAAAAACCGGCATAGATCAACCAGGCAAGCATCAAAAGCAACCCTGAAAGCCAAATAGTAGGGAACGCATCTGCCACATATGTATGGAGATTTTGGGCTGAAGCAGCGGGCTCTTGGGCCGGCAGCCCAGACCGTTCATCTCCGGCTTGAGTCCCCTCCGGTGAATAGATGCCTGCATCGCTGACTGCTTCCGGCACAGAGGAAAATTTGATTTCCTGAGACAGGGGTTCAAGAAGGTTATATAAACTGAAGGCGCTTTCCGGGCCGAAGGGAATGATTAACTTGACCAGCAGGACTATCCACAGCAAATAATGCCAGCGGGGATTGAGCTTATCTTTCAACAGATTTTTAACAAGAAGTATGACCATCCCGACAATGCCGCCGTAGAAGGATGTGGTTAAAACTATCTTAAAGATAGCTTCCATGTTTACATCTCCTCATCCAACATTTTTTTAAGCTCTTCTATCTCGCTTTTGGATAGATGCTGCTCCTTAATGAAGCTGGCCAGCATGAGATTTAGTGAACCGTTATAGAGCTTATGCAAAAAGGATTGATTGGCATAGCGTTTATATTCCTCTTCACTGACGCCAGGCGAATAGAGATAGGATTTACCATCGATTTTGACGGCGCTGACCGCCTCTTTGGAGACCAGCCGGGTAATCAAGGTATGAATGGTCTTGGGTTTCCAGTCCGATACTTCCGCTAATCTTTCTATGATCTGAGTGCTGGTGCAGCTTTTTAATTCCCATAGTATTTTCATGACTTCCAGTTCCGCCGCAGAGATTTGGGGGATTGTCTTCAAGATAGGCACCTCCAACGCTATATTCCAAAATAGATTACCACTCTATCACGGCATTTCTTACACTTGTAAGATAATTATATATTACATGTGTAAGAAATATAAGTCAATCCTGAAAATCCGACTGAATTTCCCTATTCACTGCCTCCTCAGCACTTATTTTTTATTTCTTTATAATCCCTTTGCCGGTGTAATAAGTTGTCACACCTGTCATGTCAAGTCCATATACTATACTAAAAACCCGGGAAGGAATTGTCATGAATGATTTGGTAAAGGAACGCACTCCGCAGATCATCGCGGCGGAGATCAACAACTATAAAGAGTCCAGCGGGAGAATCCAGTTATCCTGTGCTGTGGAGATAGGCCGGCGGCTGATGGAGGCCAAAGCGTTTCTTCCTCACGGAGAATGGGGAAAATGGCTGCAGGAGTATGTGAGTTATTCTCAGCTTACGGCAGAGAGATATATGAAAGTCGCCCGGGAGTACGGGCAGGCCAGGGGGGACTCCCCAGGGGAGGAAAAAGCAAAATCATCAACGTTGAAGATTTTATCCTACTCCCAGGCACTGACTCTGCTGGATGTCCCGGAAGAAGAGCGGACAGAATTCATCGCCGAACTGGATATCGAAAATATGTCTGTACGCCAGCTGCAGAGGGCCATCAAGGAGCGGGAGCAGGCCAGGCAGGAAAAAGAGGAGACGGAACAGGAAAACAGGGAGCTGCAGAAAGCTCTGGAGGGCGAAAAGGCGGAAAACAGTGAGCTGAAAAAAGAACGTGACGACCTGGAGGCCAAGGCTGGGGAACTGGAGAAGGAAAAACAAAATCTGGAGCAGGATGTGGAGAAAAGGAAGGCTGAGAACAGCAAGCTCAAAGAAAAGCCGCTCTTCAAGAGCAATCAAAAGTTGAGGGCTGACCTTACTGCCGCCCAAATTAAGAACGCTACCCATAAAGTTGCTTTTAAATTTGAAGCTTTGGAAAGGGCATTCAAAGAACTGACTTATGAGCTGAACCTGCTGCTTATGATTGATAAGGATGTGTATGGGGAGTATCGGAAAACTCTGCGGAAGTTTCTGTTGAAATGTCTGGATGAGAAAGTGGGAAATTGATGGATACGCGCAGTGCAAGGAAAAGCGAGTCTTTTGGCGTAAAACCCAGACTCGCTTTTTTCGTTTTATGCTGCTTATTTGTATAATTTATCGAATCATGAGAGGGCTTGTATGTTCATAGGGTGCTGGTTATAATAGGGGAAATTAAAAAGAAATTCATACATAACAGCGAAAGGTGGAGCATCATGCCTGCCAGAATGAAATTGACCGATATTGATTTGATCGAGGCCTTGGGGTCACCGGAATACAGTGACCTTCTATCCATATTTCAGGAGCGGACTTTCCAAAAGAAGCAGATCATCTCTCTGCCCAATCACGAAGAGAATTTAGTCATGCTCGTTAAAAAAGGACGGGTGCGGGTTTTTTTATCTTATGAAGATAAGGAGTTTACCTTATCTATTTTAGAACCAGGAGATATCTTCTCCATGCATACCAGAGCCTTTACCCAGGCTTTGGATAATGACACCGTACTGTTGGTGGCCAAGACGAAAAAGTTTGGTGAGATGATCACCCGCTATCCTCAATTCTCTCTGATCATGATTAAAGTATTGGGGGATCTTTTGAAAAACTCTATTACTATTATCAATGGCTTGGTCTTTCAGGAAGCCCACACCCGATTAGCCGAATTTTTAATCAATGCGGCCAAAGATAAAGGGTGTCAGGTGGCTGAGGGAATTCAGCTGGAGTTGGGATTAAATGTGGAGGATATCTCAACTATATTAGGAACAAGCCGCCAGACCGTATCCTTTCTGCTCAATGATTTTTACAAGAACGGCCTCTTGCTGAAAGTGAATAGGAGAACCCTTATTATTAAAGACATGGACATGTTAAAGAAGATGCTCGATAAGAATGATCAGCTGAAATAGAACCAAGCAGTCAATGGAATAGTTTTTATATACAAAGGAGAGCGAAAATTCGCTCTCTTTTGTCAACTGATTGACATTATTCTGCAATCGTTCATGGTACGATGAATCGACATAATTCACCCTTTCTAGCGATGAAAGGGCAGAGAGATGAGGAGGTGTTGCTTTATGTCTAAGGGAAAGAACCGTTTCATCCATGCTGATCTCAGCCGTTGTTTAAGCTGCAAAAGCTGTGAACTGGCTTGTGGGCTGGCCCATGCAGGATATGAGATCGAAGGAGCGGCGGCTGGCCAAATGAAGCTTAAGCCAAGAGTAAGTGTAGTGCAGCAAGGAACTACGGTGGCGCTCACTCAATGCCGGCAATGTGAGGATGCCCCATGTGTTAAAGTTTGCCCGAACGGATCACTGTATCAAGAAGAGGGGCTCGTCAAGCTTAACCGGGAAACTTGTATTGGCTGTAAGCTTTGTGCCAGGGCCTGCCCCTTCGGTTCCATCACCATGACCACGGAAGTTGTGGAAAGAGCGGATGGAAGAAAGAACAACCGGACCAAAGCCCTCAAATGTGACCTGTGTTTTAGCCGGAATAAAGAAATTAAAGAAGCAGGCTGCGCTTGTATTCAGGCCTGCCCGACAAAAGTCCTTTCGCTCAGTCTCTGAAAGGGATAGCAAATGCAGAGTATCGTAGACTAAAGGAGGACGGATCATGAACTTAAGATTTTCCATTGATGAAGCAGTCCAGAAACTGTTGCCTGTGGCAGAAAAAGACAAGATTCAAACCGTTTGGGATCGCCATAAAGATCAGCAGCCTCAGTGCGGTTTTGGCAAAATGGGGATTTGCTGTCGCATTTGCTGGAAAGGTCCCTGCCGGGTCGATCCCTTTGGCAAGGGAGCCCAGCGGGGTATTTGCGGCGCCGATGCTCATACTATCGTGGCCCGCAATTTGATCCGCGGTATTGCTGCCGGAGCAGCAGCTCACTCCGACCACGGCCGTCATATTGCCCTGACCATGCGGGAGGTCGGCAAAGGAAATGCCCCTGCCTATACAATCAAAGACGAAGAAAAGCTGAAAAGAATAGCTCAAAGGCTGGGGATCGATTGGGAAGGGAAAAGTATTCGCGAATTGACCAAAGAAGTAGCTGACACGTCCCTGGAGGATTACTCTCGCCAGGATTCTAAAGTTCCCTGCCGTTGGGCAGAATTGACCATGACTGAAGAGCGGGCAGCCAAATTAAAACAATGGGGGGTCATGCCTCACAATATCGATGCTACCGTTGCTGAAATTATGAGCCGGACTCATGTGGGGTGTGATGCCGATCCGGTGAATATTCTTTTGGGAGGAGTAAAAGGAGCGGTGGCCGATTATACAGGAATGTACATTTCCACCGAGCTTTCCGATGCTCTCTTTGGAACTCCTGCACCCACGGTGACCGAGGCCAATCTGGGAGTCATTAAGGAGGATGCCATCAATATTGCCGTCCATGGGCATAATCCCCTGCTCAGTGAAGTGGTGTGCGATGCGGCGGCGATGCTGAATGACCTGGCTAAGCAAGCCGGAGCACCGGGCGGATTTAACATCGTTGGTGTATGCTGTACCGGGAATGAAGTGATGGTACGCCATGGAGTGCCCCTGGCGACCAACTATCTTTCCCAGGAGATGCCTATTCTGACAGGCGCTTTGGAAGCCATGGTGGTGGATGTTCAGTGTATTATGCCTTCCCTGGGAGCGATTGCCCAGTGTTTCCATACAGAGCTCATTACGACTATGTCTACCACCAAAATCCCTGGGGCTACCCATGTTCAATTCGATAAGGAAAATGCGGTGGAGTCGGCCAGAAAAATCCTGGAACTGGCTGTGGAGGCTTACCAGCGCCGGGATCCCAAGCGGGTGAATATCCCTCAGGTTAAGGAAAAAGCTATCGTCGGTTTCAGCGCTGAAGCAGTGATCGGGGCCTTGAGCCAGCTTGATGCCCACGATCCTCTTCAACCTTTATTGGACAATATCGTGAATGGCAATATTCAAGGGATCTGCCTGTTTGCCGGCTGCAACAGCACCAACACCCTTCAGGATCGAAGCTTTGTTGAACTGGCCAAGGGGCTGGCAGCCCACAATGTTCTTCTTTTAGCGACAGGCTGTGGAGCGGGTGCTTTGGCCAAGCATGGACTGATGACCCAGGAAGCAACCCTGGCCTATGCAGGGGACGGGTTGAAGGCTGTCCTGACGGCCATCGGCCAGGCCAATGGTTTGAATGGCCCTCTGCCCCTGGTTCTCCACATGGGATCATGCGTAGACAATACCCGTGCCGTTTCCGTGGCTGTAGCCATCGCACAAAAGCTGGGAGTCGATCTGGATCGCTTGCCGCTGGTGGCCTCCGCTCCTGAAGCTATGTCGGAAAAGGCAGTAGCCATCGGCACCTGGGCCGTAGCCTTAGGCCTGCCCACTCATCTGGGAACTGTCCCTCAAGTCCTGGGGTCCCAGGTGGTAACGGAAGTGTTGACGGAGAAGATCAAAGATATTACCGGGGGCTATTTTATCGTTGAGACCGATCCGGAAGAGGCGGCTAAAAAATTATTCGCCGTGATTCAGGAAAAACGGGCGGGATTAAATCTATAGAAACAAAATAGGGGGTTAGAGTGATGAAAATAGCAGTGACAGGCAAAGGCGGCGTCGGCAAGACAACCCTTTCCGGAACCTTGGCCCGCCTATTGGCAGCTGACGGTTACCGGGTATTGGCGGTGGATGCAGACCCTGATGCTAATCTGGCTTCTGCTCTGGGCATTCCTGAGGAGAACTACCGGGGAATCACTCCCTTCGCCAAGATGAAGGCACTGGCTGAGGAGCGGACGGGAGCCGACGGTGGCTATGGCACCTTTTTCATCCTCAACCCTAAAGTGGATGATTTGCCGGAGCAGTTTTGCGTGGAGCATGAAGGTGTTAAGCTGCTTTTGATGGGTACGGTGGAGCAGGGCGGCTCAGGATGTGTCTGTCCTGAGCACACCCTGATCAAGCGGCTGATGCAGCACCTTCTGGTGCAGAGAGACGAAGTGGTCATTATGGACATGGAAGCCGGCATCGAGCATTTGGGCCGGGGAACGGCAGGTGCGGTGGATGCCTTGATCGTGGTGGTCGAGCCGGGGCGGCGGAGTGTCCAGACGGCACGTCAAATTCAGGAGCTGACCCATGATCTGGGGATTCAAAGGGTTTTTGTGGTGGCCAGCAAAGTAAGGAGCGCTGAAGATTTGGCGTTTGTGGGAGAGGCTCTCAGTGATTTTCCCCTGCTGGGCCATGTCACTTTCAGCAGAGAGATTATGGATGCCGACTTGGCCGGCCAAGCCCTCTTTGATCTGGGCGGTGAGCCGGTCAAGGAGATTAGGAAGATAAAAGAAAACTTGATTCAGTTGATCAGCTCAATGGATGAGTAAACTATAAGTCCTCGTAAGCAAACAGAGTCCTGAATGACCGGAGGTGACATTCAGGACTCTGTCTTATCGCCACTCTAGAATCTTATTAAGAAAATTCTTCAGCTCCAGGCTTTGCGGTTCTTTAAAAATTCTTGCGCTGGATCCATGTTCAATAATTTGGCCATCGGCAATAAAAAGCACATAATCGCAGGACTGACGGGCGAACCCCATCTCATGAGTCACCAGAATTAAATCTTGGTTCTGCTCCTGCAGCTCTTTAATCATGTCCAGAACCTCGCTGGTCAGCTCCGGATCGAGGGCCGAGGTCGGTTCATCAAAGAGCAAAAAACGGGATTCAATGGATAAGGCCCTGGCTACGGCAATACGCTGCTGCTGTCCTCCCGACAATTGATGGGGTTTCTTATCCATATGCACTTTTAATTGAAACCGCTCCAGCAGCTCCAAAGCGATCCTTTCGGCTTTCTCTTTGCTGAATTTATGAACAACCATCAAAGGCAGGGTGATATTAGCCAGGGCTGTCAGATGGGGAAACAGATTATAAGACTGAAAGACTACGCCAATCGTTTTGCGGTATTCCTGCAAATGGATTTCCGAATAGTCGATTCTTTCGCCATTTATGTGGATTTCCCCACGATCGGGCCTTTGCAAACCGGCGATCATCCGCAAAAGTGTGGATTTACCGCCTCCTGAAGGACCAATAATCGCCAGGGAACGAAAATGTTCCAAATCGATATTGATATCTTTAAGCACTGTTTTGCCGGCAAAAGCTTTTTCCAGATTGCTGATTTTAAGCTTCATAATTGAATTTCCTTTCCAAAACCTTCGAGGCATAGGAAATCGGTACGGTCAGGATCATGTATAAAAGCGCCAGCACAATGTAGTTCTCAAAGGTGGCAAAGGTGAATGAATCGACCTCCTGAACGTTCTTGGTCAGCTCGCTGACGGCAATTACCGACAAAAGTGAAGAGTCCTTGATCAATGACACCAGCTGGCCGGCCAACGGCGGTAAGATCCTTTTGAACACCTGGGGAATGATGATATAACGATAGCGTTGGTAGGATGTGAAACCCAGCGATCGCGCAGTTTCGATCTGGGACGCTTCGATGCTCTCAATCCCTGCCCGGATAATTTCACAGATATACGCCCCGGAAAAAACCGATAAAATGACAACCCCCAGGACATAACGATTGCTGAGGTGCATCGCGGTAGCAATAATATAAAAAAACACATAAATCTGGACCAGCAGCGGAGTTCCTCTGATGATTTCCACATAGGCCTTACTAAAATAATGCAAAGGCAAAAATCTTGATTTTCCAGCAAACGCCAAGAAACTCCCGATGATCAGGCTTAGGATCAGGGAAAAAAAAGCAATAATGATCGTCATCAGGAAGCCGTCGATAAACTTGGCCCTATACAGATAAACGGTGTCCAGCCGCAGCGTATAGTCGAGGCTGTAAAAAGCCCAAAGCAGGACGCCAAGCATAAAGGCGCTGACCAGTGCGATATTGAAGGCTTGCTGCACACGAGTGGGATGATGAGATTCTTCATTTTTCCACAATAAATTAGGCCGATTCAATCCAGGATTCCCTCCTCTCCCGCTTCTATTCGTCTTTTATTCATCTTTTATTCATTCCTATTCGTTCCAATTATTATCCTTACCGCAAAATCGAGAACTCCGCGCCGCAATGCTGCGGCACGGAGTTTGCACGGCAATCCATGACTTTAAGTGAGCAGACAAAAAATTAGTCGAAGAAAAATTTCACGCCCAGAGCAGCGAAGTCTTTCTTCTCTTGAGGCAAATATCTTTCCGCTAGTCTTGTGAAGCCGCCATTTTTCTTGTACTCGCCGATGAACTGATTGACCTTAGCCGTCAATTCCTTATCATCCTGACGCAAGGCAACGCCCCATTCTTCAACTTTATCCTGGAATGGGTTCAAATTGGCCCGGGTCGTTTTTTCGTTCTGTTTCCAGGCTCTGTAAATGCTCAAGGTATCATAGATAAAAGCATCGGCTTTCCCTTGGCTGACTTCGAGAATACAAGCGCTTTCTTTCTCAAAAACCATGATTTCTGCTTGCGGCAGATTGGCTTGGGCATAAATATGCCCTGTCGTACCATTCTTGACGGCCACCTTACGCCCCGGCGCATTGAGATCCTTAACCTCTTTCACCGAAGATTGCTCATTGATCAACAAGGCCAGCCAAGCTTTGGCATAGGGTTCAGAAAAATCAACGGTTTTTTTCCGTTCGTCCGTAATCGTCATTGAAGAAATAACCATATCAATTTTCTTGGTTTGCAAAGCCGGTATAAGACCGCTGAACGCCATGTTTTCGATTTTAACCGGTCGGTCCAAAGCCGCGCCTAAGTCTTTGGCAAAATCAACACTGACACCTGTCGGGTTCCCTTTTTCATCGGTCATCTCAAAAGGCGGATAGGCCAGTTCCATACCCACTATGAGCTCTTGCGCCGCCGCGTCATTGCCCGTTTGGGACGGCTGGTTTGCCGGTGCCTGGCTCTTGCTGCACCCCAATAAAATTGAACTTATCAGCAAAGCCGCCGTTAGCAGCAGAAGGTAACTTTTTTTCATCTTCCCGCTCCTCTTAGCTGTATTCTTTTTCCTAAGTATACCATTTGTTTTAGCAGATATCAAAAGCAAGCGAGCAATGCCGAGCTCTTTCGGTGACATTGGAATTACTTTCTCCAAGATGACTTTGAGTCAACAATTAAACGTATCTTTCCCCATTTAGCCACAAACCGGAAAAATTATTGAATGACCAAGTCTCCTATGGTTAAGACACTCAGGAGTTCCCACTCCTCATCGACTCAACTCAGTCCTGAACCTCTGTTGTCATTTTCATGCCCCCTTCTCTCTGTTATTCCGCATAGATAAGATGATTTGAGGGGCAAAGGTTACATTCGCTTAGAAAAATCAAAGGATACCTCTCTTCTAAAAGAGAAGTATCTTTTTCTATTTAAGGCTTGCTAAATATAAACTGTAGCCGAAGCAGGCCCTATCTATCTTATCCTCATCTTTTTGCGGACTTCAAGCTGTCCATCATGAATTCTATGATAGCCTTATTGACTGCTTGCGGCTGTTCGATCATAGCCATATGACCCGCCTCCGGAATGAGCACAAGTGATGCCTGAGGTATTTGCTGAGCAAGATATTCAGAATACTTAACCGGCGTCATTCTATCCTCCTGTCCGCAAATAACCAAAGTCGGCAGATTAATCCGCTGAACACTGTCTATTGCATTAAAATTATCGCAGGCTTGAAAATCCGCCCATAAAACCTGGGTTGATACAGCTTTCATTTCTTCAGCAGCATCTTCCAGGATCTTTGCAGCAGCCTTAGGAGAATAGCTGAATTGAATACTCTCCAAGGGATGTTCTCCCCGTGACAAGCTTTCCAGCATCACAGGGTTCACCCTCAACCTGCCGCCGCTGTCAACAATGATCAGGCCTTTTAACCAATCCGGATAGTCCAAAGCAAACTGCAGGGCAATTGCGCCGCCCATGGAATGCCCGGCTATGACAAAAGATGCTAACTTCATGGCTTGGGCAAATTCCCAGATGCTTTCCTTATAACTCTGTATGGAATGAACCGCTTCTCCCTCCGAAAGTCCATGGCCGGGAAGGTCGAGAGCAATAAGATGATAATCCTTAATCCCGGATAGTTGATTTGCCCACTTTTCTCCGGTTCCGCCGGCACCATGCACACATAAGATGGTCGGTCTGTGGGAAATAGCGTTATCGCTTTGCCGGTAAAAAATACTTTTCCCTCGGACTTTAATATAAGGCATTTTTCCCTCCCGTTAAAAAGTTTTTAAAAGCAATGATAACTCTGGATTGTTGCTTTTATGATAAGCAGTATGCTGTTCATCTTCCAACCTTCATGCTAAATATCCTTAAAGACAGCATCAAGATCAACCGTTAAATCAGGAAACATGCCAAGGTGTATCCGACCCTGTTCAGAGTATATCTCCGGCCTGCCATAACGGCCATCCCTTTGAAGAGCAAAGACACTTATAAGCTTGGCCTCCGGTTCAACGATCCAATATTCTTCAACTCCAGCTTTCTCATACTTATTAAATTTATCCAGTCTATCCCTTTTATTCGTTGATGGTAATGTAATCTCTATGACCATAGCCGGAGTCCCAGAGTATCCTGTCCCTTTTAGCCCCGCCTTGTCACATATTACAACCAGATCAGGCTGGACTACAAAAGCAGTCTCTTCATCCTTTTCTTCTTTTTCAGGAATTCTCAAATCAAAAGGAGCAGCAAAAATCATACAGGATGACCCAAAAAGGCCATTGGATATTTGCCTGTAAAGCTCACCCGATACTTTCTGATGCTGCCACGACAGAGCAGACTGCATATAAGGCATACCATCGATGATCTCCCATCTTTCATCAGTTGGCCATGTCAGATAATCTGCATAGGTATACTTCCGGTTCTCCTCCGGCAAGGACATAAACCCCACTCCTTTCAGGAATAATGCAGGCCATGTTAAAAACACTCTTATTACAGATTATACCATGAATTTGAGGAACAAAAACCATCAGGGGGTATATACTTCCCCTTTTGGACATAAAAAATGACATAGTAGTTTTGATTGTGAGAAAATTCCTGTTATGCCATAATTAAAGTAATCCATTTTAACTTGAGGAGGGTACTACATGAATACAAAAGTAATGGCGCCTATTCCCTTTACTATCGATCGTGATTTGCTGTTTAGACATTTAGATATCAAGCCGGACAAACCTTATGCCGAAGAAGTCGAAAACATGATTGAGCAAGCATTGAAAATCGGCAAACCCAAGGCTGCCTACCGATTAGTCTATATAGAATCCAAGGGCGAGGATTTTGTCGTCGTGGATAGGATTAAGTTCACCAGCAGAGTATTGCGGGTCAACCTGGAAGAAACCTTTAAAGTCGTCCCTTATGTTATCACTTGCGGAGAAGAACTTGAAGAATGGGCAAAAACCTTTCATCATATGTTTGAAACCTATTGTGCCGATGGAATTATGGAAGCAGTTATGCGTTCCGCCCAGGTGGGATTTTTTGCCCAAATTGCGGAAGAATATAATTTAGGCCATGCCGTCAATATGAATCCCGGTTCTCTTGAAGATTGGCCGCTCAAAGAACAAGCACCTTTATTCCAACTTTTAGGTGATACCAAGGGTTTAATCGGAGTGGAACTGAAAGAGAGCTTTCTCATGAGCCCTATCAAAACCGTATCCGGTTTCCGCTTTTCCAAGGAAGGAAGCTACGAGAATTGCCAGCTTTGCCCCAGAGAGAAGTGTCCCGGACGGAGAGCCCCCTATGAGCAAAATTTGTATGCGGAAAAGTATCAATTAAAGTGATGCTATTAGATCAGGAACTGGATAGAGCCCACCGGGAGATGTATGAGCATAGCGGCTTGGTTCGCCTTTTTACAGTTACAGGACCACCCTGACTTTCGTGCCCATGTTCAGTTTGCTTTCTACCTGAATCTCTCCACCGTGCCTTTCGATAATCGTGCGTATGATGGACATCCCCAAACCGTTTCCGGGAATCTGCCTGATGCAGGAACGGTCTGCACGAAAAAACGGCTCAAATACCCGCTCCGCTTCTTCTTCCGACATTCCTATGCCTGTGTCGCATATGGATACGGCGGCTTTTCCGTCAGGCGTTTTTTGAAAGGTCACCTCCACCGTACCGCCCTCTTTATTATACTTGACGGCATTTTCAAACAGGTTGTAGAAAGCCGAGCGGAGCAGCATCGAACTGCCTGTGATCAGACAGTCGTTTTGCGGAAGAATACAGCAAAGATTTTTATCTTGAATAGCCTCTTTGAGTTCTTCAACTATCCCGCCAAACAAAGTATGCAGGGAAATTTCGTCATTGAGTTCCGTTTTCCCCTCGGAGGATAACAAAAGCAAATCGTTGACGATCGAAATCAGCCGCTCAATATTGTGCTCCATAACCGCAATGGCATCCTTATAGTCGTCAAGGCTTGGAGAATCGTCCAGTTGCAATACCTGCAGGGAGGTCTTCATGGTGGCCAGGGGTGTTTTTAATTCATGGGCCGCGCTGGCGGAAAAGCGTTTCTGCTGTTCGAAGGAGCCTTTAAGCCTGTCAAGCATACCGTTAAAGGAAACGGTGATGCTGCCCACCTCATCTTTCGCGCTGTTCTCCGCGATGGATTTGCTTAGATTATGGGCGTTGATATCGTGGATGGTTTCGCTTAATACTGTAAGGGGCCTTAACGCCCTGCCCATGATCCAATAGGTAATGACGAGACCAAAGACGATGATGACAATCAACACGGCAATACTTTGAAGGGAAAATCCCCTCTGCGCGGTTGTGATTTGCATCTGGACCATGTTGTCAGGTGGATTTACAAACTCATCAAATCCATGCTCTATCTGGAAATTCTCCAGCGTCGTGATCTCCACTGGCTCTATGGATATTGGCGTAAAAGTGGCCTCCTGTAGCTGGGGCATGACAAAATAATGGTTTGCGCTCAGAATAGAAGCTATGGTCAGCGCCGTTGTCAGCAGCACCAGAATGAGTCCCACCAAAAGGGTAATGCGCAACCTGAGCGATATTTTATGCATCAGCCTTTTCCTCCCGTATGACATAGCCCTGCCCCCGGATATTTTTGATGCAGTCCCCCCCGTTTTCCGACAATTTCTTTTTCAGGGAATGCATGTGGTATTTGAAGGAATTGGAAAACAAATCCGCTTCGCTGTCCCAGACATGCTCAATGATTTCTTCAGCCCCAACAACTTTTCCCATATGGAACATCAGGTACTCTAAGATGGAATATTCTTTATTGGTCAGGTTGACAGGCACGCCGCCGACAGCGACAGCCTTGCCCGGTATATCCAGTTCAAGACCGCCGCAAGTCAAGTGGCTTTCCTTATAGGTAAAGGACCAGCGCAGCAGATTCCGTATTCTGGCGGTCAGCTCTTCAAAATCAAAGGGCTTTGCCAAATAATCATTGGCGCCGCTGTCCAGCCCCCGCACTTTATCCTCAATCTCGCTTCTTGCCGATAAAATCAACACCTTGAGCTCGCTATCGGCTTTGCGAAGGGTATTCAGGACGGTTAGGCCGTCCACCTTGGGCATATTGAGGTCCAGTATGAGCAGGTCATATTCATTTATTTCAAGATATGCCAACGCGTCCTCGCCATCATAAATTTGGTCGACCGCATAGCCCAACTTTCTGAGTCCTTTGGCAATGGCTGATGACAAAGACTTTTCATCTTCCGCCAACAGTATTTTCACCATGTCTCACCGCCTTTAACGCCTCAAAGCCACACAGATATTGTGCGGCTTTGAGGCGATTATATCATTGATGGGGTCATTCTTCAACAACCATCTTATGCATAAACTGAGCGTCGATCGGCATGATGGACATCGCTCCTTCCGGAAGCTGCACCATGTTGAACTTTATTGCGCCTTCCGGGATAACGGGCAGTTCACCTTCGGCGTAGATTTTCAGCTCAATCCCACCTTCAGGGATTCCCCATTGAGCAAAATTAACAAGCGGCGTCCCACTCACCGGCATGAAAGATATCTTGCCTTCAGAGAATATCACTTTGTTGAGATCTATTGCGCCTTCCGGGAGGACAGGCATTTCACCGTCAGCATAGGTCTGGATGGTGAAAGTGGTATTTGGGGATATGTCCTTGATCTCAGGAGTGGCAGCATAGGCGCTTGCCCCTGCGGTTGCAACAAAAGCAAGGGCCAAAGCCGCAATCAGCGTTTTCTTTCGTTTCATGTCTAAAGACCTCCGTTCATTTTTTGTAGCGCGACTACATTCTGAGTTTAACTGAACGAAAGTTAGATGAAAGTTAGATCCGAAATGGGCATACTATTTTAGGATGCCCCTCCGTAAAAGAAAAGCATCCCTTTCAACTCAAGGCCGTTAGGGCCGATGACCTTAAATTTTTCTTCCCATCTTGTTTTGGAAATAATTACAATATCAAAATTATATGCTATACTTTATATAAATATGGGGGGTGCTAAGATGATGCAGACGGAAGACATCATTAACTATTGGAGAGATTCATCAGATAAAGACTATTTTACGATGATGAATTTGTTCAAGAGTAAAGATTATCATTGGAGCCTCTTCCTTGGACATTTAGTTCTCGAAAAACTTCTCAAAGCACTATTCGTTAAAAATATAGGTGAAGAAAATGTACCCCGAACCCATAATTTGCTTCTACTAGCCAATAAAGCAAGGCTATCTACGGATAATGCAAAAGAAGACTTGCTTGACCTTATAACGACTTTTAACATAAGCACCAGATATCCTGATTACCAGCACACTTTCTATAAGAAATGTACAGATACATATACCGAAGAAAGAATAGCCGAGATTAAGGAGCTGAGATTATGGCTAATTTCGATCCTGGAGAGCAATTAAATACAATTATTTTCAAGTATGCCGCCAACCTCAAAAAACATTTGGATTTGCATAGTGTATATCTTTTTGGTTCTTATGCCAATGGCAAACATCAGCAAGATAGTGACATTGATATTGCTGTAGTTGCCGAAGGTTTCTCTGGTGATATTATTGAGGATACACATATGTTAATGAAGTTAAGAAGAAACATCGACAACAGAATAGAACCTCATCCCTTTTCCATCCATGAATTTACTGAGAATAATCCGTTTGTAAGAGAAATAATAAATAACGGCATAAAAGTTATTTAGGAACTTCCCTATAAAAACCGTATCCGGTTTCCGCTTTTCCAAGGAAGGAAGCTACGAGAATTGCCAGCTTTGCCCCAGAGAGAAGTGTCCCGGACGGAGAGCCCCCTATGAGCAAAATTTGTATGCGGAAAAGTATCAATTAAAGTGATGCTATCAGATCAAGCCCCTCACATCGGAGGGGCTTGATCTTTGCCCTACACTCCGGCACCCTCTATCATCCACCCCCTCTCATTATTTTTACTGATTATTAATCACTATAGCCTTAAATTCTCTAATATCCCGAATCGTCTATTCTCCAATTACCTGACTCACTATCTCTGATAAGTATCCAATTCCGGTCATTGTATAGTGAATACGGATTCAAGCTGCCTTTTCCACCGGTACCACCGACATAGAAATTCGAAAATAAAACAATCACATTTTCCTTTTTAACTCCATTGACCGAACCTTTTCCAAAAGACATATAAGTTACAAATTCCGAATTTGATTCTTTTTCGTCATACCATAGTTTGAGAAGATAACACCCCTTGAAGCTTTCCTCAAAATTCTCTATTACACAGTTTACTGCTGTCTGTACTTCTTCTTTGCTAAATTTTGTAGATTCTCCAATATCAATCTTTTTGCATTTAGATCAAATATTAAAACTATAAAACAAACCAAAATCACACAAGCAATTGTTAATATTTTTTTCATTAGGAGTTCCCCCTAAATGCAGAGACTTTTCTTCTGGATAGTTGCAATTTGGTGACAGATTAATTGATAACCCCCGAGAGGAAAGGCTGGCCAGATGGAAGGCCTTTCCTCGAACATTTTTTGGAGAGGTTTAATCGATTAAGTTATCTGTACTTTGACCTCCAAAAAGTCGCTTAACAATTCTCAAGGTTTCTTCGTAGTAAAACTATTTTGGCATCATGTTCGCCACGAAAATAAGATTGCGTACTCTCATCAGATACATTAAGCAAATAGTGGCCCTTTTTTGATCTAACACTTATTGTATAGGGGCTATTCTCTGCAAAAGTAGGAGCAATTGGCCTAATGCCTGCAAACTTAATTGATTCCATTGAAGTCAAGAAGCTTAGGCACATAACTTCTTCATCATGTGCCCTTAGAAATTAAAGCTTATTCTCCTTTATTACGGATCTAAGATTTGCTTTTGAAACAAACAAGAAGAGAGCGCCTATGGTGCAGACAGTATTGCGAATTAAGAACATTTTTTCATCGTAAAGAGAAAAAAACGGCTTGGTCAGCAGGATAAATACTTGACTGTTAATTACAGCTTTTACCCAATTATCTGTTTCCGCATATTGGAGTCCCGTGTAAAACAAACCTATCAGCAGCATGTAAAAAACTGTTACTGAAACAAAGATAAGACCAATAATGAAAATTATCTTTTTTGATTTTGCCGATAAGTGGTCTACGTTAAGAAGCCCAATTTTCGTTAGTAAACCTGCAATCAATAAGGCAGCGCTCACTAGAACCAGAGGCTTAACCCAAACAAGATAGATGATTCCAGTCAAAATATGATGAGATGTGCTTTCCGCCGTCTTTTCAATATATATTCGAAAGCTGACACCGCAGATAAAAGCCAGTCCTAAAACACTATAGAAAAGCAATTGCCCAACGTTTCCTTTTTTTATGTTGGTCTTATTTGGCCTCTCCCTAATCCCGTTCTCCAATCTGTTTTTGGCAAGAAATAGGAAGAGAGCGCCTACGGTACCGACATTATTATAGAAAAAATAAACAGCTTTATAATAAACGGAACGAAATGGCTGGTAAAGTGTTTGATATAACTGACTGCGGTTTACAGCGCTTACCCAGTTATCTGTTCCCGCATATTGATACCCCATACAGAGCAAACCCATCAGTAGCATGTAAAAAGCTGTTATTGTAACCAAGACCAAGCCAATAAAGAACAGTATCTTTTTTGCTTTTGCAGATAATACGTCTGTGTTAAGTAGCCCTATTTTTGCTAGCAGACCCGCAATCAGTAAGGCAGCACTCACACCAATTAAGGGTTTGATAATCAACCCATATATCATTACTAAAATCCTATTGTTAATTTCATCTAAGTTTGCAACGTAGACACTAAATGAAATACTGCAAATCAAGACTAACCCGCATAGGATGAAAAAGAATAGTTCCCTCACCTTGTTTTTATTGGCATCCGTACTATCCATTTGCCCGTTCCCCCTCTTAATCTTATCCTGCATCGATGTGGAAAACATCAGGCCTTAGGCAATATAGTGCCGGTTGATACTTATTACATTTATATAAATACTGGTAAACCTCCTGCTCAATGGTAAAAATAAACCACCCTGCTTGAGCGGATTGCGGCTATGGATCACAACCACTTACCGTTTTCATGTTTAAAAAATCCTTCCTTTCGAATAAACGAAAAAGAAGGATTTCTGCGTATTAATTAGGCTCACTTATATCTATGCTCACCCTTTCATCGCCTCTGGTAAACTGACGACGAACACTTGTAAATTGAAAATAGCATCAAACAATTTCGCCGTCATTAATTGTTATTATCTTATTCGCATAGTTTGCCGTTTTGTTGTCGTGGGTCACGATCAAAATTGTTTTCCCTTCCTGATTAATCTGTTTTAACAGCAACAGCAGATTTTCTCCCGTTTTTTGATCTAACGCGCCAGTTGGCTCATCAGCCAAAATGACTTCTGATTCGCATACCAGAGCTCTGGCGATGGCCGCCCGTTGTTGTTGTCCACCCGATGTTTCCTGGGGTTTTTTCCGAAGAATACTGTTTATTCCAAGTTTTGAGGCATAATGCATGATTTTTTCCTTTTTTTGTTTAGCCGGTATTTTCCGATGAAGAAGGGGTAACTCAATATTTTCATAAAGGCTGTAGTCTTTGAGAAGAGCAAAATTCTGAAAAATAAAACTGACCGTATGATTTCGGATATTGCTTAACGCCCTGTCGGACTGCGAATTTGTTAGAACTCCATTTAAATAATACTCTCCGCTTGTAGGAACATCCATACAACCTAAAATATTTAAGAAGGTAGATTTTCCCGAGCCGGAGGGCCCCATAATCGCCAGAAAATCTCCTTTTTCTATGGCCAGATTTATATTATTGAGCGCGATAGTCCGGTAATCGCTTTTGCCGTAAATCTTATAGATTTCTTTCAGTTCAATGATATTCATCGATCATTGCCTCCTATCATTTCCACCGGTTTTAAGGAATTAACCTTATGAACGGGTAGTATCGATGAAAAAAACGTTATCCCCATAATAATGATGATTGACAATAAGACGGTTTCCAGACTGCTATCTTGCATTGGATTTATCATTTCTCCGTCGTTTATTGCTTGTTTTACGGCGAGATAATTCATAGTCAAAATAGCTAGACTTGCCAATAATGCGGAAATGGCAATAATAATAAAGTTTTCTTTTATGATTAAAGATCGAATATACGCTTTGCTGGCCCCCGTCACCATCCTTATCCCAAATTCTCTCTTCCTGGCTAAAACGGTGGAGACGCTGACGGTAATCAACCCAAAAAGCGACATAACCCCCAGGAAGATACAGATGAATAGGTGGCTAAACATAATCTCCCTGTTATTTTGTTTGTAAAGGAGCAGTTCTTCTCTGATCGATTTACACGCGATTCCGAGGTTCAATTCCTTTGCTTTGTTTTCAATGAGCATGCTGATATTCTCCTGCTCTTCAGTATTGCTGAGGGTATAAAATAACGAGTTGGACTTTTCCAGTATTGAATTTTCCGAAGACGAAAAAGGGGCAACGAATTTATCGGACAGGCTGACCAGCTTATTGCCGATATAATCATGCTCATTGAACCAACGGCTGTCATTGCCGATAAAACCGATCACTTTATATTGAATTCCGGTATTGCTGTCTGTTATCATCTGATCCAGTTTTATTATTTGAGAATAAGCTTCGCCAATTAATATCGGAATCGTTTTCTGATCCGGATTGAAGTCACTGTCCTGAAAATTCCTGCCCTGGACTATTTGTAATTTTGCTAACTGATATACCCCTTGATCCATCTTAATGATCTCGACGGCATGAGGGTATTGCTCCTTAAAGGAGCCTTTGGTTAATTCCTTTCTTTTCGTCAAAAAAGCGTTATCATTCTCAAGTTCTGCAAAAAAGGTATTTGTTAAGTCGTACCCTCCAAAACCTTCAACTCCCGGCAGGTCATTTATATACTCGGCGAGGGTAAGAAAACTTGACCTGAAGTATTCGGCATACGTTACGTTGAATAGCGTTAAATGCATTGTTTTATTAATATCTGCGTTGAGATACCTGTTGATTTGATTTTCTTGATAAGAGTTTGTCTTGATACCCATAACGGCTGTATGCAACATATAAATAGTAATTGTAAACTGCACGATGAAAAGAATCGTTGTCAGTTTTCTTTTTCCCAAAGACTTTAAGGCAATCTTAATGGATGGCATGCTATCCTCCTGCTGGGTTTTACTTTCTCATGATTTCAATAGGTTGAATTTTCATAGCTTTGATGATGGGAATGATGGTAGCTGCAAGAGACGACGCCATGGTGAAAAGGATAGCCGTTAACCAATTAACGTATGTTACAGCTGACGGATAATCCAGCATGTTACTTAAAATTTGGTTTAATAGCATATGTAAAACCAAGGCGATAATGCAGCCTGTCAATAAAACGAGAAACATTTCCGAGAATAACATCATGGCAACCTGAATGTTCGTATGACCAAAAGCCTTTCTTACCCCAATTTCATATCTTCGGTCATTGATCCAATAGGATGTGATATTAACTAGATTTATTAAGGCTATTACATAAACCAAGAGAGTAAAAATCACCAAACTATCCTTCTGTGCAAATAAATCAATGATAATATTTTCGCTGCCTGCGTTTAATTCCTCAGCTGTGATCATGGCGTCTTTATCCACTTGAAGGATTTTATCCTTCAAGGTATTAAAATCATCCATGGGCAGTTTTTCATCATTATACAAGATCATATTGCAGCCGCTGCTTTCAATTTCGCTCCTGGTACTCTCAGGGACTGACGTAAGGGGCATCAATATTCTGGAATCCCATGTCGTGTATTGATTTTTTACACCGATTAAGCCAATCACTTCATACTCTTCGCCCTCAATATCCAGGTACTTTATGCCATCTCTCTTATGGGTAAGCCCTAAGAGGTTTTTACCGATTAAAATTACGCTGGCTCCTTGATCTATTTCACTTGTTTTAAAATATCTTCCATCATAATACGGATAAGTCCATTTGGATTCTTTTTGAAAAAAGATAGCGGTTAAGGGATGTTTGGATTTATCTTCGTTAAAATAAAGGGAGTGGTTCCCTACCATAACGCCGGAATTTACGGAGATATTTTTAATTATTTCTAAATGATCGTCAAAACTGGACTTTTTACTAAAAGCATATGTCATGGCCAAAGCATTTTGCGGCGTGGCATTTTCTTTCATTATGGCGGCTTGTTTTAACCCAAATACAGCACTGGTTCCAATGGATATAAGCAATATTGATACGATAAAGCCTATCAATAAAAATATGATGGAAACGGTGTGGGCTATGAACTGCCGTTTTAATAAAGTTATTATTTTATACAAATTAACCTCACAACTTCTTACTTAAAAATAAGGACAGGATATTGCCCCTCAGGGGTATTGGCGAGCACGGCTTCTGGTTGCCGGATTCAGAACCGAAAAAAGATTACCGTGCCGAATTTTGGAAGGGTACGACCCCTAAAGGGAAGATTGAGCGGATGGGGGATCTTCCCTCGAACACTGCAATTGTATTTAGATTTAGACAAATACTGGTGAATCTCCTGCACAATGGTAAAAATAAACCGCCCCTGTAGTTATGTAAAGGTAGACAGCAGAGATTAAGTTATCGCCTGCCATCTGCCTTTAACATGAGGAAGCCTAGTCACCCTAAATGGATCGACCCGGTCTCCCTGTCTAAAATCGTTTTCATACAGCATCTGTATGGGATTCGAAGCATGCGCCAGACCATTAAAGACATTGAAGTGACCATGGCCTACCGTTGATTTATCGGGTATGACCTTGGGGAAAGCATCCCCCACTTCTCCACCTTTGGCAAGAATTACAGCCGGCGGTTTCAAGGAACTGATGTCTTCCAACGCATCTTTGAACAGATTCTTCAGGAAGCCATTCGGTGTGGCTTTGTGGATGCCCAGGCTCTGTTTATCGATGCAACTCATATCAAAGCCAGTGCCAACCGGAGCAAAGCTACTCAAGTGATGGTGGAAAAGCAGGCCACAATTGGAAGAAGAAATCGAACGGGACCGTACAGAGCATGGGAAAAAGCCTCTGAAAAAGAAGGGCTCGGATGATGACTCGAATCCCCCGACCCCAGAGACCAAAACGGTTTTACAAAGCCAAGTGGATCCAGAAAGCGGGCTGTTTCATAAAGCAGAGCACAAGAAATGTTTCGCGTATGTGGCCAATACAGCCTGCGATCAGCATAACTTTGTCGTGGACTTCGTGGTGGGAGCTGGAAATCTCCATGACAGCGTCCTGTTTGACGACCTGTACAAAAAGCTCTTGTTGAAAGTTCCTGAGGTCGAAGTGATTGCGATGGATTCGGCTTATAAAACACCGTGGATCATGAAACAAATCATTGACAGTGAACGAATCCCGGCGGTACCGTACAAGCGCCCCATGACCAAGAAAGGGTTTTTCAAAAAAAGGGACTATGTCTATGATGACTATTACGACTGCATCCTCTGTCCGGAGAACCAGCTTTTGAAGTATAGCACAACCAACCGAGAAGGATATAGAGAGTACAAAAGTAATCCGGAAGTATGTTGGAGTTGTGCAAAGTGCAATGAGTGTACAGCAAGTCAGGGGTGCCAAAAAGTCGTCACCCGGCATGTGTGGGAAGAGTATATAGAAAAAGCGGAAGATTACCGACATACCCCGGAATACCGGGCCATATATGCACAAAGAAAAGAAACCATCGAGCGAGTGTTTTGCCGATGCCAAAGAAAAGCATGGAATGCGATACACCCAGTTGCGTGGACTGGAAAGAGTTAAGATGCAGGTCACGCTTATCTTTGCGTGTATGAATTTAAAAAAGTTGGCCACCTGGAAACGAAGGAAGAGGATGCTTCCCCGGATTTCGTTATCTCTTGAAGGGTGGACTCAGCTTTTGTATCAATTCAGGTTCATTCTAAGACAAAAAGAGGCATTACGCTTTGCGTAAGCCTCTTTTTGTCTACAGTCTGAGCTTCTCCACCGAGAAGCCTCCAAACAATTATTTTATTACCTCTTTTCCGCAGGATGTATTGCCCATTCAACTTGCGGATTCTGCGATTTTTATGAGCTCTGCCAACGGCAGCTATCCCCTTAGTTTTAATAAAAGCCCCCGTTGATACCACGATAAAACATTCATATCATTCTTCTCTTGTAAAAGGGTTGCCGATGCTCCATTTATAGTAATGGCTTGAGAAACCGAATCATCCGTGTCGGACAACGTCCCCTGGGAAACTGATGAAGTCATATTTTGCTGAGTGAATACGATCAACTGCTCCTGAAGACTGTAATTAATAGTGATCCGGTTAACATCGGCACTAAGGTTAGTCAGGATAATGTTCTTATTCTTTGTGTTCAAAGGTAAATGTGTCGATAAGAGAGAGGCAGACTCCAGGGAAGCTCCCGAGCAAGAATTTAAGACTACCGTAATGAAGTCACACCCATGTAGAGCGAATCCAAACCAGCTTGAATAGCATTTGCAATCAATATGCCAGCAATCACAATGGATATAGCGATTATTATTCCAGCTAGTAAAGTCTGATAATTTTTCATTTCCTGTTAAGACCTTTCGCTTTAATATAATTTAATTCAGTTTAAGGATATACACCAAAGATTTTATCATTACTATATGCGGGGAAAGAATTGCTAGAAGAGCTTAATACAGCTTTAATTCCAGCTGTATTCCCACTAACACCAAATTCGACACTGGTGAGGGAAGTGCTTGCCCATGTATGAATGTAATAACCTGTTGCTAATCCGCTGTAAGTTCCGAACCATGAATCGTAAGTACTAGATCCATACCACTGATATCCTACATACCCAAGAGTTCCGTCATTATTGTATCTGGTATAATCCTGTAACCTGAATCCAAATCCCTTACTGCCATCTCCGTCAGAACGATTGGACGTAGCCACACTTACGGAAGAATCTTTATTTGCAATATATCCCCAAGAACGAACAACCGAAGATTGATATGGTTTTGTTGTATTAGTATATCCGACACCAAAGCCATCATATCCGCCAATATTACCTAGAAGAATTGCTTCATCCCAGTTATCATTTCTCCAATTACCACCACAGGTTACAGTCCAGGTATTTTCCCATGATTCGTAAAAAACAGAAGGTGTTGTTAAATACACATCATTAGTCGCACTATATGGAACTATCGTTGTGGAGGGGGATAGATCGGGAGCATATTCATATACACCGAATTTTTCTAGCGTCTGATTAATTTTCTCTTTTTCTTGTCCTGTTGCAAAAGTGGATTGCCTCATTAACTCTTCGATTTCTTCAACGGAGCCTTTCTTCACCGAGCCATTTTGTAGGTCTGTAGCAAATTTAGCATCCATTTGTTTAGCAAAAGTATTTTTACTATCTGCATCCATATATACTGATGTTGAATCCAAAACTGGTGCGGATGTTTCTGCTGCGGAAACTGGAATTACCATTACGGACAATAGCATTAAGGAAAGAAATAATGATAATAATTTTTTCATTTTCTTACCTCCTAAGTTTAATAATTATTGATTACTCTCGAATCCACCAACTTCACAATAATATTTAGCACATTGGAACAGCGCCTTTGACCTCTTCGGTGTCAAACTCAGCTTGAGTCTGAATCCATAACTCTTTTGCCATTGTGGCCTCCCGCGATATCACCCCCATCATTTAGGAATACTTCGCCTGGACCAATTGAAAAAAATTCTTAATTTCACCCCCAAATTTAATCTTTTTTAGAAGATGCCATTAGATCACCTGTGATCCGACGGCTTTCTATATTGAATGGCAAAAGCCATCCGAATAGCCAAAAGGATAATAATTACTTGACATATACCGCAACCGCTATCCTCTACTGAACATAAACGGCTTCAGTATAAGAGAACCCTGTTTCATAAGTTGACCCGTTATAGGCAGTATGTTCTGCCAACACTCGGTAATAATACCCTTGTGATACACTGAGTTTTTGCCCTCCCGACTTATATGACGCGTTATTGGCCGTGTAGCTATAGGACTGGAGCGTATACCAATTTCCATTGGACAAATACTGAAGGTTCAAGGTTAAACCAACTTCAGTGACCGGAGAATACGTTGAAGTATCCCCGGAAATGCTGATATTTCCGTTCCCGTTGTTCGACAGCTGGCATCCCCCGTCTGCAATCAGTTGATAGGCATAGGGCTGTACCATCTCACTGCTCGTAACCTGGTTCGTTGCTCCCAAAGCGGTTAAGGGAGTTAAGAGAAGCAGCAGGGATAAGAACACGATTGACCATTTTCTCATGAATCATCCTCCTTAAAATGTCTCTCATAAGTTAGACAATTGAAAACAAGCTTTGGTTACAAAAAAATTAAAAAAAATTAAACTTTTTTTGAAAAGAAAAAGCTTCTCACCGAGAAGCCTCCAAAACAATTATTTTATCACCTCTTTTCCGCAGGATGCATTGCCCATTCAACTTGCGGATTCTGCGATTTTTATGAGCTCTGCCAACGGCAGCTGTCCCCTTAGTTTTAATAAAAGCCCCCGTTGATACCACGATAAAACATTCATATCATTCTTCTCTTGTAAAAGGGTTGCCGATGCTCCATTTATAGTAATGGCTTGAGAAACCGAATCATCCGTGTCGGACAACGTCCCCTGGGAAACTGATGAAGTCATATTTTGCTGAGTGAATACGATTAATTGCTCCTGAAGGCTGTAATTAATAGTGATCCGGTTAACATCGGCACTAAGGTTAGTCAAAATAATTTTCTCAATCTTGGCACCCGGCGGTAAATACTTAGGTTCAACAATAAGAAAATTAACCTTCTTTTGAGCCTCTTCTAATGTAGTCTCTTGTTCCACAAGTTCACCGAGATTGTTAACCTCAGGAGGTTTCATACCGGAGGAATCATTATTGATCGTCTCTGTTTTATTTTGAGTAGTCTCACCCACCATATGCGTTAACATTTGTAAAAAACGTTCACCCAAAGCATAGACTTGATTCGGCTTAAATAACGCCAGGGAACCCAGTAATAGAACAACGACCGCCGCAGTAGCAGCAAGGGAGTTTCGAATACGGCGGCTTCTTTGCTCTTTTAAAACAAGACGTTTAAACTCAAGCCATTCCTCATCGACTGAAGGGGCTGGTATTTGCTCCAATTCCCAAGTTATCCGTTCCTTGATTAACTTATCAAGCTCTTCATCACTTAATTTCATTGAACTTCCCCCCATAACCCAGGTCCTCCGCGGCTTCCTCAAGAACCACCGCTTCTCTGAAGTGGGCCCTTGCTCTATGCAAACGGATTTTTACATTCGCTCCTGTTAGATTTAAAATAGTGGCTATCTCTTCTACCGTCAAGTCCAAGTAATACCTTAAAACCAAAATTTCCGCATCATCAGCCGGCAGAACATTGAAGATACGTTTCACTTGATCTTTTATGACGAAGGCATATTCAAAAGAATCGGCGGTTCGGCTGGCTTTCATGTCGTCCGTTATTTCAGCTAGGGGAACAAGATTGAAGCGATTGGCTGATTTGAGCAGATTTTTGGCTTCATTGACTACTATTGTGGCAGCCCAGGCGGAGAATTTTCCTTTGTCCTTAAGTTGATCTCTTTTTCGATACATTTTTAAAAAAGCCTGTTGAACCGCATCACGACTCAGTTCTCTATCTTTCGTTATGGAAAAGGCCAGAGCACAAAGCTTCGTATGCTGCTGCCTATACAAAATTTCGAATAAATCAAACTCTGTATTCCGGTTCCTCCAAAACCCCATTTATCAACGCCTCCTCTCTCTCGCAAAAAACAGAAACTTTTGGGTTATCTTACAGATTATGATAACAAAAGCTTTGTCTTTTGACTAGGCTAAAAACTCAAAGGATGCCTCCCTTTAAAAGAGAAGCATCCTTTTCAACTTAACTCTATTCCTTGATATCTCCAACTAAAGACAATCATCAGGCCTATCTAAACCCATCCAACCTCACGCAATCCTCTCAAGCTGTCCGGGTATCCTTGCCCTGGCCTTCCAACTGAACAGAGAGCAGCTTAAATACACCCACTCCTCCATGGTGATACCATAGAGGACATCGGCTGCTTCCATGGTTCCTTTGCGGTGAGAGAGACCAGGAACTGGGTGGAGTCCGACAAGCCGTGGATGTATTGGGCAAAGCGGCTGATATTGACATCATCCAGGGAAGCCTCGATTTCATCAAGGACACAGAAATAGCTAGGCTTCACCTTCAGCAGGGCAAAGAGCAGACCGATAGCGGTCAAGGCCCGTTCTCCTCCGGAGAGGAGGGACAGCAGCTCAATCCGCAGTTTAATCTCCTGCACCCTGGCCGCCAGCTCGGCACAGCTTCTTTCACTTTGATAAGTTTGAGCCTCATCCCAGGTCATGTCGAATTCTTCCAGCAAACGCTTGGAGCCGGTTTCCCATTCGGCATCCCATTGGCCCCTATTTAAGCGGCTCAAAGTTTAATTATCTGGAATTTCTCCAAGCCGGTTCAACTGACTTAAGAAAGGCATCAATCTTATTAGTATCTAAATCACCTTTTACAACATCATAGTATTGCTCATTGATTTTTATAGGATTCACAAAAGTAACATCCATTATTCTGACGTTATTTTCATCATAGAACACAGCCTTATGTATCCATCCTATTATATTGGGATCAGATATTTTTTTTACAACATAACCATCCAAGTAATCAATGAACTCCTTAATATCTTGTTCATCCTCAATGATTAAGGGTTTATTTAATCCCCTTCCATCATAAAATACTATTTTCGTAATATCATTAAAGTTTGTTTTAGCTGCATCGCTTATTTTCTTTTCTTCAAAATCAATAGTTGGAGAGCTGACTAATTCCATATTATTTACCCTACCGCCAAGAACAACAAGATTGTAGTTGGTTATTGAATTATTATCTAAATAGTCTTTTGGTGCTTTGGCATTTTCAGCAACTAAAACTATTGGATTATAACGTATACTTGCTAAAGCAGCACCGGATAGTCCATCTGCATAATCTTCCCCAGTAGTTAAGTAGATGGAATCCAAATCCAATTCGCTTTTGAATTTATCAATAATAGCTAGGTTCCTCTGATATTTATCCATTCCATTTATTTGCTCAACATTGGGAAGCTCATCTAATAATGATTTATCCAGCGAAGATCCGGCACCCACAACGTAAGTTTTAGTCGGTTTACATGTATCTAAAAATTCCTTTACATCATCAGGAATCTTATTATGCTGAATCAATAGTATTGGCATATGCTTATTTGCAGCAATAGGGGCTATTGACAAAGCATCTGCGAAGTCTTCGCCGGTTACAACTGCGATCTCGCTAATATCATTCTTACTGCTGATTTTAAAATGTTTAGCAATATTAACACTGGTTTCATATCGGTCACGACCATCTATTCGACTAGTTCTTATACCTAAGGAGGCTAGTTCACTTTCTACGGATGTCGTAATTACGCCAGTTCCACCGACTATAATCATATCAGTTATTTCTAATTGCTTAATGGCATTTAAAATATCTGTTGGAATATAATCTTTCTTGCTTAATAGAATTGGTGCTGAATAGTATTTTGCTAAAGGAGCGGCACTTATAGCGTCTGGAAAATTATCGCCCGGAACTAATATTGCATACATAGAGCGGTTCCAGCCAGTTAAGGCTATTTGTGCCGATGTTTCATATCTATCAATACCTAATAATTTTTGGGTAGATGCTAGAGCAGTAGTAGAAAAAGAAAATAATAAAAATACCACCAAAAGGAATATTAGCTTTTTCATTATGATTCCACTCCTTATAATTAAATCTCCTTCATTTATAATTTAAATTCTCCAAATATATCAAAATGCCTTCATTTATCAATATCAACAAAAAATTACAAATAAGAAATAAACAAATCCAGAAGGAATTGTAATACGAAAAGATTTAAGAAGTAGCTAAAAGCCAAAGGATGCCTCCCTTCAAAAGGGAAGCATCCTTTTCAACTTAACTCTATTCTCTGATATCTCCAACTAAAGATAATCATTAGGCCTATCTAAACCCATCCCAACTTCCGCAATCCTCTCAAGCCGTCCTGGTATCCTTATCCTGGCTTTCCAACTGAACAGAGAGCAGCTTAGATACACCGGACTCCTCCATGGTGATGCCATAGAGGACATCGGCTGCTTCCATGGTTCCTTTGCGGTGCGAGATGACCAGGAACTGGGTGGAGTCTGATAAGCGGTGAATGTATTGGGCAAAGCGGCTGACATTGGCATCATCGAGAGAAGCCTCGATTTCATCGAGGACACAGAAGGGGCTGGGCTTCACCTTCAGCAAGGCGAAGAGCAGACCGATGGCGGTCAGAGCCCGCTCTCCACCGGAGAGGAGGGACAGCAGCTGGGGCTTTTTCCCCGGGGGCTGGGCGATGATCTCCACCCCTGTGTCCAGGAGATTGGTTGGGTCCACCAAGCGGAGTTCCGCATAGCCTCCGTTGAACAGCTCCTTGAACACCACTTTAAAGGCTTCGTTGACCGCTATAAACCCTTCTTCGAAACGTTCCGACATGGTCTTATCCAGTTCGGCAATGAGTTGCTGGAGGGATTCATTAGCTTCCTCCAGATCCTGCTTTTGCACCGATAGAAAATCGTAGCGCTCCTGGAGCTTCGGATATTCTTCAATGGCCGCCTGATTCACAGGGCCCAGCAGCTCCATCCGCAGTTTAATCTCCTGGACTCTGGCCGCCAGCTCGGCACGGCTTCTTTCACTTTGGTAGGCTTGGGCCTCATCCCAGGTCATATCAAATTCTTCCAGCAAACGCCTGGAGCCGGTTTCCCATTCAGCATCCCAGCGGGCCGTTTTAAGCTCCAGGTTATGCAGCTTTTGTTCCAGGGCTTGCTGCTCCTGCCTTTTCTTTTGGGCAAGGCTTTCCTGAGCCATCAGCTCTTTGGATAGGACCTCCCGCTCCTTGCGCAAAGCGATGAGGACCTCCTGGGCTTGCCGCTGTTGCTCTTCTGCTTCCCTGCGCCGGCTCTCCCAGTCTCCCTGCTCGAAGGCCAGACGGGCTTTGCTCTCTTCTAAATCCTGCAAATCCTTGCGCTTGCGCTCCAGGAGATGCTTGTTCTCCCCCAGCAGGGCCTGATCCTGGGCCAGGCGCTCCACGGCCTGCTTGAGCTCCTGTTCCCATTTGGCAGCCTGCACCTTGGTTTGGGTCAATCTTTCCTGAAGCTGTTCCATCTCCCGGCTTGCCTGGCGATTCTTTTCTTCCTGCCGGGCCAAGGCTTCCTGAGCCTCTTGGATGCTGTCTGTAAGCTTGCTTTGCTCTTCTGCCCCCAGGGCCTTATGGCTTTGCAGCTTATCCCGTTCCTGCTCTATCCCGGCCACACGGGTGATTATGGCGATTATTTCCTCACGAACCCTCTGGGTCTGGGCCCGGAGATTAAGCTCTTGAGTTCTTAACACAGCCAAAGCGGATTTAAGCTCCTGCTCTTCACCCATCAGCTGCTTAAGGTTTTCCTCACTCTTTTGGATCTGAGTCATGAGAGCCCCTGCTTTGAGTTCCAGTTCCTTTTGCTGGGTACGTCTCTCTTCGCACTCCTGCCGGAGTTCCTGGATTTCCCGGGAACGTCCCAAGATGTTGGAGCCTTTTCTTTGCAGGCTCCCCCCGGTCAGGGAGCCGCCAGGGTGAACCTGATCCCCTTCCAGGGTCACGATGCGGGCGCGATATCCCGAGGCTCTGGCCACCCGGGTGGCCGCCTCCATATCCGTGACGATGAGGGTTCTCCCCAATTGGGATTCAAAAGCCTTGCGGTATTTTTCGGCGAAGGTGATAAGATCCACCGCCACGCCGATAAAGCCGGGGTCCTGGGCGGCCTCTTTGGCCACAGTGGCCTTGCCCCCTTGAATCACATCCAGGGGTAAAAAAGTAGCCCGGCCCAGATTGTGGCTTTTCAGATAATGAACGGCTTCCTTGGCGCCTCGTTCTGTTTCAGTAACGATATTCTGAATACCTGCCCCCAGGGCCACCTCGATAGCAACCTCATAACGCTCTTCAACCTGAAGGAGATCAGCCAGGGTGCCGCAGAGATCCCCGCAGGAAGGCTGGTTTTTTTTCTTGGCCAGCATCAGCTCCCGGACACCCCGTTGATAGCCTTCCAGGGAGTCTTCCAGGTTCTTCAGGGCATGATAGCGGGCTGATTTTTTCTCCAGGTCACGGTTCAGCTCCCGGAGTTCCTGCTGCCCTGCCTTGCTCTGCTCACGAAGTTGGGCTATCTCCTGATGGGCCCTCTCTGTCTGTAGCCGGATATCCGTCTGCAGCCCTTCCTGGGCTTTAAGCTGCTCCTGAACCTGAGCCTCCTGCTGCTCATGAGAGAACAGGGCTGCTTCTTTATCCTTTTTTTCTTTAATTAATTGTTCATGGGTTGAATTCAAGGTAGCCAACTGATGGGAAAGGCGATTTAATTCTGCGGTAGACTCGGCCAGCTTACTCTGCAGATGGGAGAGGCTGCCCCTGAGAATTTCAATTTCCCCTAAGCCATTCCTGGCTTTGGCTTCAGCCAGGCGCTGTTCATCCGCCGCCAAAGCCTGATTAGCCTGGTCCAGAGTCTTATGTAAGAGGGCTTTTCTGTCCTCTAAGGCTCTGAGCTGTTCTGTACTCTGGCGAACCTTCTCCTCATGGCTGGAGAGCTCCGTGGTGACACGGTTAATTTGCTCGCCGAGATAACCTTCCCTCTCCTGACGGAGCCGCAACTCCTGAACGATTTGATTGACTCTTTGATCCAATTGGTAGGTGGTTTCCTGTTGCTGCTGGATCTGCTCATCGAGAAGGTTGAGCTTCACTTTGTTGCCGAGGATTTCGCTTTCCTTCTGGCTTAGAGCCGCTACTGCCGCAGCGATGGCCGACTGAAGTTCTTCCGTTTCCTGAACGGAGGTTGTCAGCTTATGGCGAACTTCTTTTAAATCAAAGGCCACTATCTCAATTTCCAGGGCTTTTTGTTCCGTGGTCAACTCCACCGCTTCCCTGGCTATGGTGGCTTGCTCTTCCAAAGGTCCTAATTGCCCTTCGATCTCGGCCAGGATATCCCTGATCCGCTCTAAATTATGTTCCGTTTCATCCAAACGCTTAAGTGCTTCCCGTTTGCGCATGCGGTATTTGGTGATTCCTGAAGCTTCTTCGATCAAGGTGCGCCGTTCTTCGGAGCGCAGATTGAGAATCTCCTCGACCCGGCCTTGACCAATAATGGAAAACCCTTCTTTGCCCGCACCGGTATCCATAAAAAGTTCATGGATATCCTTAAGGCGGCAGGAGGAGCGGTTGATAAAATATTGTCCCTCTCCGTCCCGATAGACTCTGCGGGTGATGATCACTTCCTGATACTCCAGGGGGAAAATCCCCGTGGAGTTATCAAAAAACAAGGAGACCTCGGCCATCCCCACGGGGCGCCGCACACTGCTGCCGGAGAAAATGACATCCTCCATCTTGCTGCCCCTGAGGTTTTTGGCGCTCTGTTCCCCCAGAACCCAGCGGATGGCATCGGCCACATTGCTTTTGCCGCTCCCGTTGGGCCCCACTACCACACTCAAGCCCTGCCCTAATTCCAGCTTCACTTTGTCCGCAAAGGACTTAAACCCTTGGATTGTAATGGATTTCAAGAAAACAGGGAGAGTATCGGCTTTAGCCATTGTTCTCCCCCCCAAACTCATCTAAAACTTGTTGGGCTGCCCGTTGTTCGGCTTCCTTTTTGGTCCGTCCGATGCCCTTGCCCCGCAGGTTTCCCTGGAGAAACACTCCGGCTGTAAAGCGCTTATTATGATCGGGGCCTTCCTCGGCCAGGATGCGATAGGTTACTTCCGTCTCTTCCCGCTGGGCTTTTTCCTGGAGCATGGTCTTATAATCGCCATAGTTGCCTTGGGCTACTTCAGCAATCTCTTCCTTCAGCAAGGTCAGAACCACTCTCCTCGCCTCTTGGAAGCCATACTGCAAATAGACAGCCCCTACAATAGCCTCCCAGGCATCGGCTAAGATGGAAGGCCTTTCCCTGCCCCCTGAGACCTGTTCTCCTTTACCCAGGAGCAATTCTTCCCCCAGCCGGATCTTCTTGGCGGTGCGGGCCAGGGTGCTCTCATTAACCACCGCCGCCCGCATCTTCGTCAATTCTCCCTCCGGCCGCTCCGGATAACTCAGGTAAAGGTACTCCGCTACCACAAAATCCAGAATGGCATCACCCAGAAACTCCAGCCTTTGGTTGTTCTCCAGACCGGATTGTGGATTCTCAAACAAATACGAGGGGTGGGTTAAAGCAGTCGTGAACAAGCGATTGGGGGACTCATCCAACTCCAACCGTTTCGCTAAACCTATTCCTGTAGGAATCCGCTGCAAAGTATCGGCATGATACTTATGACGTTTATTCCCCTGCAGATTATGCTTAGTTGTTTTTGCTGTACCCTGATGTTTTTTTTCCACCGCTCATACTCCTTACTTACCTAATAACGTTTTAATACAATTGTAGCATTATGTCCTCCAAAACCAAAGGTATTTGATAAAGCAACCTGAACTTCTTTTGGCCGGGCGGCATTGGGAACATAATCTAAATCGCATTCCGGGTCAGGCTCTCCATAGTTTATGGTGGGTGGAATCATGCTATTCTTAATGGTTAAAGCACAGGCGATGGCTTCGATAGCTCCTGCCGCTCCTAAGAGATGCCCGGTCATGGACTTGGTGGAGCTGATGGCGACGCTTTGCGCCGCTTCGCCAAAGAGGGCTTTAATCGCCGCCGTCTCTGCCGAATCGTTGGCATTGGTTCCTGTGCCATGGGCGTTGATATAATCCACTTCTTCCGGCCGCACCTCAGCCCCTGCCAAGGCCATTTGCATGGATTGGATGGCTCCTGCTCCTCCCGGCGCCGGAGAGGTGATATGATAGGCGTCACAGGTGCTGCCATATCCGGAAAGCTCAGCGTAAATCCTGGCCTGCCGCTTTTGGGCATGCTCCAGGGATTCCAGAACGAGGATCCCCGCTCCTTCACCCATGACAAACCCAGACCTTCTGGCGTCGAAAGGACGGCAGGCTTCCCGGGGATTTTCCTTCTCCGTGGACATGGCTTTCATGGCACAAAAGCCCGCAAAGGCCAAAGGTACAATGGGTGCTTCCGTGCCGCCGCAAAGCACTACATCAGCATAGCCATGCTCAATAAGACGCATGGCCTCCCCGATGGCATTAGTAGCCGAGGCGCAGGCGGTGGCCACACTTAAGCTGGAGCCCTGAAGTCCGAATTCAAGAGAAATATGACCGGCAGCCATATTGGAGATCAGCATAGGAATAAAGAAGGGGCTGATTCTTCCCGGCCCTTTATTCATGAGGACTTCTTTCTGCTGTTCCAGGGTGGTGACCCCGCCCACTCCGGTTCCCACAATACAGCTGGCCCTTTCCTTATTGACCTGGTCGAGATTTAACCCGGAATCCTGGACGGCCATTTTAGCCGCAGCCATAGCCAATTGGGTAAAGCGATCCATATGGCGGCTTTCTTTACGATCCAGCCAATCCGTAGGCTCAAAATCCTTAATCTCCCCCGCTACTTTTGTGGGCATATCCCCCACATCAAAACGAGTGACAAAATCTATCCCTGATTGTCCGGTAATTAAGCTGTTCCAGAATGTTTCCAAGTTACTCCCAACCGGGGATACCACACCCATTCCTGTAATAACCGCTCGTTGCTTTTCCATCTTTATCCTCCTTTAATCCCACTGTCAGTAAGAGTAGATCTATCCTTGTCTAGGCCCGGAGTATTTGTTCACGAATATCTTCAAAGATCTCATGGACCGATAAAACCTTTTTGATGCGGGAATAATGAGCTCCTGAGAAGACAAGGCCTTCTTTCATATCCCCTTGCTGAGCCTTGATCAGGCGCTCCATGATGCAAAAATTCCGCTCACAATGCTTGAGGCATTGGTCGCAGCCGATCCGACGGACATTCTTCCCTGCCGCCAGGGCCTCGGTAAAGGGATTGCGGATGCCCCGCCCCGGCAGGCCCACGGGGCTATGGACAATGACCATATCCTCTGCCTGGGCGTTAAGAAGATGCTGCTTCCATTCCGGAGCGGCGCTGCTCTCGGTACTGAGGGCAAAACGGGTGCCCATTTGTACTCCGTCAGCCCCTAAGCGCAGAACCTCCGCCACATCTTGGCCATCCATAACTCCCCCCGCGCCAATGACGGGGATCTTCACAGCTTCCTTAACCTCAGGCAGAATCTCCCGCATCGGGCGCTCGGTACCTAGATGTCCCCCTGCTTCATGCCCTTCCACAATCACCGCCGCTGCACCGAGCTTTTCGGATAAGCGGGCCAGCTTTGCGGAAGACACGATAGGCACCACAGGAATTCCCGCTTCCTGGCCCCAGGTGAACATATCTCTGGAAAAACCTGCCCCGGAAACCAGCAGGTCAATTTTTTCATCAAAGGCCGCTTTGACAAGCTGAGCGAACTCACGCACCGCAAACATGATGTTAACCCCAATAATCCCCTTGGTGCGCTTCCTGGCTTCTCTGATTTCCTGCTTTAATTCTTCAACGCTCAAACCACTTCCGGCAATCAAGCCGATTCCACCTTCCTCAGCAACAGCCGCTGCTAAAGGAGCCATGGATATTCTAACCGCCATTCCTCCTTGAATTACAGGCATCTTAGCTATATGATGGGCGATGCGGAGTTCTGGAATTTTCACTTAAGTTCCTCCATTCAAATCCAAAGCATTATGATACCGATATTTTCCATAGTGATGCTTCATTTCATTCTTATATATTAACCTTCTCAATGCCAGGGGCAAGGCTGTCGCCGGGACAGAAAATTAGGACCTGATACTAAAATCAGCTTCTGACTCACCCTTGGGAATTGGCAGGAAGAGAGCTTTAAAGAAAGTCCCGCAGTATTCTACGGGACTCTCTATGTACTTAGGGGACCTTGAGTCTTATTGGTTTTCCTTGATGTAATTTACTGCATCACCGACATTACGAATTTTCTCTGCATCCTCATCCGGAATATCGAGATCAAATTCTTCTTCAAGAGCCATAATAAGTTCAACGATATCCAGGGAATCCGCATTAAGATCTGCGAAGGTGGTTTCTAATGTAATTTCATCTTCTTCTACCCCAAGTTGATCCACTACGATTGATTTCACTTTGTCAAAAACGCTCATGCTGCCTGTTCACCTCCTCTCAAGGTTCGCTGAAACTATTACATAGCCATGCCGCCGTCTACGGCCAAGGTTTGCCCAGTGATATAGGAAGCGGCCGGTGAAGCCAAAAAGACTACCGTCCTGGCTATATCCTCAGGCTGACCCATTCTGCCCAGAGGAATCTGGGTCATGACCTGCTCCCGGACCTCTTCTCCTAAGGATTCCGTCATATCTGTAGAAATATACCCCGGAGCCACCGCATTGACCCGGATGCCACGGGAGCCCAGCTCCTTGGCAATGGATTTGGTAAAGCCAATGATTCCCGCTTTGGCCGCTGAGTAATTCGCTTGTCCTGCATTGCCGGTAATACCGACGACGGAGGAGATATTGATAATCACTCCGGAGCGTTGCTTCATCATGGACTTGCTGACCGCCTTCGTGCATAAGAAAACCCCTTTGAGATTGGTATCCAGTACCGTATCCCAATCCGTTTCCTTCATCCGCAGCAGCAGGGTGTCACGGGTAATTCCGGCATTATTGACCAGAATATCGATCTTGCCATAGGTTTTAAGGGTGGTCTGAATCAGCCGTTCCACATCTTCAACCTGGCTGACATCAGCCTGAACTGCCAAAGCCTCTCCGCCCGCTTCCTGAATCAGGCTCAGAGTCTCTTCCGCCTTTTCCCCATGTCCGGCATAGTTCACCACCACTTTAGCCCCGGCACGAGCCAGTTCCAAGGCGATGGCACGTCCAATGCCACGACTTCCTCCGGTGACAATGGCTACGCTATTATTCAGCAACATTTTATCTACTCTCCTTTAAATATGCAAGTAGCTTTTCCTAAAGAAGAAGAATCTTCTACATTAATCAGGGTCACACCGGGGAGAATTTTCTTAATCAATCCCGTTAAAACCTTCCCCGGACCCAGCTCGATAAAGGTGTCAACCCCTTGCTCGCCCAGATAGCGGATGGATTGCTCCCAAAGCACGGCCCCGCTGACTTGCCGCACCAGACTCTCCACAATCATGCCGCGCTCCCTGACTTCTTCCCCATCAATGTTGGCAATCACAGGAACACAGGGGTCTTGCCAATCTACCCCTTCCAGCACCTGACGCAGCTCCTTGCCGGCTTCCGCCATCAAGGGAGAGTGAAAGGGACCGCTGACCGCCAAGGGCAGGGCTCGTTTGGCCCCCAGGTCTTTAGCATACTGACAAGCCATCTGCACTCCCTCGGTCTCGCCGGAGATCACGACCTGCCCCGGAGAATTATAATTGGCCGTGCCAACAACCCAACCGCCTTCTTCCCGTGCTTTGCGGCAGGCTTCCTCCACCTTGCCATTCTCTAAGCCGAGAATGGCGGCCATGGCACCCCGGCCCTCGGGAACGGCTGCCTGCATCAGCTCTCCCCGGCGGCGCACGACCCTTAAGGCCTCTTCAAGGGAAAGACTCCCTGCCGCTGTATAGGCTGAATACTCACCCAGACTATGGCCGGCCAAGTAGTCAGGGCGAATCCCGGCCTCCTGCAGCCCCTGCCAGGCCGCCATACTGGCCAGCAGGATGGCAGGCTGAGTATGGGCGGTTTTTTTCAATTCCTCCTCCGGTCCTTCCAGGAGGATCCTTATAAATTCTTCCCCAAGAACACGCTGTCCAGTCGCCAGCACTTCCTGGCCCCCAGGGGTGGCAAAAAGTTCTTTGCCCATGCCTACGTATTGGGAGCCCTGACCGGGGAAAATGCATGCTATTTTGGCCAAATCCGCTGCTCCTTTCCCCTATCTGCCAAAGCGCTGGCTGAGCCGTGCCAGCTCCTGCTCAGCTCCCAGCATTACATCCTGAATGATGCTTGCCGCCGGTTCGATCTTCTGGACCGCTCCGGCGATTTGCCCGGACATCACGGAGCCATTCTGAGTATCCCCCTCCACCATGGCCAGACGCAGCTTGCCTGCGCCCATTTTTTCCAGGACTTCCGGATCGGTTCCCTCTTTCTCCAGCTGCTCGAACTCCCTGGTCAGTTTATTGCCCAGGCAGCGGACAGGATGGCCTGTGGAGCGTCCCGTCACCACGGTGTCCCGATCCTTGGCCTTAAGGATCATTTCTTTAACCTTAGAGGAAATGGTGCATTCTTCAGCACACATGAAGCGGGTTCCCATTTGCACGCCCTCGGCCCCTAAAGCCAGGGCTGCCACCATTCCCCGTCCATCATAAATCCCCCCGGCGGCAATCACAGGAATGCTTACCGCATCCACCACCTGAGGCACCAAAGGCAAGGTGCTGATTTCGCCGATATGGCCGCCGGATTCCATCCCTTCAGCGATCAGAGCGTCCACTCCGGCTTTTTCCAAACGTCTGGCCAAAGCCACCGAAGCCACTACCGGAATGATCTTCGTCCCCACCTCTTTGAGCATGGGGACGTATTTTCCCGGATTGCCCGCTCCCGTAGTAATGACGGGAACCCTTTCCTCCACAATCACTTGCATGACATCCTCGACAAAAGGAGACATGAGCATGACATTGACACCATAAGGTTTGTCGGTTACCTTTTTAATCTTATGAATTTCCTGGCGCAGCCAATCCGCCGGAGCCTGCCCGGCGCCGATAATACCTAAGCCTCCTGCTTCCGACACCGCCGCCGCCAGTTCACCGGTAGCAGTCCAAGCCATACCTCCTTGAAAAATAGGATACTCAATGCCGATGAGATCACAAAGTTTCGTTTTAATCATTCACTAAACCCCTCTCTTGGACCACTTCACAACAGCGGCTCCCCAGGTTAATCCTCCGCCGAAGCCCACCATGACCATAATATCTCCATAGTTTAAACGTCCGCTCCGTGCTGCCTCATCCAAGGCCACCGGGATGGAAGCCGCCGACATATTCCCATAGCGGTCCAGGTTGACCACCACTTTCCCGGCATCAATCCCCAGCCGTTTGACTGCCGCATCCACAATGCGGGTGTTGGCCTGATGGGGAATCAGGCAATCCACATCTCCGATCCCTAAACCTGCCTTGTCCAGAGCTTTTAAGGCAGTTTCACCCATGATGCGGACGGCAAATTTGAATACTTCACTGCCGGCCATCTGGATGGTGTGCATTTTCTTGGCCACGGTTTCTGCGGAAGCAGGGTGCATGGAGCCCCCTCCCGGCATGGTCAAAAGATTGCCCCCCGCACCATCCATACCCAGGTCATAACCCAGGAAGCCATAGCCCTCTTCCACCGGCTGCAGCACTGCCGCACCGGCCCCATCCCCAAACAGGATGCAGGTCCCCCGGTCTTCCCAGTTTAAGATCTTGCTTAAGGTTTCCCCGCCAATCACCAGGGCATTTTTATAGATACCGGTAGCGATGAATTGAGCGGCAGTGGCTACTCCGTACAAAAATCCCGTGCAGGCGGCCTGCAGGTCAAAACCGGCCGCCTTTTTGGCTCCCAGGCGTTCCGCCACCAGGCAAGCTGTGGCTGGGAAGACAAAATCAGGGGTTATAGTAGCGACGATCACTAAATCCAGCTCTTCCGGAGCGAGTTTGGCATCCTCTAAGGCCCGCACCGCCGCCTGGTAGCAAAGCTCGGATACCGGAGTCTCAGGCTCGGCAATGTGCCGTTCCTTAATCCCCGTCCTGCTCACTATCCATTGATCATTGGTGTCCACCATCTGCTCCAGATCAAAATTCGTCAAAACCTTATCGGGTACATAGGAACCTGTGCCCACGATTCCAACACTAACCATGCTGCTTCCTTCTTTCTTAAGTACAGTAATCGATCACAGTCTACTCCTGTGCAGCGGTAAATCGCGGCAGCTCTTTTTTAATCTCCTCAATAAAGCCGCTCTCCACACATTCTTTAGCGACGCGGATGGCATTAAATATGGCTTTCTCGTTGGAACTGCCATGGGAAATGATGCTGATGCCATTCACACCCAGCAGAGGCGCTCCCCCATATTCTGCATAATCCATCATTTTAGCGATTTCTTTCAAGCCGGGTTTAATGGCCAAAGCCCCCAGTTTGCGCAGGGGTGTGGCGGTTATCTTCTCTTTAATCAGTTGAAATAACGCTCCTGCCAGCCCTTCGGTGGTCTTGAGCACCACATTGCCTACAAACCCTTCACAGACCACCACATCCGCCGCCTGACCATAAGGTATGGCCCGGCCTTCCACATTGCCGATAAAGTTTAAGGGAGCCTTCTGGAGAAGGGGATAGGTGGCTTGGGTCAGCTCATTGCCTTTGCTTTCTTCTGTACCGATATTTAAAAGCCCTATTTTGGGGTTTTGGATGCCCAGAATGCTCTCCGCATAAATGCTTCCCATCATAGCATACTGGACAAGGTGCTCCGGTTTGGCATCAGGATTGGCCCCCACATCAAGGAGGAGCTTTCCTCCTTCTAAAGTGGGCAGCACGGTCACGATGGCCGGGCGGTCAATCCCCTTGATCCGGCCTAAACCAAGCAAGGAGGCAGCCATTTGGGCTCCTGTGCTTCCCGCGCTGACCAGGGCATCTGCTTCTCCTTCTTTCACCAAACGGGTGGCCACCACGATGGAGGAATCCTTTTTCCTGCGCACGGCTTGAGCCGGATGCTCATCCATCTCCACCACCTCAGCGGCTTCTTTGATGCGCACCCTGGCCGGCAATTCACCCTGAGGCAGAAATTCTTTGATACGTTCCGGCTGCCCGACCAAAATGACCTCTATATCAAACTGTTCAATACTGCGCAATGCTCCTTTGACGATCTCGGCCGGGGCATGATCCCCTCCCATGGCGTCTACAGCGATTCTCATCACATTAACTCCCCCTTCTTACACTTCCAAGGGCTTTTCCACGGCAAACACTACCCAGGTCCCGGTCAAAACAAGATCCTGGTTGACATGGGCTGTAATCTCCACCCAGTATTTATTCCCTTTGCGGCGCAGGACTTTTCCTTCAGCCAAGACTGTTTCTCCATAACGGACCGGACGCAGGAACTTCATATCCACGCTCCCTGTGAGCACGATCTCCGCATCCACCAGGGCAATGGCCAGAGAATTGGCCTGAGCGAACAGATGATGTCCCCGGGTGACCCGTGCTTTGCTTAAAACCATGGATTCTTCGATCTTGAGCAGGGTGGAGCCTGATTCCCCAATATGGAGGCCCCGGAGCTCCCCAACCAGCTCAGCTTCACCTAACGACTTCAAGGTGTCATAAGCTTCATGAGCCACAGCCTTGGTCCGTTCCCGCAGCTCAGGAATACTGAGCTCCGTCCGATCCAAGCGAATGGTGGAGACGCTTACCCCAAAATGCCTGGCCAGCTCTTCATCTGTAGAAAATGGATTCTTGTCAATTTCGTCTCGTAACGCTTGATGGCGTTCATGTTTATGATGTCTTGTCATAATACCACCAACTTTGCTTATTTTACGACCTGGTACTAATATTATAGATCAGGATGATTCTGATGACAAGCAGTAAGCCCTCTGTGAATCAGGATCCTTTAAAATTTAGGAGAAAACGACAGAAAATGCAAAAAAGCACAGTCAAACGACTATGCCTTAAAATCCAATTTGGAGAACATCACCCTCTGTGCCTGCACCTCTTTTCTAAGGGAGCATACAATCTTAGACAGAAACCAATGATGGATTATACGTTCTGCCCCCGCTCAATCTCTCTTACTGATAGTTAAGATATCATACTTGCAAACGTAGAACATTTGCAACTTTCAATGCCATCTCAGTATCCTTTAATAATTCTTCAAGCGCTATAACCAAGGCCAAAAGTGGCACAGATACGCCATCATAATCATTATATCCGATTGGATGTGTTTGGGCTTTTATTCTTTTCAGATACTCCTTTAAATCGTCAATAGTACGAATTCTGTCTACCAAAACCGCTTCTTTTTTTACCTCAGCCGCATTGGGTTTTATATCGTTGTAATTGACATCTATGTAAGAAATGCCCAGCATCTCCGGCTTCCCATTTCTTTTGAGCCATCTGAAGAAGCCAATGACATGTGTTTCGCCGAATTTCTCAATTCTTTGGCGCTTCTGTTTTCTTGGACATTTGAAGCCGGTTTCTTCCCACAATTCTCGCTGCATTGCATAGGTTATGGTCTTTCTAAAGTCATCTCCACAAATATCATCATAATCGCACGAGCCACTTCCAGAAGGGACGATAAGCTGCCCACTTGACTGAGCTCTGTCAGATTGGATTAATTGAAAAATATAATTATCTCTCGTAATAGCAATTGTTGATACGCCAAACTCATTATTTAACAGAGTGTTTCTATAAGCTCTCAAAGTATCACTTTCACTAATGTCCGCCTTATTATATTTATCACCTTTTTTTGAATAAGGTCGCATTTGGCTGAACGCTTCTGATGCATATGCTATACTTTTCTTATCACCATTCTTATCACGTAAACGGTGCTCATATATATTGTTTGTTAGATAGGAATCGTAGTAGCCTCCTTTTGAACAATTTATCTTCAGTACGTGAGCATCGCTATTCAGGCTGAAGCCATCAGCCATACATAATTTATCTTCATTATAAAAAGCTTTACCATTTTTAAATGCTTCTGTCGCCTTATGTATAAGATAACGAGACAGAGTATCCCAATGTCCTTTAATGAGCCTAGTGATTTGCTCTTTTTTTACAGAATCATCTTTTTGATCTTCTAATTTCAATGTATAAGACGTATCGCAAAGATATTTATTTAATTCATGTGACATAAATATCCAATCTATATCTTTCTTGCCTTCGCTATTTTCGCTAAGGATTAATTCTTCTCGAGTAAATTCCACAGTTCCTTTATCAGATGAAAATTCAGATTCACACTGTATGATTTTTGTTATATCAAATGCATTCGTTCTTTTGAGTTCATATTTAGAATATTTTCCATATTTAATTATGTTCAATATTAGACCAATAAAAAAGATTACCGCACCTAAAACACTACAAACGAGCTGCGTGCTGATAATAGCTACTGGCAGTCCTATTATTAGCATTATAAAACCAACTATTTCTAAAATTATATCTGCAAAACGCAAAAGTGATTGAAAAGATGCTTTCTTAAAAACATAAAAAGCAAAATCCCGCCTTGTTCGAATTTTGTCACTTATAATTTTCATTAAGCCGCCTAACCTCCCGATACTCCAATAAATCGGAAATCTCTTCCATGGGGCTCGTCGTCAAAAGAATCATCACATCTCAATAAAAAACGGCTCAAACGAAGAATAAACCGTTCAAACCGTTGCTATAATTGTATTGGTGCGAGTGGTCGGAGTCGATCCGACACGTCCGTTAAGATAATGATTTTTGGGGAGCTATCCATGCTTGCTAAGATCAAGTTTACCAGTGAAATGCAGTAATTGCAAGAATTTTATGATTTCAGCATTGGGGATAAAAGGGCTAATTTAGGGGTACTTTGAATAAAAAAAGAAGCCCTTCCGGCTTCTTTCTCTTGACCTTATTCACCCATGGAAATAACTTCTTTGGCTTTATAATAACCGCAGCTTGGGCAAACATGATGAGACAGTTTTGGTTTATGGCATTGGGGGCATTCGATGTGGTTTGGTGCAGTTAACTTCCACATAGCCCGGCGTTTACGTACTCTGGATTTGGATTGGCGATGTTGAGCAACACCCATTGATTACACCCCCTTTAAACTTTCGAATAATCAATCTTCACGAGGCCAGTTGGCCAAGGCTGCAAAACGTGGATCAATCTTGTCTTGGCTACACTCACAAGATTTTTCATTAAGATTCACACCGCAAACAGGACACAACCCTTTGCACTCAGAAGAACAGATAAACCTCATTGGCAAAGCCAACACGATTTGCTCAAGAATACGCTCGGTGAGATCGATCTCATCCTTATGGAACACCAGCGCCGTCTCCAATTGCTCTTCTGTAGCTTGAGCAGCAAAGACCCATTCATCCTCATAATCCTGATGGATCTGATAGTGAAAAGGTTCGAGACAGAGACCGCACTGAGCTTTAAGCTCAGTCTCAATCGACCCATTAACAATCAAGGATTTCTCCGTGTTGTTCACCTGAAGTTGAACGTGTACAGGAGCGACAAAATCTACCCCCTCAAGTTCAGACTCAAAGGCCGAAAAATCTTCCTTTAAATCAAAATGAGCAGTTCCATTTTCATCACGGCGAATTTGAGCGACATTAATATGCACAATGACCACTCCAATACACAACCATTATTATAGTTTGCTGGATTTTCTTTGTCAAGGAAAACTCCTTAACCCTTCTGAATAATATCCAAAGTATCCAGGGCAATCATCAACTCTTCATTGGTAGGAATGACGAGGACCCGGCAGGTTGCCTCAGGCGCTGAAATATCGGCTTCCTTACCGCGGACCTTATTCTTTTCCAGATCCAGTTTGGCACCGAGGTATTGCAGGCCATCGACAACCGCTTCCCGCATCTCCGCAGAGTTTTCCCCTAAACCGGCTGTAAAGATAATGGCATCGGCACCGTTTAAAACGGCTGCATAGGAGCCGATATATTTTTTCACATCATGAGCAAACACATCGAGAGCCAAAGCGGCGCGATAGTTTCCTTGATCACGGGCTTGTTCGATATCTCTAAAGTCACTGCTCACTCCGGAAAGCCCCAGCACTCCGCATTTTTTATTGAGAAAATCATTGACTTCATCGGAAGACAGGTTTTCTTTTTGTTGAATGAAGGAGACAATGGCCGGATCCAAATCCCCGGAGCGGGTTCCCATCATTAAACCTTCCAAAGGGGTAAAGCCCATGGAGGTTTCAATGGATTTACCATCTTTAATCGCCGTAATCGAGGAGCCATTGCCTAAATGACAACTGATCAGCTTCAATCCTTCTGCAGGACGATTGAGCATCTTAGCGGCCCGTTGACTCACATATTTATGCGAAGTCCCATGAAAACCATATTTACGGATTTTGTATTTCTCATAAAATTCATAGGGCAATCCATAAAGGTAGGCATGGGGCGGCATGGTCTGGTGAAAGGCAGTATCGAAAACAGCTACTTGAGCCACTCCCGGCATTAATTTTTGACAAGCCTCAATTCCGGCAATATTGGGGGGGTTGTGAAGAGGCGCTAATTCGATACACTCTTCGATGGCTTGCATGACTTCATCCGTGATCAATACGGAACTGGCAAATTTCTCGCCGCCATGAACCACACGGTGACCCACCGAACCGATTTCCTCAAGGCTTTTCAATACGCCATATTCAGGATTCACTAAGGCATCCAGAACCAATTGGATAGCTATGGTATGATTAGGAATTTCCGCCGTAATAATTTCTTTTTCACCATCAGCCGGGCGGTGTGTCAGCACGGCGCCCGGAAGTCCGATCCGCTCCACTAAACCTTTGGCTATCGGTGTTTGTGTGTCCATATCCAATAATTGATATTTCAGCGAGGAACTTCCACAGTTAATCACAAGAATCTTCACTATTGATTACCCCCTATTTTTCTTTTCCACCCATTTTCTTTCTGTCTTTTGTCTCTTTTAAGCAAAGGTTCTTCTGCTTCATTTTGCCCCAAAAGCGACTTTTTCTTTAATACTTTTAAAAAATAACCCAAAATTTCGTGTGAATCTCTTTTTCTGTCTCACACGATAAAACACCTTAATTAGTTTAACATAATTCGTTTGCATTTCAAGAGTCAATAGAAATTACGAACAATTTCAGAAAGTTGTGACTTTGCTGCAGTTCTTCCTAAGGCGATGGCCTCCTCCGCCAAATCAAATTGCAGGACTCCTATATGGCCCACTTCAGGCTGTATCAGTACATCAGCCTTTTCTTTCTGTGTGCAAAAAACCTCTTCTTCTAAGATCTCCAGAGCCTGCAGCATGACATCCATAGCCGTATTGAGCTTCGTGGAAAGCCCCTTTTTCACATCCACTGCCAATATTTTCTCTGCTCCCATATCCTTAGCCACTTGGATGGGCAGGCGGTTTTTGACAGCCCCATCTACAAAAAGCCGTCCTTGATAGCGATAAGGTTTGAAGATGCCGGGAATGGAGATGCTGGCCCGCACGGCATGAGCCACACTGCCTTCGCGCAATACTACCCTTTCCCCGGTTTCCAGATCGGTGGCGACAACGGCTAAGGGAATCTTCAACTCGGCGAAGGTCAGATCCCTCGTCAAAAGGCGCATGGCCTCAAGAACTTTTTCCCCTTTGACCAAGCCATCCCGGGACACGGCAAGATCCCAAAGCCTCTTACTGAATCCCTGATAGGTAATAAGCCGCTCCAAGCGGTAGAGATCCATCCCCGCTGCCCAAAGGGCACCAAATACGGCACCAATGCTGCACCCCACGATACAATCCACCTTGATGGATTCCTCTTCCAACACCTGTAAGAAACCCAGGTGGGCCAGCCCCCGTGCTCCCCCTGCTCCCAAAACCAAGCCTCTCTCCATCATCACAACCCCCTGTGATCAAAAATCCTTCTAAGGAGCCCCCTTTCTCCATATATATTTATGTGGAAGGGCGGGTGAGATATGGCTTCTATTCTTCGTGTTATCCCCTTTTTTCTTTTAGCCATAGGGATGTTCTATTACCCCCAGGAGGTGGTACGTTCGGCAGCCGACGGTCTGTCTTTGTGGTGGAATTACGTGGTTCCTGCCCTGCTGCCGTTTTTTATTCTTTCTGAGCTCCTTCTTGCCTCCGGCTTTGTTCATTTCATAGGTGTACTGATGGAGCCTTTAATGCGTCCGGTATTCCGCTTACCCGGTCAGGCTTCCTTTGTGGTAGCCATGAGCCTCACCTCAGGGATTCCCATCGGAGCGATCCTTACCACACGACTTTGCCAGGAAAATGCTCTCACCCAAACGGAAGGGGAGCGGCTCCTGACCTTTACCTGCAATCCCAGCCCAGGCTTCATGTTTGGAGCCGTGGCCTCCAGCATGCTCCTCAAGCCGGAATTAGGAATCGTCCTGGTGGGTTCCGTTTACTTAGGCAACATTTTAGTGGGGATACTTTTTCGCTTTTATGGGGGTCGGGGTACATCCTCCTCCCCTGCTCCCACCTCTCTCGGCCGGGCTTTTCAAGCGCTGAGAAAAGCTCAAAGTCAGGACTCGCGGCCTTTTGGCCAAATGTTCGGGGATGCTGTACGGCAAAGCGTTAACACCATCCTGGTGGTGGGAGGCTTTATTGTCTTCTTCTCCGTGCTGGTGAATATGCTGGAAACCTATCACATCACCGGTGGCATCGGCAGTCTGATTCACGGGCTGTCCGGCGGCTTGGTCAGCGGCCAGGAAGTCTCCGCGTTGGTGAACGGCACCTTGGAAGCAACCTTAGGCTGCCGTTCGATCATCGACTCTTTTTCCAGCCTTAATCTTACGATTGGGCTGCTTGCCGGGGTTTTGGGATGGGGAGGGCTATCCGCCTTTGCTCAGGTCGCCAGTTTTACCGGCTCTGCGAATTTACGCTTCCTGCCCTTTGTCATCGGCAGGATCCTGCACTCCATCTTTGCTTTCCTTTTAAGCCAGCTCTTCTTAACCCTGATTAAGATTCCTGTCTTTGACCTGCACCTCGCTCCCGGTCCCTTTGGGTTCATGGAGACCTGGCAGATGAGCTCCTGGATCTTCTGCGGGATAATGCTGTGTTTCCTGCTGCTCAGTCTGGGAGTCCGGGTCTTTTATTCATCGAAATAGCTTCATATTTCCATCATACCACACTTGTAACAAAATGCACATACTCTATTCTGAAAAAGGCCCGAAAGGCTCTCCATGATTTTGCTTTGGGCATTCACTCCTGAAGCAAAACCTGGGGCCATCTTTCGGGTCTAAGCAGTTAAGATGAAGAATAAGTTAATCAGGCTTCAGAAACAAGTGAGATAGCTCCACCGGAACCAGCGGGAATCAAGGCTCCCCCTGTGCCGGGTTTCCTTTATCGCCGGGCTTTTCCCTCTGATCCCGTTTAGCCAGACTCCGCAGTTCTTCCCGATTGCGACGGACAGCCTGCAAGGTCTCGGCCACATTTTGCTCTACTTGGAGGAGCATTTCATCGGTATACTGAATGGCACCCAGTTTAACCTCTTTAGCATAAGTCTGGGCCTGACGGGCAATATCCTCTGCATAGCCTTGAGCTTGTTTGACAACCTCGCTCTCTTCGGCCATTTTCTCGATATAAGTTTTTCCACGCTCCAGCAACCGTTCCGCTTCCGTATGAGCCTCGTCCATAATCTTTTGCCTTTCCGACAAGACCCATTTAGCATTCTGAAGTTCCTCAGGGAGAGCTGCTCTTATCCGATCAAGCAAATCAAAAACCACATTATCATCCACTAATACTTTTCCAGTCATCGGAATCTTGGTTCCCCGATCCACGATTTCTTCTAATTCATCAAGCAAAGCCATAACATCATTTTCCAAGACTATCCTCTCCAATCTGTTCATTCCATTCTTTGCAAATACCAGATCTTTGTATCTCCATATTCCCCAGTTTTTTTAATTTCAAAGGGATCGTAACTCTCCAGGTTTTCATCCTTGGCTGTTTCGGCGATAATCACGCCTGAGTCAGTAAGCCGGCAAGGATCCGCCAGCAGCTTCAAGGATTTCTCCACCAAACCCTGATGGTAGGGCGGGTCAATAAAAATCAAATCAAAGCGCTCTTCTCCATGCTGTTCAAGATAAGCAAAGGCATCCATCGCTATGAGTCGGGCCTGTTCTATTCCCATATGGTCAATATTCTCACGAATAATTTGTTGCGCCGTCCGGCTTTTTTCAATAAGTACCGCTTCTTTTGCCCCCCGTGACAAAGCTTCCAGAGCTAAATTTCCCGTACCTGCAAACAAATCCAAAACCCGGGCACCTGGGGTTTTTCCCTGCAACACATTGAAAATGGCACCTTTAATCTTGTCCGCTGTGGGCCGGGTGTTCATCCCGGGAACAGCTTTCAGGCGCTGCCCACGGTAATCTCCGGCAATAATTCGCATATCATTTCACGACCTTCGAGTGGGGTTATCCAGAAAATATCACTTTATATAATTAATTTCAGCATAAGTATAACACAATCTTCTAAATTCTTCCCTAAAAAATATTGAATAAAAGCATTTTTGCTGTAAATACTAAAACTGGTCGTCGAGATTTTCAATCTCCGAGACCTTCCCCCATCCAGTTCTTCCTTTCGTTTTCTCCTCTCTGGTCACTGGTCGCGAGGGCCAGTGATTTTTTTTCACTATCAAAATGGAGAAGATTTTTTTGGCAGATAGCATAAGGAGGGTTATATTTTGAAAAAAGCAGATCTATTCCGCAATTTTAATGTAACTATCGATCTGGCCGTTGAAGCCCATGAATTATTGAGGGGAGATGCAGACACCGAGGTCCCTGGCGTCAGCATGGAAGAAGAAGACTTTGAACATGCCACAGTAACCACGATTAAAATTTTGAATGAACAAGGGGTTCAGGAAATGGGACGGCCCCAAGGTACTTATATCACCATCGATGTGCCGGAAGTTCATGATAACAATTACTTAATCCACCAGGAGATTACCAAAACTCTATCTGACAAGCTTTCCGAGCTGATGAACCTGCCTGAAGACGCCAGCATCCTCTTGGTTGGGTTAGGCAATTGGAATGCCACCCCCGATGCTTTGGGGCCTCAGGTCATTGACAAAAGCCTTGTCACGCGTCACTTATTTAATTATACACCCGCGGAGCTCCAAGGCAAACTGCGCAAAGTCAGCGCGATAGCTCCCGGAGTTCTCGGCATCACCGGCATCGAAACGGCGGAAATCATTCGCGGCATCGTGGAACATGTCAAGCCCGATCTGGTAATCGCCATCGACGCTTTAGCAGCCGGTTCCCTGGAACGGATCGGGACCAGCATTCAAATCTCCGATACAGGAATTTCACCGGGAGCCGGTGTAGGAAACCACCGCACGGGAATCAACGAAGAGACTTTAGGCTGCCGGGTCATTGCCATCGGTCTTCCTACGGTCATGAATGCCGCCATTATCGCCAATAATTGCCTGGAATCCCTCCTGGATGAATTAAAGAGCAGTCCATCTCTTTACCGCCTATACAAGGAATTCAGTCCCAAAGTCTTTGAGCAGATTCTTAACAAGGCTTTGTATCCTTATCACAACAATCTCATGGTCACACCTAAAGAAATCGATTCCCTGATTGAGACCACCGCCCGCATTATCGCCGGAGCCCTGGGCATGAGTCTCCATCCCGGGATCAGTGTGGAAGAGTATCAGATGTATATGCAATAACAAGAAGAGAGCGATGACCTCGCTCTCTTTTGGCTGAATCCACAGATTAGGTATTCGGGAACTTCTTGTGCTTACGATTTGCGATGCCGATTTCCTGAGCCACTTCATACTTGAATTGCTCTAAAGCAGCACTGAGTACAGGTTGGTTCGTTTGTTTGGTATCTGCCATGCGTAAGCCCTCCTCTTTCTTTCCCTAATTTTTTACGGCAGACCTGCATCGCTGCCTTTCATTCTTTTACTCCACTTCACTTTTATTATCGTCTAAGACGGTCATAAACATTCCCGACAATAGCTGGTGAAGTTGGAATTTAATGAAGGCCAATGTTTTCTAAAGAAAAAAACTGATCACATTCTTGCCATACTCCGGGATAACGGTCAGGATGGGTGAGAACTTTTTGAGCCAATTGATAGGCTTGCTCCACGAGACGGCCATCCCGGGATAAGTCGGCCAGACGCAATTCCATCACCCCATGCTGTCTGGTCCCCAGCAATTCCCCGGCTCCTCGGATCTTTAAGTCTTCCTCAGCAATCTTAAAACCATCCTGAGTCTCACAAAGGACTTCCAGGCGGCGGCTGTTTTTGGCATCGGACAAGAGGAAACAATAGGACTGCTCACTACCCCTGCCTACTCTGCCCCTGAGCTGGTGCAACTGGGCCAGGCCAAAACGTTCCGCTCCCTCGATAACCATCACGGTGGCATTGGGGACATTGACTCCTACCTCCACCACCGTGGTAGAGACCAGGATATCCACTTCCCCTTTCTGGAAGGCGGTCATGATCTCTTCTTTTTGAACCCCTTTCATGCGGCCGTGGAGAAGGCTTACCCGACGGTTAGGAAACCGCTCCAGCAGGGATTGAAAACGCTCCGTGGCTGAGATCAGATCCACATTTTCCGATTCTTCCACCAGCGGGCAGACCACATAGATTTGCCGGCCTTTTTCCATCTGCTCTTCCATGAATTTTTCCAGGCTGGGCCGGCCCCGTTCCGTCAGCTTTCGCGTCATGATGGGCTTGCGGCCCTGAGGCATTTCATCCAAAGCGGAAAGCTGGAGATCGCCATAAAGAGTCAGAGCCAGGGTCCGGGGAATAGGAGTGGCGGTAAGAACCAGGACATGGGGGTTTTCCCCTTTGGTCTGGAGAGAGGTTCTTTGTTTGACACCGAAACGATGCTGCTCATCAGTGATGGCTAATCCCAGGGAGTGAAACTGCACACTTTCTTGGATTAAAGCATGGGTTCCGACGATGACATGGGCTTTTCCGTAAGCGATCTCGGTAAGAATCTTATCCCTTTCACTTTTGGCCTGGCTGCCCAAAAGACAAACGACATGCAGCCCCAAGGGCTTAAAAGCGGCCGCCAAGGATTGGTAATGCTGCAAAGCCAGGATCTCGGTGGGAGCCATCATGGCCCCCTGATAGCCTGACCCCACAGCCATCAGCAAAGCGGCCATAGCCACTGCGGTCTTGCCTGAGCCCACATCCCCCTGGACCAGACGGGCCATACCTTGAGTATTGGCCATATCCCGGAAGATTTCCTGAATCACCCGCTTTTGGGCCTGAGTCAGTTCAAAAGGCAGGCTCGCTAAAAACCGCTGAACCAGGCTCTCCCCACTCTTAAGCTGGGGACTGTTTTCCCTTTGTACTCCGGATCTTAAACGGGCAACAGACAATTGCAGAAAGAGCACTTCTTCAAAGACCAAGCGTTCACGGGCTTGACCCAAACTGTGGAAGGTCCGGGGAAAATGAATCTCTTGATAAGCCTGGGCACGGGGGACCCATCCCTTTCCTTCCTCAGGAGGCAGAAACTCGGGAAACAGCTCGGGAGCCTGACCCAAAACTCCCTGCACAATGGTTCGTATCACTTTGGAGGAAAGGCGGGCTGTTTCCGAGTAGACCGGCAGGATGGCTGCCGGCTGTGCTGCTCCTGCCTTTTGAATATCGGTGGCCTGGATTTCCGGCACCCGCTGCTGCCACCTGACCTTTCCCGTCACAATGACGGAGGTTCCTACAGGGTATTGCTTGAGGATATAGGTTTGGTTAAACCAGACTGCGTAGACTAAGCGGCCATCCTGCTCGATGCTGAGCTTAACCACCTTCAGCTTCCCTCTGGCTATTTGCCCGGCCACTACTTTTCCGGCCACAGAGGCTAATTCTCCATCTTTAAGTTCGCCAATGGATTGCAGACTTCTGTCTTCATAACGACGGGGAAAATAGAAGAAGAGATCCTTGACTGTATGTAAACCGATCTGAGCCAGAAGCTTCGCCCGTTCCGGTCCCACCCCTTTAAGGAACTGCAGGGAGCGGGATGGAGAAGACTTTAGGGCTCCTGCTTTTTTATGGGGGCCGGATTTTTCGGAGTCAGAAACAGGAGAACTATCCGCTGTCTGCGCTGTCTGAGATATCTGCGGCTGCAAAGGCTGCTGCGGTTGCTTAGATTTACCCGAACCGCTATATTCCATAATTACAGGCTCCAAGGAGCTATGAACCCGAGGTTCCTTTTCCGGCAAGGACCGGTTTCCCGGCTGGACAGGAGCCTGACCCTGGCTCCCCGGTTCCTGATGTGCTTCCAGCTCCTGATGCTCTTCGATAAAACGACGGAGATGGGCCAGAGCCTGGCGGCGCTGTAGAGGGCTCCAGTCTTTGTAATGGCCGGTAATATCCTTCAGTACCTTAAAGTCTTCATCCTTCTCCAATTGCTCCAGGCGGCTGAGAATCCCTTTTAAAAAGAGATGAAACCCGCCGATGACGCCTGTGTTGCAGCAGCCTTGCTTTTCTTCCGCAGCAATAGCTCGTTGGAGATGATTCAATACTATTTTTCCTTGGTTGCCGATCATAAGAATTCCGCCTGAATTCTCTGCCCGGTTGGGGTAATGGCTAATCCTCCCTGAGCCGTTTCCCGAAGGGAGCAGGGCATACTTTTGCCGATTTCGTTCATGGCATCAATGACTTCGTCTAAAGGAATCGCACTTGCTATCCCGGATAAAGCCATCTCCGCCGCCGCAAGAGCCACAGTGGCTGCGGTGGCATTGCGTTTGACGCAAGGAACTTCCACAAGACCGGCTACAGGGTCACAAGCCAACCCCAGGAAGGATTTCATCGCTATGGCTGCAGCATGGATACAAGCTTGGGGACTCCCACCTGCCAATTCCGCTGCTGCTGCCGCGGCCATTCCCGCAGCAGAACCAATCTCAGCCTGGCACCCTCCCTCCGCTCCCGAGACATTGGCCCGATCGGCTATAATCATGCCGATTCCCGCAGCACAAAAGAGGGCGGTCATCATGTCTTCCTCAGAAGAGCCAAGGGCCTCCTCAGCAGTCAGCAATACCGCCGGCAGGACCCCACAGGACCCGGCCGTGGGAGCTGCCACGATTTTACCCATACTGGCGTTGACTTCTACCACGGCCAAAGCTCTGGCAATCGCTCCGCTGACCCGCTCCCCGATCAAGCTCTTCCCGGAACGGCACAAAGTTTCTACTTTGAGGGCTTCTCCGCCCACCAATCCTGATAAGGATTTCCTTTCTCCCCTCAGTCCGCTTTGGACAGCTTCCCTCATCACCTGAAGATTGGCGGCCATTCTTTTTCTTAACTCATCCTGGCTTTTCTCTGCCTCTTCAGCCTGCTCCTTCAAGACGATTTCGCCAAGCCTTTTTCCTTTTTCTTCAGCCAGGGCCAGATAATCCATGGTGGAACGCATGAACTTCCCTCCTTATACACCTTTCGGTAATTATTAGTCTTCAATCCAAGGGTTCTATGGCCATAGCCTGATTCACTGCCGGAAGCTTTTTGATCAGGGCTAAGGCTGCCGGATCGATGGCTTGATCCGTCTCGATAATCATCAGCGCGTGAGCTCCTTTTTTCTCCCTGGAAACCCTCATCTGAGCGATATTGATTTGTGTGGCGGCGATCAGGGAGCTGACCTGAGCCACCACACCGGGCAGATCATTCTGCAGAACCACTAAAGTATGGTAATCCCCCATGATCTCTACCTTAAATTGATCAATGCCGCCAATGATGATGCGGCCTCCGCCGATGGAAGAACCTACTACTTCCACCTCTTGTCCTTCCTTAGCTTTCAACTTGATCTTGACGGTGTTGGGATGGACATCTCCCAAGTCTCCGCTTCTAAAGCTTATGGCGATTCCCTGCTCTTCGGCCATCGCCAGGGCTTGAGGAATCCTCTCGTCATCGGTATGCATTCCTAATAGTCCTGCCGCTAAAGCCAGATTCGTCCCGTGGCCTTTGCCCGTCTCGGCAAAGGAACCATGAAGAGTTAATACAGCTTCAACGATCTGCCCGCCGCATATCTTTCGGGCCATCGCCCCCAGCCGCACTGCTCCTGCGGTGTGTGAACTGGAAGGGCCGACCATAACCGGACCGATTAAATCAAAAACGGTACTCCGTCCCATAACATTCTCTCCTACTCATGGTCTCATCTATTGATTGTAAAAACCCCTCCGGATGGCTCCGGAGGGTATTGTTCATTGCCTATTATTCTACCCCGAAAATATAATAATACAGGGGTTGATTGCCGGGATAAAGCTCCAGTTCGATATGGGGGGCTTCTGCTTCAATCCACGCTCTGAGCTCTTGCGCTTGTTCTTCGGAAACATCTTCTCCGTAGAAAACGGTGAGCAGGTCATGTTCTTTCCAATTCATTTTGCCCAAGGTCTCCTGAGCAACCTGAAGGCGTTCTCTACCTGTGACTTGGATAACATCCTCAATTAAACCCAGAATGTCCCCTTCTTTGATCTCTAAATCACCAAACTGAGAATCCCGGACGGCATAAGTAACCTCTCCCGATTTGATCAGGGACAGCCCTTCTTCCATCGTCCTGGCATTCTCCTCGGCAGCGCCATAAGGATTGTAATTGACCAGGGCAGAAATACCCTGAGGGATAGATTTAGTAGGAATAATAAATACATTGCGATCCGTCACGATATCTTTAACCTGGCGGGCCGCCATGACGATATTGCCATTGTTGGGCAAGATATAAACATTTTTAGCAGCAACCTTGCGAACGGCTTCCACTAAGTTCTCTGTGCTGGGGTTCATAGTCTGGCCGCCAAAAATGACTTCATCCACGCCTAAGCTTTTAAAGACCTCGGCTATACCTTCACCCATGGCTACAGCCACGATACCGTGCTCTTTCTCTTCCCCCGAACCCGGTTCTTGCTCTTGACCGGCTTTTGACCGGTTTTCCTCCGGAATGTCTTCCATCTTTTGAGCATGGGCCATGGCTTCATTTTGAGCTAACATATTATGAATCGCTACCTCATGAAGGGTTCCCCATTGGATAGCATAATCCAGAATTTTTCCCGGATTCTTCACATGAACATGAATTTTTACCACTTCTTCTGTGCCCACAACCAAGAGTGAGTCTCCGCGGTCCGCTAAATCTTCACGGATTTTTTCAACCTGAAGGTTCTGGCCTTTAACTAAGAATTCCGTACAATAAGGAAATTCCAGATCCTCCACCGCAGTAATTCCCCGCACTGTTTGCGGTTCAACTTGCGACACAGGGAGAACGTTTTCTTCTTCAATCTCCTGGCCTTCCAGAGCTGCAATCCAACCGCTCAGTATAATGAGGAATCCTTGTCCTCCGGCGTCGACCACCCCGGCCTGCTTCAAGGTGGGAAGCATATCCGGTGTTTTTTCCAGGGTAAGCTGTCCGCGTCCATAGGCATCTTTCAGAACCTTCACAGGATCCGAGCCCTGCTTGGCACTGCTTTGTGCCCCTTTGGCCACTTCTCGGGCCACCGTGAGAATAGTTCCCTCCACAGGCCTCATGACGGCTTTATAGGCAGTGTCCACGCCCATCTGCAAGGCCTGGGCGATTTGCTGGCCGCCGGCTTCCTTATGCCCTTCCAGACCCTTGGCAATCCCCCGTAAAAGCTGCGATAAAATAACCCCGGAGTTCCCACGGGCTCCCATCAGAGAACCCATAGAGACGGCGGCGGCGACTTCAGCCACGGTCGCTCCCGAAGTTTTATCGGCATCCCTTACAGCCGATTGAATTGTAAAATTCATATTCGTTCCGGTATCGCCATCAGGTACGGGGAAAACATTCAATGCATCCACATCATGCTTCTTGCGTTCCAAGGCTCTCGCACCGGAGCGCATCATTTGTTTCCACTGTTGTCCTGTAATCATATTGCCTGTATCTCCATTCAAAATAATCCCCCTACTCTTCAGAACCTCGATCTATCACTGAACCAGCCCGCCCTAAATATAGCCGGCGGGCGCCCAAGAGCGGTTAAGTCCAGTATGGACTCGACTAACCTTCAGTGGTCCCCCACTGAAAAGTTGGCTTCGTTCAATCCAAGACACGGACACCCTGGACATTGACATTGACCTGCGCTACCTTGAGACCGGTTAGGTTTTCAGTGGTATAGCGAACCCGTTCGATGACATTGGCTGCTACTTCAGAAATCTTAACTCCATAACCGACAATAATATACAGATCAATAACCACCTGATTATCATCGATGGATACAACAACCCCACGGGCTAAATTTTCGCGGCCCAAGAGTTCGGAGAACTTATCCGAGGATTTTCGGGAAGCCATCCCGACAAGACCATAACATTCAACTGCGGCAGCACCTGCTATCGTCGCAATAACCTCTTCGGAGATGTCGATTTTCCCCAAATTATTATTAATCTCTTTACCCATATACAAGGACCTCCCTTTATCGGCATGTGTCCATATCGTCACTATTTTACCAAGTATTCATGAAATGTTCAAAGAAAATTATCCTAATATACAATTAATCTTATGTCTGAGGTTTTATTGTATGCAACTTGTACAAATTATGGATTTTTTTGGAGGAAATAAGGCCAGCAAAAAAGATTTAACCATCTTTCACGGAAAAGGCCCGGAAAAACCTTGCCAACCCAGTAAACATTTGATAGAATACATAGGTATCATTTCCGGTGTAAAGGAGGTAAGAGCATGGCTAATGTATGTGCTATTTGCGGAAAAGGGGTTGCTTCAGGTATTCAGGTCAGCCACTCCCATATCCGGACAAAGCGGACTTGGAAACCTAACCTGCAAAGGGTTCACGCCATCGTCAACGGCACTCCGACCCGGATCAGTGTTTGCACCAGATGCTTACGTTCCGGTAAAGTTCAACGTGCAGTATAATGTCTCAATTCCATCACATAGAGTGTAACTTGGCTGGTATCGTTATGACGGTGCCAGTTTTAGTTTTTTAGAGCCTGGGGAAACCCGGGCTTTTTTCTTTGGCTTGCCCCTGCAAGAGCCGAAAGTGGTGTCTCCAGGATTTTTCTTTACACCGGTCGCTCCATAAGCTGCGCGGACAAAACTAACGCTCAAGCCCTCCGCTCCGAAAGGTGCCCGGCTAAATCGGCTCCTGCCTCATAGCCGGTTGGAAACGTCCTGTTTCCAACCTTTCTCCGCTGCAGGCTTTTCGCGAAGTTTTGTTTCCGCTCGCTTAAATTCGCTCCCTAGCGTAAAGCAAAATCCTTGGGCTGCTTTTCTGGTCTGTATGTTCGTGCATGTGAGGCTTTGTAGAGTAAGTAATATGACGGGCCGTTTTTTCCGTCTTTACCGACGCCGCTTAAGCGGCATGGTCGGCCATTCGCCTGGGGAACTCCCAGGAAGCGATCCAGGAAGCCTCCAAAGAGTAGCCCGAAGAACCCCCAAGCACAGCTTATATACCAAGCCCAAAAACAGGGCTAAAAAAGCTAAAAGACCCATAAGTGTAGCTTTACGCACAAAAGCGGACGGATTTAGCGGAGGGGCGGTCAGGTGAACAAGGCTTTCTTAACCTAGCGCAGCCACCGGTTCACATCAGGTATTACCCAGAGGTTTGGCGCAGCTGTTAAGAAAGCGAGTGAACCAGCCCCGGAGCTATGGAGTACGCGTTGGGCGTGAAGCTACACGACCCGGACGCTTGCACTTGTATAGATTCTAGACTCTACTTCGACTGCTCATACAGCTCACGCAGCTCTTCTTCGTTAAAATGGTAGCGCTCATTGCAGAAGTGGCACACCAATTCCGCCTGTTGATCCTTGATCAGATCTTCAAAGCCTTCTTTACCGATACTGATCAAGGTCTCGCTGACCCGCTCTTTGGAACAGGTGCATTGATAGTGTACCGGTCTTTTTTCCAGTACACGATAATCCAGATCTCCGATAAGCTGAGCGACTAATTCTGCCATGGTGGAACTATCCGCGGCGATTTGGCTGATGCCTTGAATCCGGGCCAACTGGGCTTCCAGTGCCTGAATACTCTCTTCAGAGGCATCAGGCAGTAATTGGAACAGCATCCCGGCAGCTCCTGCCACATGGGCGTCCTTCCCCACCATTACACCCAGCAGGGCAGCGGAGCGCACCTGTTCGGAATTCAGGAGATAATGGACCAAATCGTCGGCGATTTCCCCACTGACCATCGGCACCATCCCGGTATAGCTTTCGCCATTGCTCAGACTGCGGCTTACGACAAACTCCCCGGCTCCTACGGCACCGGACACATCCAGCTTTCCCTGGGGGTTTAAAGGAAGCTCTACCTGGGGCTCATGGACATAACCCCGCACCTCTCCCTGAGCGTTGCCTACGGCAACCACTCCTCCCAAGGGACCGTCTCCAAGCAGCCGTAAAGTGATGGCCTCCTCCGCTTTCATAGAGCTGGCCAGAAGCAGGGATGCCCCCATAAGCCTTCCTAAGGCTGCAGTGGCCACGGGTGTGGTGTGATGGCGGTTAGCCGCCTCTTCCACGGTATTGGTCATTCCTACGGCAACCCAGCGAATCTCACCCTTGCTCAGGGTACCCAGCCATAGTTCATCAGCATATTTATTGTTCATCTTCTTATTCAACCTCATTCAATTCAATTGGGTTATGTACAAATTATCTTCTATTGTCAGGGCTCAAAACCACAATCAGGGCCGTTCCTTCCGAGACATCTACTATTGCATCTTCCCCCAAAAAAACATTGCTTATCCCTCGGGGAGAATCCCGATACAAAGTCTCTTGATAAAGAGGATAATAGAGGCCTTCAGTGCGTACAACAGCTTTTTCCGTTATGGGTATTACCGATAGTTTTTGCCCTCTTTTCCCTGTTAATTTCCCCCGCCCCTCCAAGAGCCAGAGCTCCTGACCGGGCCCTTTCATGCGAATCCGAACTCCCCTTTTTAAGAAGCCCTGCAAAAGAAAAAGGTTCCCCAATAAGTGATCGATTCGCCCGCCCATTGCCCCTAATAGGAAAACATCCTGGCTTTCCCGGTCTTGGACTCCTGCCTTCTCCGCTTTCACCGTCCGCTCTTCCTGCTCCATAAGCTTGACAGCATACTCCAGGGCCAGCTCCAGGTCGGTCTCATCCTTTTCGGCGGGATAGCTGAGGATAACGGTTCCCTTCTGGCGACAGACTTCCAGGGTCTCAGGCTCCGCGGAGTCCAGATCGCCGAGCAAAGCATCCGGAACGAATCCCGCCCGGACGATATGATTGCTCCCACCGTCCGCTGCGATCAGCCGGTTATAAGCAGCCAGCTCCTCTTTACCCCATTCCTGATCCCATTCACCATTGGCCACTACGGCAATCCTCACTTTGGATCACCCTTATAGCCTTGGGCTGCTTCCCGAAGCTCTTGAACTGCCCGGGCCGGGTCAGCGCAGGCAAATACCGCCGCCCCTGCCACCAGGATGTTGGCACCGGCTTTGACCACGGCAGGAGCCGTGTCCAGGTTGATTCCTCCGTCCACCTCAATCTCACAGGAGGATTGCATCTGATCGAGATGCCGATGAAGAACCTCGATCTTAGGAAGAACCGCGGGAATAAATTTCTGCCCTCCAAAACCCGGATTAACACTCATAATCAAAACCATATCCAATTCATCGAGAATGTACTTGATTCCGTCCAAAGGGGTGGCCGGATTAATGGAAACCCCGGCAGTAAGACCTAACCCCTTAATCTGCTGGATGGCACGATGGATATGGGGGGTGGCTTCCAGATGCACTGTAATATGATCCGCCCCGGCTTTCGCGAATTCCTCAATAAAGCGTTCCGGGTGTTCAATCATTAAATGGACATCAAAGCGCATCTGGGAATAAGGCCGCAGCGCTTTAACCACCAGGGGGCCAATGGTAATGTTCGGTACAAAATGCCCATCCATCACATCAATATGTAAGACTTCAGCCCCTGCTTTTTCCACTAAGGCAACCTGATCTCCCAAATGGGCAAAGTCTGCCGATAAAATGGAGGGAGCAATTTTTATCATTCTAATATCTCCTCTCAGCTGCAATAACTTCCTCTAAAAACTGACAATAGTGCTCATAACGGGATGGCTGAATTCTCCCTGATGCCACCGCAGCTTTTACCGCGCAATCCGGCTCTTTATGATGCTGGCAGTTGGCAAAGCGGCATTCTCCTACGTCCTGAAACTCCCAAAAATAATCCGTCAGCTCTTCCCTCTTCATGGCGGGAAGATAGAGGGAGGAGAATCCTGGGGTGTCTGCCAACAGCCCTTCCCCGCAAACCATCAGCTCCACATGGCGGGTGGTATGGCGGCCTCGCTTCAGCTTGCGGCTGACATCCCCTGTCTTTAACTCCAGACCGGGGGATAAGGCATTGACAAGGCTGGACTTGCCGACACCGGAAGGACCGGCCAGAACGCTGACCTTCCCGTTGATATGCTCCTGCAATTCAGCCAGCCCTTCCCCTGTCTTTGTCGATACCTTAACCAATTCGCAGCCCAGCTGCCGGTAAAAATCCAGCCCATCGGCCGGAAAGGTATTCTCGGCGGTGCTTTCGCCCCTGCTGCCCAAGTCGATTTTATTTAAAATGAGAATGGGCTTAATCTGAGCAGCTGTCACTTGAACGATAAGCCGATCAAGCAGGTTCAGATCTGGTGCGGGGGATACACAGGCAAATACCAGAAAGGCCTGATCCACATTGGCTATGGTCGGCCTGACCAAGGAGTTATGGCGGGTCTCTACTTCTTCAATCGTCCCTTTATCCCCTGTTCCCGGTAAAATCTTTACCCGGTCTCCCGGCAGAAATCCCTGATTGCGAATGCGAAAGCGACCGCGCAGGGAACATTCCCATACCCGGCCTTCCGCGAATACATAATAAAATCCACTGTATCCCTTGAGTAATATTCCAGAAATCATGCGTTCCTTTTACCCTTTCTCAAAGAGTCCTGCCTTTCATTGAGCAATTTTATCCAGCTTGGCCACATGGCCTAAAATGACCGGATTAAAGGCTATAGGCCCCGGCCCCCGGGAAATGATGATTCTGACCGTATCTCCTTTTTTAACCATATCACCTGGTTTAGGATCGGTTGCCATTACCACATCCTGCGGGTATTCGGTGGAATTTTCACTGTCCACGATCACTTTTAACTCATACTGCTGCTCCAGAATTGCTTTAGCATCAGCCGGTGATCTGGAAATGACATTGGGCATGGGCTTTGGTTCATCGACTTTCCCGGCGCTGACCGTTAAGGTGATCTTCCCATTTTTGGGCCAGTCTGAACCCGGGGCGGGATCCTGCTCCACCACAATGCCTTTGGGCAGAGAAGAGTTTTGATCCTCCTGGGGAACAATGTTATCTCTTTTGAAACCCTGGCTCTCTAAAAAATTAATGGCCGCTTCCTGAGTGATATCTCCGGTCTTAAGGTTAGGAATTCTTGCTTGTTCGGGACCTAAGCTCACCCAGACCTTGATGCCCCGTTCTTTTTTCACAACGGCACCCTCTTCAGGGTCGGTTCGGGTAATCTTCCCCTTCTCCATGTCATTATTGTATTCTTCCTGAGTCTTCGGGTCTAAGGATAAACCTTTTTGTTCAGCAAAATAACCGGCTTCCTGAATTGTTTTTCCCACCAAGGGAGGAACTGTGGTGGTTCCCACATTAAACCACTTGGACAGAGCAATCCCGGTCCCCCCTATGATGATTACCAAGGCAAGCAAGGCCACCCAGGGCCAGCGTTTACGAAATAGTGGGACCTTGGCCTTTTTCCGGCCTGCTTCCTTTTCCTCGGAGGCTAAAGCTGAGTTCACTCCGGCCCTTAGCGAGCTATGGACCCGGGTGCTTTCCAAGTCCTGGTCCTCATCCACCGTCTTGTCCACAGGCAAGCCGGCCTGAACTTTGCGCAGATCCAGCAAGAGATCTTTGGCCGTAGCATAGCGCTGATCCGGAGATTTGGCAATGGATCTCATCACCAGATTCTCCAAAGCAGGACTGACCCTGGCGTTCAGCTTGCTGGGAGGGACGGCTAATTCCTGCAAATGCTTAAGAGCAATGGAGATCGGGGTCTCGCCGTCGTAGGGCACCTTCCCTGTCAGGAGTTCATAGAGAATAATCCCTAAGGAATAAAGATCGGATTGTTCGTTGGTCTGGATTCCCCGGGCCTGTTCCGGAGAAAGGTAATGAACGGAACCCACGATATCTCCCGTATGGGTCATGGTGGCTGCTGAAACAGCCCGGGCGATGCCGAAATCAGTGACCTTAATCCGCCCGTCTTCGGTAACCAGAATATTATGAGGTTTAATATCCCGGTGAATAATATGATGCTCATGGGCATGGCGAATGGCCTCCGCAATCTGGATGCCCAGCTCCAGGGTCTGTTCCGTGGATAAGGGGGCATAATTGCGGATGATATCCTTCAGATTCTGTCCTTCAATATATTCCATGACAATGTATTCCGTCTCTCCGTCCTTGCCCACATCGTAGATGGAGACGATATTGGCGTGGGAGAGACTGGCTGCCGACTGGGCCTCCCTGCGGAAACGGCGGACGAATTCCTCGTCTGCGGTAAACTGCTCGTGGAGAATTTTAATGGCGACGATCCGGTTCAATAAAAGATCCTTGGCTTTGTAGACAATGGCCATACCGCCGGACCCGATCTTTTCAATTATTTCATAGCGATTACTCAATATCTTGCTCACGAGTTATCACCTGCTTTCTGCCTTAATGCGGTCTCAATGATGGCGCGGGCAATGGGCGCCGAAGCCCCTCCCCCGGTACCCCCATTCTCGACCAGGACTGCTACAGCGATTTGAGGATTATCCGCCGGAGCAAAAGCAATATACCAAGCATGGGTCCTGACATTTCCTCCCGGTTCAGCCGAACCTGTTTTGGCGGCTACCTGGAACCCGGCAATGCCACCGGGAGCCGCTGTCCCCTCATTAACTGCCGTGACCATGGCGCTCTTAATCCTTTCCGCTTCCTGGGAGGACAGAGGGGTTAACCAAGGTTCAGGCTTTTTTATATAAAGTACATTCTGATTCTCATCCATCACCTGATCCACAATGTGGGGCTTCATAATCACACCTTGATTGGCAATTCCTGCTGTGATCAAGGCCATATGGAAAGGTGAAACCAAAACTTCCCCCTGCCCAAAAGCACTGGCTGCCAGCAGGTTATCATCCATGCGGCTGGGTACCGCCTCTTCATTGGTCAGGGTACTGCGCTTCACCGGCAATTCAAAAGGTATCTCCTGGCCAAATCCGAAAGATTTAGCTGCTTCCAGAAAATACTTATCTCCCGCCTGCACACCGTAGGTTGCAAAATAAGTATTGCAGGACTCAGCCAAAGCCAGATTATAATTCACCCAGCCATGGGCCTTGTCATTTTGTTCACGGATCACTTGTCCATTAATGATCGCCGTACCTGTACAATGATAGAGATCACTTGTATCTAACCCGGCCCGCAGGAGAGCCGCCGAGGTCATCACCTTTAACGTAGAGCCCGGGGTATAGAGAGCAAAAGCATGATTCAGAAAAGGGCTCCCCGGCTTCTTGCTGATGTTCTCCCAGTCTTCATCCACAGTATTGCCATCAAAGCCCGGCTGACTGACTAAAGCCAGCACTTCCCCATTGCGGGGGTCGATGGCTACCGCCGAACCGATCTTTCCTTTTAGGCCTTCATAGGCCACCTTCTGTAGACCATAATCCAGGGTAAGCACCACATCATTGCCCTGGCGGGGAAGTTGGAACACCTGCTCCAGGGTCTGTTCAGCAGTGGCATCTTTGATCCCCAAAAGCCAATCGCCAAGATGAGCCTCCAGCCCGGAAGAACCGCGCAGCAGGGTTGCATACCCGATAAGGGGCTCTAAAGCTTCACCTTTAGGGTAAATTCGAGTTTTCTCGTCTTCTTTTACTTCGGTTTGTGCCAATACTTCGCCGTTTCTGTCGAAAATTCCTCCTCTAACCACCCGCTGCTCCATGAGAATAAGCCGACGATTGGCGGGATTGTCCATCAATTCCGCAGAACGGGCCACCTGCCAATAGACAAGACCAAAGCTCAGGCCAATGATGCTTAAGGAGAAGCCTATGGCTACATTTCTTAAACCTTTTTTCATGCGGCATACTCCCTTCCTTTATTCTTGATATGCAAAGGACCTGCAGCTTCCGCATGAGAAATATTAGCTAGAATTCCCAACAGTAAAAAGTGAATAAGCAAGGAGCTTCCGCCATAACTAACCCAAGGCAGTGGGATTCCCGTTAAGGGCAGGAGCTTGGTGACTCCGGCCAGGATGATGATGGCTTCCGTCCCCACCAGGATTCCGATACCTGCTGCTAAAATCTGGCCAAAGCGGTCTGCCGCTTGAATACTAATGTGGAAGGCCCGCAAAACCACCACCAAAAAGAGCATCAGGAGGGCCATAGCCCCGGCAAAACCAAGCTCTTCAGCAATGATGGAAAAAATAAAATCCGTGCTGGCGGCAGGTACCTGAGAGGCACCAATACCATTGCCCAGACCTGTTCCCAGGATCTTGCCCCCGCCAATGGCAAAGAGGGATTGAGCAATTTGATAGCCGCCACCGCTGGGATCCCCCCAGGGATTGAGCCAGGTGGCAACACGAACCTGAACATGGCTGAAAAGAAAATAGCCTAAGGTTCCCGTACTTAAAAAGACAGGCAGGGCAACACCGAGATAAAGCACCCGCTCCGTCACCACATAGAGCACCAAAACATACAGAGAATAGAAGACCAGGGCTGTACCCAGGCTCTTCTGGGCAGCCAACAGGAGCAGCGAAAATCCTCCCATGACCAGAAAGGGTCCCAGGGTGCGCCAGTCCGGCAAGGAAAGCCTGCCGATCTGTACCGTCCCTACACGCAGAACCTCTTCATGCTCACTCAGGTAAGAGGCTAAGAAGATCAGCATAGCAACCTTAACCAATTCCTCGGATTCAAAGCCCATACCACCGATATGCAGCCAACTGGTTGCTCCTCCTTGAGTCACCCCAAAAAGCAAGGTGATCATCAACAGGACCACAGCACCTAAACCGGAAAGATAACGAAAGCGTCCCAAGGCCCGATAATCCCGCAGAGCATAAAGCACACAATAAAAGATGAACAGCCCCAGACAAGCCCACCAGAATTGCTTTAAGGCCGAAGCCGGGCGGATGCGGGTGATAAAGACCAGTCCAATCACCAGAATCATCTGCACTGTGGGCAACAGAAAGGGATCCCCTTGATAGGCCACAAGTTTTTCCAGAGCTGCGCCGATTAAGAGCAGCAGCGAAAAAACCCCCGCCTGCCAAAGGATTTGCTCGTTGGCTTTGCCGTCTAAGGCTAAGACGCCCAGTCCGACCCAGAGAATACTTAAAATTAATAGACGTAATATCCAGACCCTTTTCATTTTGTCACTCCGTAATACAGCATAAGGCTGTAAAATTATCGGGTGCACCTCGTTCTATGATCAGTTGATGAAGGCGCTCCAGGTGCTCTTCCCATGAACCTTTCTGCAAGAACTCCTCCTCTAACTCCCGATCGCTGATCACATTGGATACCCCATCCGTACAGAGGAAAAAGATATCACCTGTCTGCAACTCCAGGGACTGAGAGTCCACCTCTACATCCCACCCGGCTCCCACAGCTCTTACCAGCATATGACGCTTGGGATGGCTATCCGCCTCTTCCGAAGAAATCTGTCCCAGACGCACCAGCTCACCGACTAAAGAATGATCACGTGTCAGCTGAATCAGTTGCTCATTGCGCCATACATAGGCTCTGCTATCTCCGACATGGGCGAGAACGACCTTAGTCTCTCTGAAGACCAGAACGGTCAGCGTCGTCCCCATTCCTTCCGTAGCAGGGTTGCGGGTCGAGCTCAGATACACTTCCCGATTGGCCCGCACCAGAATCTCCCTGACCTGGTTCTCCAGGTCCTCGTTTTCTTGGGCCGCCAAATGGGGAGCACCCTTGATTAATTCGTCCAGGGCTGTCCGTGCCGCTACTTCCCCTGCCAGATGCCCGCCCATACCGTCGGCTACTGCATATACACCGTACTCCGGCAGAGCAAGGCAGGCATCCTCATTATTTTTGCGTACGCAGCCTGTTTCACTAAAGCTTAGAACTCTCATTTTGCCACCTCGAATATTGGAAAGTAATACTTCCAATTTTCACATAATCTCCGGCAACCAGTTGAACCGGGGAAGAGATCCGCTCTCCATTAACCCAGGTTCCATTGGTGCTTCCTAAGTCCTCCAGGGTCGTTACCCCCTTATGATGACGTACCAGGACATGATCCATGGAAGCGAAGTGATCGGCTAAAACCACATCGTTATTTTTCCCACGGCCTATTTTCAGGCCTTTTTGGTCAATGCGAAAGACTCGGCCTTTAGGCAATAACTCTCCCCCCGAGAGCACTTCAAAGCGCCCAAATTCCTTTTCCCCTTTGCGGATCAGCCCCTTAACCTGCAAATCTGCCAATAAGGCTGTGAGTATCCGAAAAAGAAAAAGATAAATTAGTCCAATGAAAAGTATCCTTCCCAGTACTAAAATTCCTTGCATAGAAACCTCCGCACTTTACTGACCTTCTTAACCCCTCCAGCCCCCCGTTCAATGGTGACGCAGGATAAAGATCGTCTGCCCTATTTCCACCCGGTCCCCCAAGCCTATTTTCTGCTTGGCAATCCTCTGTCCATTGAGCCAGGTTCCGTTGGTGCTGCCTAAGTCGTCAATCACCCAGTCTTCCCCGTCGCAGCTGAGCTTGAGATGCCGCCGGGATACTTCGGGATCCTGCAGGACAATTTCACACTGACCATGGCGCCCGATATGAATCATCTCTTCCTCCAAAGGGAAAGTTTTTCCAGAATCCGGTCCTTGAATTATTTCGAGAGCATAACGAATTTTCCTGCTCTGTTCATAGGAATTTCGGAGATTGTAAGGAAGTTCCCCTTGAAAGATATTGGTCTGATCCCGCCAATCCACAGATTCAACCGCTTCCTGGGCTTCTTCTTCGTACTCGTCATCGTCGTCCCAAAGGACCTCGATGGAATCATCAAAATCCACTTCGATGAACATTTCATGAGGCTTTACCGTGTCATCGGAGTGAAGTTCGATGGAAGGTTTGCTCAAGAAAGTGAAGCCGCTTTTCTTGCCCTCGGCATGCAGATATTTGGAAAGCTCAATTAAAAAGGCATCCCCAAAATTAGCAAAAGGACTCCAATCACTGGAGTGGAGAAAAACCCGGTAAACATTAGGCACATAAACCTGGGAAATGCTCACCTGCTTGTTTTTCTGCATGATGCGAACCAGTTCTTTAGCCAATTCCACAGGTTGCAGCCGAGAATTGTTATTCTTTTTAAACATACCCGTAAATAGACTTTCCGCTACTTCTTCAAAACGGGCCAATAGGTTCATTTCTGCTCACACTCCAATTGCCGTCTTAATTGACCGCAGGCTGCGTCGATATCTGTTCCTTTTTCTTCACGAACAGAAACGGGGATGCCCATACTCTCTAAACTCTGGGCAAATTGCTGAACCTCCTTGGCCGTGGGCCGGGCCATGCCTGTTCCCGCTACAGGGTTGACCGGAATGAGATTCACATGGGCTAATTGTCCCTTTAAAAGGTGCCCTACTGCTTGAGCAGCTTCCCGGGTTGCCTGACCGGAAATCAAAGCGATCTCAAAGGTAATACGGCGGTTCGTCAGCGTTGTATAGTCTCCGCAGGCTTCCATAAGTTCCTCTAAGGGATACTTGCGATTTATAGGAATGAGTTGATCCCGGGTCGTATTATGGGCGCTATGTAAAGAAACGGCCAAGCCTACCTGAGGGTTATCTTTGGCTAATTGCCGGATTTTCGGGGCTACCCCGCTGGTGGAGATGGTCATTCGCCTCATCCCAATCCCCTGACCTTCTGGATCATTGAGCAGTTCGATGGCTTTGAGAACCGCCTCATAATTCAATAAAGGCTCACCCATGCCCATAAAGACAATATTCGTGACCTGAAAATCCGGATCTTCCTGGCGCATGAGATAAGTGATGTCCAGAACCTGACCCAGGATCTCCCCGGGGCTTAAATTTCTCCGCCATCCCCCCAGGCCGGTGGCGCAGAAGGCACAGCCCACGGCACAACCAATCTGAGTGGACACACAGACCGTATGACGCTCTCTGTTCTTGCGGCGATCATAATCCATCAGCACACATTCCAGGGTTTCGCCGTCAGCACAACGGAAGAGAAATTTACGGGTGCCATCCTGAGAAATCTGTGCCTTGACTTTCCTTAGGGGCTGCAGGAAGAGACCCTCCTGCAGCTTTTGCCGATCCCCTGCTCCAATGTTCCTGAGCTCTTCCCAGTTTTGAACAGCTTTCTGCTGGACCCACTGGAATACTTGGCGGCCCCGGAATTTCGGCAGTCCCAGCTCGACACAATGCTGGGTTAATTCACTTTGATTCAGATCCCGGCAATCCATTCTCTTCATAGTATTCACCCAAATCTTTCCACCTAAACTTCCACCCGGCGAAATTTCGCCAGGAAAAAGCCATCCATACCCTGTTTATGGGGCAAAATCTGCAGAAATCCCTTGGCGGCTTGTTTCCTGTCTTGTTCTGATGCCAAAGAATAGGGAAGTTCCCCGCTGAAATCAACGGTGGTGAATTCCGGATGATTGGCACGAAAAGCCTTCACCACTTCGAAATTCTCCTCAGGTTCAATCGTACAGGTCGAATAAACCAGCTCGCCGCCGGCCGCAACGCATTGAGCCGCCCGCTCCAGGATGGCCAATTGCAAGGCCGGTAAAGTTTTTATTTCATCCTGTTCCTTATGCCAGCGCATATCCGCCCGGCGACGCAGGACCCCCAACCCCGAACAGGGGGCATCAACCAACACTTTATGACAGGAAGCATCCTTTACTCCCGCCAGCTCCCGGGCATCTCCGGCCTGGGCGCGGATGATGGTAATCCCTAAACGGGCGGCCAGATCTTCGATAAGCTTCACCTTATGGGGGTGGATATCAAAAGCAAGGATTTCTCCCTGATTCTCCATCCTTTGCGCCAGGTGAGTGGTTTTCCCTCCCGGGGCGCCGCAGGCGTCCAACACCTTTTGCCCGGCTTGAGGATTTAAGACATGAGCAATCAATTGAGAACTTTCATCCTGAACGGTGAAGTGTCCTTCCTGAAAACTGGGCAGTTTATCCAGAGATCCGAAGTCTTCGATCACCAAACTCTCCGGAACCCGTTCCCCAATCGTCACCTTTACTCCTTCCCCCTCCAGCCTTGCTTGTAAGTCCGCCCGGGAAATCTTCAGGGTATTGGTACGGATCCACACAGGAGCGGGCTCGTTATTGGCTTGGCATAAAGCTTCCGTATCCGCCATGCCATAGCGTTTCAACCAGCGCTTCACCATCCACTCCGGGTGAGAATAGCGCAGGGAAAGAAAGCGGACGGGTTCCTTCTCTTTGCTGGGCCAAAGCATGTCCCAACCGGTTTCCAAAACTCTCCTTAAGACACTGTTCACTAAGGAAGTGTATTTTCCCTGCTGCTTTTTGGTCAACTCCACCCCTTCGTTGATGGCCACAGCTGCGGGAATCCTGGAAAGGTAGAGAATCTGCAAGGCGCTGATTCTGAGAATCCAACGCACCTCATGGGGCAGTTGGGATAAAGGTTTGCGCAGATGGCGCCTTAAAGCATAATCCAGAGTCAGACGGTGTTTTAACGTCCCATTGATCAGAAGGGTGGCCAATTGGCGCTCCCGGGGATCGCTTAAATCGTGCAGAGCTTTTTGCATTACCAGATTGGCATAGGCTTTTTCTTCCTCGATGCGCCGGAGAATCTGCACAGCCAAGGCTCTTGAGGTTATTTTATCCATGCTTTACTCATCCTTTTGTCCTTCCCTGTCCAGTTTTCACCCAAAGCTCTCTCCCGCCTGTCCACGACGACCTAAGAAAAAGTCCCGGGCCGGCATGGGCTTCTTACCTGCAGGCTGTACCTCAACAATCCGGATCAACCCTTCTCCGGTCTGAACCAACAAGCCCTGCTGATCCCAAGCGATGATTTCACCTGGTTTAAAATCTTTAAGGGCAGGCGGGCCCGGTTCTGCTCCATCTCCTCTTGCTTGCGCAGAGATGCTTGATTTCCACACTTTGACCGTTTCTTCTCTGAACAGAGTATAGGAACCGGGCCAGGGGTTCAGGCCGCGGATCTGATTATGAATGTCTTGGGCGCTGCGTGCCCAGTCGATCTTCTCATGCTCCCGGGTCAGCAAAGAGGCATAACGCACCGGCCCCTTTTGGGGTGTCCTGGGCAATTCCCCCTTGTGAAGCTGCTCCAAAGTAGCGATTAAAAGCTGAGCGCCAGCTTGGGCCAGAGCATCATGAAGCTCCCCGGTGGTGGTATCCTCCCCAATCGGGAGTTCGGTTTTCAGAAGCATATCTCCCGTATCCAGCCCTTCATCCATCTGCATGGTGGTCACGCCGGTCCTTTGATCTCCCTTCAGGATGGACCAATGAATGGGAGCGGCGCCGCGCCAATCCGGCAAAAGGGAAGCATGGACATTGATGCAGCCGTAAGGGGGCAATCCTAAGATTTCTTTGGATAATAGTTGTCCATAGGCCACCACGATGATGACCTCCGGGGCCAGTTCCTTTAAGATTTCCAGGCTCTCGGGGCTTTTGACTTTGTGGGGCTGATAAACGGGCAGCCCCAGCTCCTGAGCGGCTGTCTTAACCGGACTGGGCTTCAGGTTCTTGCCCCGGCCGGAAGGGCGGTCCGGCTGGGTAAACACTCCCGCCACATCGTGACCGTGAGCCGCCAGGGCTTGGAGAGCTGGAACGGCGAAGTCCGGCGTTCCCATGAAAACGAGTCGCATAGTAATTACTCCTTATATTGAAGGTTATATCTCCTGAACGCTATATCTCCAGGATTTTGCTTTACGTCGTTCGCTCCATAAGCTGCGCGGACAAAACTAACGCTCAAGCCCTCCGCTCCATCGGGTCCCCGCCCAAATCGCTCCTGCTCAATGGGCGGTTGGAAACGTCCTGTTTCCAACCCGACTCCGCTGCATGCTTTTCGCGAAGTTTTGTTTCCGCTCGCTTAAATCCGCTCTCTTCTGTAAAGCAAAATCCTTGGGCTGTTTCTTGGGTTCAAGCAAGCGGGGCGTTGTAGGATAGGGATTACTTCACTCAGGACCCTTAAGTGCTGCTTATACTCAAGAGAAGATCTGAAAAGAGGACCTTCAAGTGTAGCTTTGCGCACAAAAGGGAACGGATTTAGCGGAGGGGTGGTCGGGTGAAGGTCGCTTTCTTAACGTAGCGCAGCCACGGTTCACATGCAGAAAACAGCGGGGTTTGGCGTAGCTGTTAAGGAAGCGAGTGAACCAGCCCCGGAGCTATGGAGAACGTGAGTCTCCGATCAAGAAGGCCTCCAGTGGAGGGTTTCAGGAGCTCACGCCCGAAGGTCCGTTGTGCGTAAAGCTACACACGACCCAAGCATCGGTTCCCCTTCTACCAATACAGCCAACAGGTGCTACCTCCGAGAAGTCTTCTTCGCTTTATCAACGAACAAGATCCCTTCCAGGTGGTCGATTTCATGCTGGAGGCAGCGGGAAAGCAGTCCTTCTCCTTCGATGACCTGGAGCTCTCCCTGGCGGTTGAGGGCTTCTACTTTGACTTTGGCTGCCCGGGCTACCTGACCGGTTATGCCGGGGATGCTTAAGCATCCTTCATCATCCAGATCTTCGCCCTCTTTGGCGATGATGACAGGGTTGATTAGCTCCAAGGGGCCTTCTCCTACATCGATAACGACGACGCGTTTGGAGACTCCCACCTGGGGAGCGGCCAAGCCTACTCCATTGGCATCATAGAGTGTATCCAGCATATTATCTAAAAGTTTTGCAATATTAGGTGTTATCTCTTTGACGGGAACAGCTTTCTCCCGCAGTACTTCGGAACCAATTTCTACAATCTGATAAATCGCCATGTCACGGTTTCCCCTTCCTACTCACTTCTTCTTATTTTATTATTTATTATACTACATATCTCCAATATTGAACGAGACCCCATTCAGGAGGAGATCCAACACCCACTGAAGGCCTGCCGAATCCACCCTGGACTTGGGGCAGGTTAGTTCAATACTCGATAATATCTTACATGCTTAAGGGATCTACTTCGATATTGAGTTGAATTCCCGAACTAATGGGATCACGTGCAAAACGCCGGACACCTTGATGCAAAAATTCACGCAGCACATCCATAGTTTTTCCTTTAACCGAGACCTGCCAGCGGAAATGATTTTTGAGGCGGGGAATCACAGCCGGAGCAGGGCCGAGAATATCTAAAGAAGTATGCCCATTTTGATCGGATACTATTCCCTGCCTTAAAGAATTGACCAGGCTATGGGCTCCTTTGATCACTTTCTCTTCCTTTTCATGAATAAGGGTCACCCGGATGACATGGGTGAAGGGAGGATAATTTCTGGCTTTCCGATAGCCAATCTCTTCCCAAAAGAAGCCCTTAAAATTGTGCTGAGAGGCTTGAATAATCGCCCTGTCTTCCGGTGTATAAGTCTGAATCACAACCTGCCCGGGTTTTTGACTGCGGCCGGCCCGGCCGGCCACTTGGGTCAGAAGCTGGAAGGTTCTCTCCCTGGCGCGGAAATCCGGCATATTCAGCATCTGATCGGCTGCCACAACTCCTACTAAAGTGACATTAGGAAAATCCAGTCCCTTGGCCATCATCTGGGTGCCCACGAGGATATCTGCCTCCTGGCGGCGGAATTTGCCCAGGATGTCCTCATAGGCATCTTTAGAGCGGGTGGTATCAAAATCCAGGCGGAGGATTCTTGCCGCCGGGTAAAGTCCTTTGATTTCATCTTCCACCCGCTGAGTCCCTTGCCCAAAAAAGCGAATATAGCGGCTGCCGCATTCCGGACAGGTGCGGGGAGGAACCTCTTCATGATTGCAATAATGGCAACGCATGGTGTGGCCTTGAGTATGGTAAGTCAGAGCGATATCACAGTCATGACAGCGAATCACATAACCGCATTCCCGGCAGACCACAAAGGTGGAGTAGCCGCGGCGGTTCAAGAACAGCATGGACTGTTCTCCCCGCTCCAGGGTCCTTTTCAGCTTGTCTTGCAGGGAGAGGGAAAACATACTGCGATTCCCTTTAATCAATTCCTCCCGCATATCCACCACTTCTACAGGGGGCAGCGGGCGGCGGTTGACCCGTTCTTCCATGGTAAGCAAAGGAACCTTGCCGGTCTGAGCCGCGGCATAGGCTTCCAGAGAAGGGGTAGCGCTTCCCAAAAGCACTACTCCCCGGAGCTGTTCCATCCGTTTACGGGCCACATTGCGGGCATGGTATTTGGGATTTTCCTCTTGATGATAGGCGCTCTCATGTTCTTCATCCAAGATGATCAAGCGTAAATCAGGCAGCGGGGCAAAAACCGCCGAACGGGCCCCGACGACAATCCTGATTTTCCCCTGGAGAATATCCTGCCAGGCCTTGGCCTTTTCCCCCACTTGCAATCCCGAGTGGAGAACAATCAACTGCTCGCCGAATTGGTCTTGAAAATAGCGGGCGATCTGAGACGTCAGCGAAATCTCAGGAACCAACAAAATGGCTGAACCGCCTTTAATCAGCACTTCCCCAATCAGTCTTTGGTAGACCTCCGTCTTGCCGCTGCCGGTAACCCCATGCAAGAGCAGGGTTTGATAACTTTGTTTATCCAGGGCCTGAGTAACTTTTTCACATACTTTCGCTTGTTCAGGAGTGAGTGTCCGCAGGTAATCCGGCCCCTGGTGAACATTAAGTTCAATATCGGCTTCATGCATCATACCGGTCATCGATTCCCTATCCCCCAGGTCATCGCCAACCCTCTCTTCGGAAGTAAGCGCAGCCTGGACTTTGCGGGGAACACCGGAGGTAAAGCGGGATTCCAGTTTGAGCCAGCCTTGCTTGGCTAAGTGCTCTACCTGGGTCTTGGACAGACCTGAGCGCTTAAGATAGATACTCAGGGGCAATGCCTTATTCCGTGACCGAAAGATAACCGCCAAAGCCTGATAGGTCTCTGAATCCAGGATTTTTAAAGCCTTAACATCCTCATCCTCCTGGGCAGCCATAGGAATGACATACTCTTCCACCTTACCCTTGAGCAGGGGCCAAACCGTATGAAGACTCTGGGCGATGGAGCAGATAGTCGTTTCCGCCAGCCACAGAGCTAAATCCACAAGATCTTCAGGAACGACATGCATGGTGTCAACAATCCCCAAAATGGGTTTTAGAGCCGAGTGCGCTATCCCCTGGGGCAGCTGCTCCGTGATCCGGACCACCACGCCTTGAACTTGACGATATTGCAAAGGCACAAGGACGCGCATCCCTCTTTTTAAGGATAGCCCTTCAGGAATTTGGTAGTGAAACACCTGATCAAGGCGACGATTGGCCACATCAACAAGAACTTCTGCATAATGCACTTTCATCGCCTCCTTTAATTTCTCTCTTAAAGCTTAATTCTGTCCTCACAGAGGATAAGGGCGACTTAGCTTCAGATGGAGTTAAAACTCCGTTTGAATCTAAATCTACTTTTACTTTATCACAAAGCAAGGCAAATACCCAAATTCTTGCCTAATGAACATGATCCAAAAAGGGATGCCGGCTTTTCCAACATCCCCGAACCTTTCATCTATAGCTTTGCCGCTCACACCACGGTAACAGCTGTTCCTGAGGCGCTCACCATAAGCATGCTGCCGCTTTGCCCCACCACTTCATAGTCGATATCCACACCGACCACGGCGTTGGCTCCCATGCGGGCTGCATTTTGCTCCATTTCTTTAAGGGCTATTTGACGGGCATCCTGAAGTTTTTCTTCATAGGCCCCTGAGCGGCCGCCAATGATATCTGTGATGCCGGCAAAGATATCCCGCACCACATTGGCACCCATGATGGCTTCTCCTGTAACGATTCCATAGTAGTTCTGAATCTTACGGCCGTCGATATTAGGGGTTGTTGTTACAATCATAGACTATACCTCCCGCTTTAAACATCAGCTTAGTTACTAAAAGTTAATTCTCCGCGAAGCAACAGAGTCCTGCTTAGTCATTATCTAATATTCTCGATGTTTCGATACTTTACACCTTTAATGACTACAAATTTACAAAACAGGAAAAATAATAACTCAATCTTCCTTCCCAGAGCATCATCCTCAAGAAAACTCTTGCCAAACTAATTTTATTTATGCTATGCTCTAAGCAAGGTAATTATCCCGTGACCTTTAAATTAGTCCCGTGAGACTAAGAAGGAAATGGCGTACCATGAACTATGTGCATGGACACCTCTTTCTTGCTTGCGGGCAAGGAAGAGGTTTTTTGTTTTACTAAAAAAGGAGGACAACCCATGATTAGAGAAGTTCAGATTCATGAAAGACTCTCTCTTGCCCAAACGATACCCCTGGGATTGCAGCATGTTTTCGCTATGTTCGGAGCCACGGTCCTGGTCCCTTTTTACACCGGATTAAGTCCGGCCGTCGCTCTTCTCTCCTCAGGGATTGGCACCATCGTCTTTCTTCTCCTGACTAAAAGTCAAATCCCGGCTTATCTCGGCTCATCCTTTGCTTACATCGCCTCCTTAACTTATTTTGTTAAAGATCAAAACAATTTAGCCGCAGCTATGGGCGGCGCACTTACCATCGGAATTATTTATGTCCTTCTTTTTGCACTCATGAGTTACTTCGGAAGCTCCTGGATTCATAAGATTGTTCCACCGGTGGTCGCCGGCCCCGTCGTCGCCATTATCGGCTTAAGCCTAACTCCGGTAGCTGCAGATATGTCGTCTAATAATTGGTATATCGCCATCCTTACTCTGGCCGTTACCGCTTTTCTCAGCATCTATGCCAAGGGCTTCTTAAAAATCATTCCCATTCTTTCCGGAATTATTATCGGTTATATTGTCGCCGCCTTCGCCGGTCTGGTGGATTTCACCGGAGTAACGGCTTCTCTGGCCTCGCTGGACAAGATTATCGTCTCTCCTATCAGCGCCGACACTTGGCAGGCACCAGTCTTTAATAAAGCTGCTATTCTGATGTTTGCCCCTTTGGCCTTTGTCACCATTATTGAAGATTTAGGTCATATGATTGTTCTGGGAAATATCACCCATTCCGACCCCATCGAGAAACCAGGATTTAACCGGGTCTTACTGGGCAATGGTCTCGCCACCGGAATCGCCAGTTTCTTAGGCGGCCCTCCCGTGACCACTTACGGTGAAAACATCGGCGTACTGGCAGTTACTCGGGTTTACAGCACCTTCAATATCTGGGTAGCAGCTTTTATCGCCGTTATCCTGAGTTTCGTCAGTCCCCTGCAAGCTCTGATTATGTCCATCCCCACAGCCGTTATGGGCGGCGTGTCCCTTTATCTCTTTGGTATGATTGGGGTCACCGGTCTGCGCACCCTGATTGAAGCCCGGGTGAATTTCTCCAAGAACAAAAACCTGATTATCGCCTCTGTCATCTTTGCCGTAGGAATCGGCGTCCAGAGCCATGGTGTCGCTTATGCCACCTTGGCAGGGATTATCCTCAACCTGGTTCTCCGGGAAGAGAAGGATGAAGTAGCCGGAAGTGGCAAAGAAGTATCCTAAGCTAACCGTTAAACGCCAAAGCCTTAGAGAGACTGACATTACAGTCCTCTAAGGCTTTTTTGATTGTTCCTCACGATAGGGCAAGATAAAACATTAAACCCCAAAAATAGGCTCTTGACTTTTATAAAAGCCTATGTTGGAATAAATTTGTAAACTTGTGTCCAGAAGGGGGGCTAGGCTTATGGATAACAAAGTTGAGTACTGGTTTAGCATAGCCGATTATGATTTTGAAACTGCAAAGGCAATGTTAGAAACAAAGCGGTATCTATACGTCGGCTTTATGTGCCATCAAACAATAGAAAAGGCACTCAAAGCAATTATTGCCCGCGACTGCGCCGATGGGGAACTACCACCAAAAACTCACGACTTGACAAAACTATCCATTAGGGCAAAACTCATAGACATAATGAGCGACGAACAACAGGATTTTATTGAGGAATTAAACCCGCTGAACATTGAAGCGCGTTACCCGGAATATAAAGAGCGTATAGCGCAAACGCTTGATAGCGAGGTAGGTCAAACCCTTATCAAGAGAACGGAGGGGCTTTTATGTTGGATAAAGGAACAGTTATAAATACCGTCACACAATATGCTGACGCTGTAACAAAAGAATTCAGCCCTGCCGCTATTGTCTTATTTGGATCTTATGCGAAAGGTGAAGCACATGACGAAAGTGATATTGACGTTGCTGTCATCTTTAACGGATTTTCCGGTGATTGGCTGAAAGCATCGTCTTTGCTGTGGCGTTTGCGTCGTGGTATCAGCTACGACATTGAACCGCACTTATTGGATACCACGGACGACAAAAGTGGCCTTGTGCAACATGTTTTCAAGACGGGGCAAATTATTTATCAGTCATAATTTTCGCGTTGCCTTACTCTGTTTTGGGTTTAATGAAGCTTTAATAAAGAGTGAGCTCTGTAGACGCTTTATTTTATCGCCTGAGACCACCCTTAAACGCCAAAGCCTTAGAGAGACTGACATTACAGTCCTCTAAGTCTTTGGCATTTATAATTTTCCATCGCTTATTTCCTGCTTGATATCCCGCATTGTATCTTCAAGCGGACGCTTTCTTCCTTCTTTTACTGCCGCCCTGCCCTCATGAAGCAGGCGGTAAATCCGCATTGTAGAGCATACCATAAAAGCTCGCTATCCTCGGCTGCCCTGCCATGTTTGCAGCCAATCCATAACCCGCCCTCTCAATTGCGGATTAGCGGCCTTCACCGCCAGGAGCCAGGCCAGATCCTCCGGCGTATCCAAGTCCCGCCGGACCGGCCCCAATCCTGGACGTAAGCCGTGGGCAGCACAGCAGGCCAGAGCGTCGGCCAGCACACTGCCGGTGCTGTACCGCTGTCCCTGGAAAACGGGGCGGAAAGGGGTGTGCATCCCTACCAGCCAGTACCCGCCATCGGTTGAGGGACAAAACACAATGTCCTTTTCCTCCAGGATGCGGCCTGCTTTTGCCACCTCCCCAGGGTCAAGGAGAGGCAGGTCGGAACCCAGCAGCAGGCAATCTTTGTAGCCAAGAGTCAGGACCGTATCCAGGGCATTATACATCCGCGCCCCCAAACCCCTCCCCTTCTGGGGGTACAGGCGTGCCTTCTCCGGCAGTTCATCCAGCAGCTCAACCGGCCCCTCATCCGAGTAAAAGATAAAGAGTTCCCGTTCCAAAGCGGCCAGGGCATAAGCTGTGTCCAGAGTCATGGCCTTCTGCAGGGCGGCGCATTCCGCTCCGCTCAACAAAGGCATCAGCCTGGTTTTCACCCTGCCCGGCACAGCAATCCTCGTCAACAAAATCAGCGCGCCTTTACTCATTGCCTCTCCTCACATCACGATATGCCCGGCTGATGGTCTCAATGTCCACCCCCCGGCGATACATAGCCCGCAGCCGCTGCATAGACCAGGTCACCCGGAAGATCCCACCCGCCTGAAAGCGCCGGGATGAAGTAATGATCCGGCTCTTCACCTGCACCGGAAATACCTTCATGCGTTTCAGCCCCAGGGAAAATTCATAATCCTCCATAATCGGCAGCTCCGGAAAGCCTCCTACTTGCTCAAAAAGGGCCCGGGTCACGAAAATCCCCTGATCTCCGAAGGCGATGTGCCCCCAGCGCACCCGCAAATTAGACATGTGCCCGCCCAGCCGATAGAGAAAACCGGTATTGTCAAAGCGGAGGGTGAGACAGCCCCACCTCGCTCCCCTGTCCACAGCAGCCCGGATGTGGAAGAGGGCGTCGGCAGGGATGGTACTGTCACAGTGAAGAAAGAAGAGCACATCCCCCCGGGCCTCAGCCCCAGCCCGGTTGCATTGAGCAGCCCGCCCTTTGGCCCCTGTTATCACCCGGTGACCTGTCAGCAGTTCCAAAGTACCGTCAGTGCTGCCCCCGTCGGAAAACAGCACCTCATGCTCTCCCGCCAGGCTGTCCAGGGAGGGTAAAAAAGTAGCCAAGGTCTGTTCCTCGTTGTAAACCGGGATAATGACGGAGATCATACGCCCTCCGTAGCCCCGCCGCAGCTGGAGCCTTGTCCTGCCGTACAGGCATAGCAGTGTTTGCCAAAGCGGATTCTCTGCTTCGCCATGGGCTTGCCCGTCCAGTGGAAGATCGTGGCGCCGTCTGCCATAGGCAGATCCGCCGCCTGGTTGAAGTCGCAGTTATAGAGCCTGCCGTCCCAGCCCACCGACACCTGGAAGCGGCACATCATGCTTTCCAGAGTGCTTGCATTAAAAGCTCCATAGAGCCTGCCCATATAGTCCTCCAGATTGCCGGAGCGCTCCAGAAAGGCCCCGAAACGGCCGATGGGGTTGTTGGTAATCGTGAACAGATGGCTGAAGCTCACTCCGTACTCCCGCAGCAGATGTTCCTTGTACTCAGCCTCCATAGCAGTCTGGGAGGGGGGCAGAAAAGCCCCGCCCGGGTTATAGACCAGGTCAAGAACTAATTCCGGCTCTTGTCCATAGCCCACTTCGTTCAGCCGCTTCATAGCTTCGATGGACCGCCGGAAGACCTGCTCTCCCCGCATACGGTCGGTGTTCTTGGCTGTGTAATGGGGTAGGGAGCAAACCACGTTGACGCGGTGATCCCGGTAGAATTCCGGCAGATCGGTATACCCTTCTTCCAACAGGGTGACCAGGTTGGTGCGCACGATAACATGAGCACACCCCTTGGCGCACTCCCCCACCAACCAACGGAAGTGGGGGTTGAGTTCGGGGGCTCCGCCGGTGATGTCCACCGTGGCGAAGGGATTTTCCTCCAAAAGGCGCAAGCAGGCTTCCATCACCTCCCGGCTCATCTCCTCAGTCCGGTTGGGTCCGGCTTCCACATGGCAATGCCTGCAGGCCAGATTACACCGTTTTCCTACGTTGATTTGCAGCACCGAGAGCTGCCCGGCGGTATTCATCAAGGCTTGATCCTCAATTTTTGTCTCAAAAGCTGGGATGTCCTCCAACCTTTCCAGTCTCGCATCACCCATAGCTTAGAGCTCCAGCTTCTTGACGATATTTTTCATCTGCACCCCGTGGACCAGACTGGCTCCGCCCCGGATAGCGCAGGCTACATGGATAGCCTCGGTCATCTGCTCCTCTGTGACTCCCTTGGACAGGCAGTCCTGAGTATAGGAGTCAATGCAGTAAGGGCACTGGACAGCTGTGGCCACTGCCAAAGCGATCAGGGATTTTTCCCGGGCGGTCAGATTCCCCTCGGCGAAGACTGCACCGTAATAGCCCATGAACTTCTCCCATAGTTCGGAAGCACACTCTCCCATAGTAGCAAATTTCTCCAGATCCTTTGCTTCATAGTAAGTCGCCATAGTGCATTTCTCCTTTATTTTTCAAATTTTCTTCTCGCCCGGTTGACAAGGGCGTGGGCGGCATCCGGCTCCTCCTCCACTCCCAGCAGGGAGGAAAGAAGATGGCGCACCTGGCCGCAGCCATGGCGCCGGAACTGTCCGGAGCAGGAAGCACAGTAGGTATAAATCGTCTTCCCCTCCCCTTCCTCCTTTGCCTGAGCACACAGCTTGTCTGCCGCCGCCGGGCCATGGGCGGCGATGTCCCCCCGCAATCCGCAGCAGGGGACCCTCTCCATGGTCTGCAGATCCGCCAAAGGCACCAGTTTACTGATCTCCTCCAGAAGCCGCCCCGTCTCCCGATCCGGACAAGGGCGAAAGACTACTCCGGACGGGGGCGGGCTCTGGCAGGTGTAATCCCAGCGGGAAAGCAGGGCGTAGATGCTAATCACCGGGAAATCCAGAGTTTCACCCAGATATTCCAGGCAGTTGGGGCACAGACAGACTACCTCTCCCACACCCAGCCGCTTCAGCCGCTCAGTCATCTTTTGCGCGATCCGCACCGTGTCCCGTTCCCCCTTCAGTTCCGCCACCGGTTTGCCGCAGCAGTCGTAGGCCACGCCCACCCCATGCTCCCGGCACAACTCCGCCAGTGCATCCATAGTCTTGGGGAACTGGGAAGGAAAACTACACCCTGGAAAGAGCAGGGTGGTACAGGACTCTTTAGGGTAATTGCGGAAAGGATAATGGCTCTTTTCCAACAAAGTGATGAGCTGTCTCGCCTTCACACCTTCACCCCCTTCTTTTTCAATATGAAGGATAGGGTTAACACAAGGGCCAGCAAGGCCCCTGCAATCATTAAATAAAGACCCCGTCTCTCCGGACTGGCCACCCCTGCCGCCCCTACGGTATAGGCCGCAGTGCCCGGCAGCATAAAAAGGGCCGAATACAGAGCATAGGGCAGGAATCTGATGTCTGTGATGCCGTAGGCAAAATTTTGCAGATTATAGGGAAAAAGCGGTACCAGCCGGGTGATCGCTAACAAAAATACATCCCTTTGTCCCGCTCCCGCAAAGAGGAGGCGGTTGAGATAGCTGTTCTTCTCTAATTGGGGCTTCAGCGTATCCTTGAGAAAGTAGCGCCCAGCCAGAAAAGACAGGCAGGCACCCAGGGTCACAGCCAACCAGCAGGCCAAGGTTCCCCACACAGGACCGAAAAGCACCCCGGCCACAATAGCAAAAGTCACCCCCGGCAAAGCCAGCAGCACACAGCCGGCCACGGTGAGGACCCCGTAGAGCAGCAGGGCCAGGGCAAAGTTATCCTCCAGGGCGCGGCGCATAACAGGCAGGGTCTCCTGGTTGGCTAGATAATCCGACCAGCCGAAGATAGAGTTGCCGATTAACACCAGCACCACTAACCCCAAAAAGAGCCAAGGCTTCCTATTTTTCATCCGCAGCTTCCCTTTTCCGATCATGATAAATCTTCCTGAATAGGTAAATCAAAACTGTGAGGGCGAAGAGAATCAGCAGGGCGGTGACGAAGAGCCTGGCCCCTCCGGTGAGCATCCCCCCCACATAAGAGTACACAAGTGTGGCAGGGAGCTGCCCGATGCCCGTAGCCAGGAAAAAGCCCCCAAAACTCATGCCTGTCAACCCTGCGGCATAGCTCACCAAATCGAAAGAAACGAAGGGAAGCAGACGGCAGATAAGAATAGTATGCTTTCCGTACTGCCTGAAAAATACATCCACGCTGCTCAGAGCTGTCTTGGAGGCCAGCTTCTCCACGGTGTCCCGCCCCAGAAGGCGGGCAATCCAAAAGCAGACGGCCGCTCCGGTCATGGCGCTGGACCAGGAGAGGATGGCCCCCTGCCACCAGCCGAAGATCATAGCGTTGGCGAAGGTAATCAGAAAGGCCGGAAGAGGAGCAGCCACAGACTGGAGGAGCATCAGGCAGAAGGAAACAACGGCCGCCCAAGGACCGAAGGAGCGGATGTACTCCACTACCTGGCTGATGTCCATTGAGGAAAGCAAAATGAAGACTGACCCAAGCCCGGTCCTAAGGGGAGGTACAATCAAGCAAATGATCACCGCCAGGATAATGACTGCCCAAACAACCCGCTTCCGATATTTCTTCGACCATCTTTGTTCGTTCATTGACATTACCTCGTTTCTACCTACCTGGCACAATATGCTAAGGGCTGCCAGGGAAAGCAATAGCCCCCTGGCAGCCCTTCTTTAGCCGTATCGATCCTCACCTCGGGCATTTACAAAGAGCACATCTTCACTGCCCGTTCGCTCTTTATATACTGAGAATCGTCGATGTACTAGTCGCTGAATGATGTGTCCACCACAGAGGCGGCTTAATTAGGAATGGCAGAGTCGTTGACAGTGGTCGTGTATTCGGGAATTTTCCAACCATCACCGCCACCTTCCAGGATGAATAGGCGCTCGGGAGCAATCCCTTGATCCTGCAGGAAAGATATGGCCCGTTTGGCCCCTTTGTTGCCGCTTTTGCATACGATCACGATGGGGTCATCACCCTGGAGATTAGGCACCGCATCTTTCAATACCTGTTCAAGCTCCGGAGTATCCACGGGATAGCTGGGCACATGGTAGGCACCGGGAATATGACCTTTAGTATACATGTCATCCGGACGGCTATCAAGAATGATGACACTCTCCTGAGCATCCAGCATAGCCTTGGTCTCGTCGGCGGTCTTGTACTGCCAGCTGATGTTGGCCTCTGCACGATCGGCAGCAGGCGCTGGGGAACCTCCACTAGCAGGTGTTGCCTGAGTACAGCCTGCCAGTACGGATACTGATAAAAGCAGGCACATTGTTAGGGACAGTAATTTTCTCATAGTTAACCCTCTCCTCCTTCTTATCTCTGCTACAATCTTCATTATAGTCAGACAAATAATGGGGTGTCCAATTGAAAATAACAATCAGATACCCAAGCACTATAGTTTTTTTATATAAATCTATAGCTCTTCAGGGCAACCTGAAGAGAAACAAAAAGTTAGGGAATCCCTTCCATAGAGATATTAAGAGGTCAGGATTTTTAAACAATTAATGATATACTTAATCCATTCATAGTTAACGATCACTATATATTTGGAGGTTATTATGTTTTACGATCCCTTATATCATCCTTATCCTTCCAAGCGTTCCCTGAGCTTTGCCAGCCGGGGCATGGTGGCGACTTCCCAAGGCCTGGCCGCTCAAGCAGGTTTGGACATCCTCAAAAAAGGCGGAAATGCCATTGATGCGGCTATTGCTACTGCCGCTTGTTTAACTGTGGTTGAACCCACATCCAACGGCATGGGCGGCGATGCTTTTGCTCTCGTCTGGACTAAAGGCCGGCTTCATGGCCTGAATGCCAGCGGAACAGCCCCTGCTTCCCTTTCCGGCCATGACCTCATCAAAGCCGGACACCAAGAAATGCCCCAATACGGCTGGATTCCCGTGACGGTGCCGGGTGCGCCTGCAGCCTGGGCAGCCTTATCGGAACGCTTCGGCCGGCTGCCCCTGACTGAAGTCCTTAAACCGGCCATCGATTATGCTGAACAGGGCTATCCCGTCTCTCCCGTGCTGGGCCAGAACTGGCAGATAGCCTACACGAAATACGCCCAGGAGCTCAAGGGGGAGGAATATGAATCCTGGTTTAAGACCTTTGCTCCCCAAGGGCGCGCTCCTTTCATCGGCGAAATCTGGCGTTCCCCTGATCATGCCCGCTCTTTAGCCCAAATCGCGGAAAGCAAGGCCCAAGCTTTCTATAAAGGAGACTTAGCCGATCGGATCGATGCCTTCTCCCAAAAATACGGCGGCCATCTGCGCAAAAGGGATCTGGAAGAGTACCAACCCCTCTGGGTGGACCCCATCCATCTCAATTACCGGGGCTATGATGTCTGGGAAATCCCCCCTAACGGCCATGGCTTAGTCGCCCTGATGGCGCTTAATATCCTTAAAGGCTTCCAATTCTCGGCAAAGGACTCTATCGAGACCTATCATAAGCAAATTGAGGCCATTAAGCTGGCTTATGTGGATGGGCGCAAATATATTGCCGATCCCCGGAGTATGGAAGTCAAGATCGGCGATCTGCTCTCCGAAGGATATGCCCTGGAACGCCGCAAACTTATTGGCCAAACCGCCCTCCTCCCCGAACCGGGCACTCCGCCCAAAGGGGGAACTGTCTACCTCGCTACTGCCGATGATGAAGGAAACATGGTGTCCATGATTCAGAGCAATTATATGGATTTCGGCTCGGGCCTGGTGGTTCCCGGGACGGGGATCAGCCTCCATAACCGGGGCAATAATTTTTCCCTCGATCCCCACCATGCTAACTTTTTAGAACCTAAAAAACGCCCCTACCATACCATTATTCCCGGCTTCCTTACTAAAGACGGCAGCGCGGTAGGTCCTTTTGGGGTCATGGGCGGATTCATGCAGCCCCAGGGGCATGTTCAGGTGCTGATGAATACCCTCGACTTTCATCTCAATCCCCAAGCCGCCTTGGACGCTCCCCGTTTTCTCTGGGTCCAGGACCGCCATGTTCAGGTGGAGCGTTCCCTGCTTTCCCATATCGGGGACGGCCTCAGCCGTATGGGGCATGAGATCGAGTGGAGCGCCAATACCGGGCTCTTTGGGCGGGGACAGATGATCTGGCGCAATGAGCATGATGTCTTGGTCGGTGCCACCGAACCGCGAACTGATGGCGTCGTTGCCGCTTGGTAATAACTAATCATGGGATCTGGCTTCCTTAAGCCTGGACTAAATGAAAATTTGGCCGTTTTTGAATTGACTCATCTAGATGAGTCGATCTCAAAACGGCCAAATTTTATCCCCCTAGGAGGCCGGCGGCAGATTGATCACTACCCGGCACCCTCCTTCCGGCAGATTTTCAAACTCCGTGGTCCCCTCATGAACCCTTGCTATCTGCCGGACAAGGGTCAGCCCCAGGCCATGGCTTGGCATCCCGGTCAAAGAGTCCTCCTCCCTGAGCCGGTCCAGAAGCTCTTGGTCAAAGCCCTTGCCGTTATCGGAGACTGAGATGACCCAGCGGGATCTTTCCTGATGAAGGGCAATGCGGATAATACAACCTTGGGGATTATGCCGGATGCTGTTTTGGATCAGATTATAGACAGCACGTCTGAGCAGCTCCTGATCCCCCAGGACTTTAGCCTGCCGGGCTGGTTCGTCCATATCTAATTCAAGGAAATAGGGCCGGGAAAGCCCTCCGTTTAAAAAATCAGCGGCAATCTGACGCAGCAAGGGCGCCAGGAGCACCTCTTCTTGGTGCAAGGGCTGCATATCGTATTCCAGCTTAGAGGCCAGATTCAGATCGTTGACCAGGGTCTTGATCCGTTGGCTTTGCTGGCGCACGATTCCCGCCTGCTCCCTGACCGGCCGGGGAAGCTCCTGATTATCCTCCAGCTGGCTGGCATAGCCCATAACCATGGATAGGGGAGTGCGGATGTCGTGGGATATGCCGGCGATCCATGAGGTTCGTGCGTAATCCCTTTTTTGCAGAGCTATCTCCTGCCTTTGCAGCTCCCGGGAGGTTTGATTCAGAGCGGCGGCCAGGTCCCCTAAAACTCCGTTGGTCCCCAGCTGCACCGGCTGCTTTGCCGCCATTTGTTCAATCCCCTTCACCAGGGTGTGCATGGAGCGGAACAGGCGCAGGCCAAGCAGCAGGGCCAGCAGCACGGCAGCCAGCCCATTGGCCGCCAGCACGATGGGTATCCAAAAGATGGTTTTGTCCATAATGCTTTGGGGCAGCTCCATGCCCATTTTCCAGACGCTTCCCTTGGGGCAGCCCGCCACCAGAAGCCCGTCCTGATGACGCCAGACATAGACGGGATAATCCTGCAGATACCATCTGGTGAAGCTGGCTACTTCCGGGACGGTATAGGTTCGGGAAAGCTCCGGGGGCAAATTCAGACTCCACAGGATTTCTCCTGAATCACTCAGAAGCATGGCCCATTCATAGCGGGCACTCATGGCTTGCCGTGCACTGTCGGCAAGGGTATACTCTTCCCCCTCCTTGACCAGGCCATCGGCAATGACGGAAACCCGGTAAGAGTTTCCGTTTTCTTGTTTAGCTCCGGTCACCCACAGCAAAAACAAAGCGGCATTCAGGATCAGCAGCATCAGCGCAATGCCGGCGGCGCTGCCCACATAACGTCCCAAAATCCTCAGCATGCTTTTCATTTTTCCACCACCCCGGTCAGCTTGTATCCTAAACCCCGCACTGTGAGGAGATAGCAGGGAGAAGAGGGCTCCGGCTCTATTTTTTCCCGCAGGCGGCGGATGTGCACCATCAGCGTATTCTCATACCCGTACAGATCATCCCCCCAGGCCGTCCGGCACAGACTGTCCCCGGTGACGATGTTGCCCCTGTTTTCATACAGCTTTGCCAATAAAGTGTACTCTTTGGCGGTCAGGGTCATCTGACCCTCGGGACGGGTTACCAGGGCGCTGTTCAGATCTACCACCGCTTCCCCCAGGTGGAAGAGGGGTTTCTTGCTCTGCCGCAGGATGGGGGGAAAATAGGTTCGTGTCAGCACAGCCTTGAGCCGCAGCAGCAGTTCCCGCGGCAGAAAAGGCTTGGTAATATAATCGTCGGCACCAAGCCCCAAGCCCAGCAAGCGGCTCTCATCCTCATCCCGCGCCGACAGAAACAGCACCGGCACCGCCGAAAAGCTTCTCAATTCAGCCATCAATGAAAAGCCGTCGCCATCGGGCAAGGAGACATCCAAAATCACAACCTGGGGCTGTTCTGTTTGGAACAGCTCTTTGGCTTGTTGGCAGCTGGCTGCTGTCCGGACGCGCTGAAAGCCTTCTTTTTGGAGAATCTCCACCAGCATCCCGCGCAGATCCGGCTCATCATCCACTAACAAAAGTTTGCAGTCAAAAATTGTGTTCATGTTTATCACCGCCTTTATTATAAGGTATCGCCGGGAGAATACCTATGAGCCGGCAAAGATTTAAGGTAAATGTAAGGTGACCCAAAGGTTCCTGTAAGCCTGCTCTGCTATGCTGAGCTTACTTTCAGATTAAAGGTGGTACTTGTATGGCTGATATTATCAAAACACAGGGTCTGTGTAAGCACTATGGCAAGACGCCGGGAGTCAGTGATTTGGATCTGTCGGTTGCGGAGGGAGCCGTCTACGGTTTTCTTGGACCCAACGGCGCCGGCAAATCAACAACACTTAAAATGATTCTGGGACTGGTTAAGCCCACCGCCGGCAGCATTACGGTATTCGGCAAAACCATGAATCACCGCAGCCGCATGTCCATTCTCAAGGATGTGGGCTCTTTAATTGAGTCCCCCAGCTATTATGGCCATTTAAGCGGCTATGAAAATCTCCGCATTATTGCCACCCTCAAAGGCACTCCGGAAAAAGACATCGGGCGGGTTCTGCAGATTGTCCGGCTGGAAAACCAAAAAAACAAAAAGACCAATCAATATTCTCTGGGCATGAAGCAGCGTTTGGGGCTGGCCTGCGCCCTTTTGGGCAATCCCCGGCTTTTAATTCTGGATGAACCTACCAACGGACTTGATCCCGCCGGGATTCAGGAAATGCGGGAGCTGATCCGTTCCCTGCCCAAGGAGTACGGTATCACAGTTCTGGTCTCTAGCCATTTGCTCAGTGAGATCGAGCAAATGGCGACCAATCTGGGCATCATCAGCAGGGGCCGGCTTGTTTTTCAAAGCAGCTTAGGGGCCCTGCACCAAAAAAGCAGCCCCGGCATAGCCATCCGCACTTTGGATAATCACCGGGCTGCCGCTGTTCTGGGGGAGCAAGGTATTGCTGTGCAGAGCCAGCAGGATTACCTGCTCCTCCCAGCCTTTGAGGATGGGGAATTATCCCGTTTAACTCTGAACCTGTGTGAAGAGAAGGTAGGGGTCGTGCGGATTGAACAGCGCGAAAAAAGCCTGGAAGATATCTTCCTGGAACTGACGGGATCGGCGGTGAGTTTATGAGAAACGCCCTGTCCGTCGAATTCGGAAAGACCCGGCACCGCAAGATTTGGCTGATTGTGGCCGCCTTGCTGGGCTTTCAGCTGCTCTGGTTCTTCTGGGGGTTAAAGCATATGGACGCCGGGAAGCTGCAGCAGGGCTGGCTGCTCTGTCTGTACCAGTTTCCTGTGCTCAATGCCATTATCCTGCCGGTGGTCACAGCCGTTGTGGCCTCCCGGCTCAGCGATGTGGAGCATAAAGGGCAGACCTTCAGGCTTTTAAATACGGTCATGCCGGCGGGAAAATTGTTTGATGCCAAATTTCTCTGCGGTGCCTTCTATCTTCTTGCCATCGTTATTATACAGGTCGTGGCTATGCTTTTAGCCGGCTACGTTAAAGGTTTTACAGAATCTCCTCCCCTCCCCCAGCTGGGATACTACCTTCTGTTCACCTCCTGGGTGACTCTCACCCTTTTGCTGCTTCAGCAGACTTTATCCTTGCTGTGCAGCAATCAGATGATCCCTCTTTCCCTGGGATTGCTGGGGGGCTTCGCCGGGCTTTTCATCATGTATCTCCCCCCGCAATTTGCCAAGCTGATTCCCTGGGGCTATTACGGGGTGTTGATGCAGGTGGGGATGAATTGGGACCGGGAAACACGGATCAGTGATTTTTATTGGACGGATATCGACTGGCCGGGATTCCTGACCATCATAGCCGCCTTCCTGCTGTTCTATAGCGGCGGGCGTGCCCTATTCAGGAGAAGGGAGGTCTGATTATGTTTGGCCGCGCTCTCAGAGCTGAAGGAATGAAGCTGCGCCACAGTCCCGTCTGGCTGGCCTTTATCCTGCTGCCTATGCTGCCCGCTTTGATCGGAACCTTTAACTATCTGCAGAATATCGGTATTTTACAGGATGGATGGTACAGCCTCTGGACCCAGCACACTTTGTTTTCCTGCTATTTCTTTCTTCCCGCCATTATTGGTGTATACTGCTCCTATCTCTACCGGCTGGAGCATCTGAACCACAACTGGAACTCGGTTATGACCATGCCCATTCCGGTGAGCTATTTCTTTCTCGCCAAGCTGTGCATCGCCTCGGCTATGGTCATCTTAACCCAGGTTTGGACGGGGGTATTGTACCTTTTGTCGGGAAAGCTGGCGGGGCTGTCTTCCCCGGTTCCCGGACAATTTTCGGAATGGCTGCTGACCGGCGCTGCGGGAGCCATCACCATCTGCGCCGTACAGCTCTGTCTATCCCTGATGATCCGCAGCTTTGCCGTGCCGGTGGGACTGGCCCTGATGGGCGGTATTGCCGGACTGGGCATGCTTGCCAAAGGGTATGGGGTCTTCTTCCCTTATTCCCTTTTAAGCCTTGGCATGCGTGCTAATCAGCCTGGGGGACCTATGCAGTGCGCTCTAGAACACTTTCTCCTGAGCTGTACCCTCTATGTCCTTGCTTGCGTACTGTGGGCCGCGCTCTGGATGAAGCGGCGCGATGTTCACACCGGCTGAGCCGGGTTTACGGAAAGGGGCCTGTTATAGCTAAATGAAAATTCGGCCGTTTTGCGATCGATTCATCTAGATGAGTCAATCCAAAACGGCCGAATTTTTAAGCAAAGAACCCCGATTCCTCGATCAGCAAGTCGGTTAATTCCAATCGATGTCTGAATGGCTAACGGTTTCATTGTTGGCTATTTCTTTTTCGGCTTCTATTAACCGCTCTCTTTCTAAAGGGGTTAACTTTGTAAAATCGCTGTCCCAAGCAAGGACCATCCTTTTAATCATTTCAAATGCCAGCTTCTGTTCCGACTCAGGCAACATATCAATCATATCAATAATTTGCTTAATATCACCCTTTGGTGGTACTTCAAGTAATCCTTCTATTCCAGCTTTAACTCTCAGTTTTGTAGACTTATCAAGACTATTAATTGCTTTGAAGGCGACTCTGGAATATACAATTTCCACGCTCTTCACTCCCTTACCGGAGATATCTAAGTGGTGCATGTGGAAGGAGCTAATTTCCCTACAATTCGATCGCAATACAAATTGTGCGAATCCACCTTCATTATAAATTCCAAGTACTCAGAATTCAAGCTTCGTATTTTTCAAGGCCCGCCCATTATAAGTGGTCGGGGTTCTCATGTTAATTGCTTACATCAAGACCCCTAGTACTCTGTGACACCTAAATCCTTACCTTTCCAGCGGTTAAATTTCCGTATGACTGCGTTGTCGTCAATCGCCATACGACCGGTATGGCTCATTCCTCCGCCTTGTCCTACGAAAATTTTCCTCGCCGGCAAGGCAAGTTTTAAATATCACAGAGTACTAGGCTCTCTGCTTCATCTCTTTGCTTCCATTGCTAAGGATCAAAATTCGGTATAAAATAAGATCAAAATATGGATTTAATTTTGCACAGGAGTGATATTATGATTATAAAGCCCACCTCTTCACTGAGAACGGAACTTGGGGAAATTACTAAAATATGCAAGGAGAAGGCCGAACCTGTTTATCTGACCAAAAATGGTGAGGGTGAATTGGTTATTATGAGCATAGCTGCTTACGAGCACAGGGAAGCTATGTTAGATCTGAGGACTAAGCTATTAGAAGCCGAAAAGCAGCGTCTTAATGGCGCACCGAGCTATACCTCAGATGAAGTGAGGGAATATATAAGGCGTCTTCACAATGATCAAGTATAAAGTCACTCTATTGCAAGTGGCCCGTGATGACATTGGCGAGATATTCATATATATTGCGGCAGACAATCCAGAATCGGCCTTGGAAATATCGGAGAAGATTATTGAGAAAATTGACTTATTGGCAGAATTTCCGTATGCGGGGAAAATCGTACCTGACAGTGCATTAGCTAAGCAGGAATACAGGATGCTCACTGTCAGCAACTATATAATTTTTTACAAAGTCATTGATAATGAGGTTATCGTATATAGGATTCTTCATGGAATGCGCGATTATCCCGGCTTATTCAACGGGCCGTTATAACTTTCCAGCGACGCATGGCTTTTATCTACCAGTTTTTCACTGGCTCGATTCCTGACACTATTCCTATCCGCTACAAACTCAATCAAATGTGCGAAATGCTGTAAAAAAAGAAGAAATTCAATCAAATCCAAAGGTCATTTGAGGAGGGAAAAACATGAATACTAAAAGTGCTCGAAAGAGAACATTGCTGTTATTCGAAAAACATTTTAAAACCAAGGCGAATAATATCTCGATTGAGAATGACTGTGACTTTTATTTTCAGCTTATGAAAGCTATCAAGGAAGAATATAAGAACCAAATAGACCATAATCGTTATGAAAATTTCATTATAATGGAACAAATATTATTAGCTAGTAAATTAAAGTTTTTACAAGAAACTAAAGTAAATCTAAATTTTTTTCCAATTTACATAACAATTCTATTAAATTGTTTAATTTTCACATTTACCTTAATTTTTAGTGGTTTAAATTTATATCTTGGAAAGGCAATCGACCGCAATTTAGAGGCATTGAATGTGAACTTTTTGTTCGATTTAAGTAATGACTTTGTATCACTGTGCACAAATATTGCCTTTGTTCTTATTATTAGTACTGGTTTATTTTTTATTGCTTACGTAATTCTTCAAAAGAGAATAAAAAGGAGGCATGCTATCGAATATTCATTTAATCAAATTTGCCTTAAAATTATATCCTCCATTTATAAATAATTCTAGAAAAAACCACTTGGATTACATTACTATAAAGCTGTGAAAGAATTTTTTCCCTTCTGGCCCTTTGAAATTCAACAAAATTGGAGAACCCCGATCGCTCGTTACAAGCAACCGAGGTTCTCTATTGCCTATCAAAATCTATACACTCCCATATACATGGCTGCCCTCAGCAATTATTGGCGCCAAGCTCCCGCATCGTGCAGTTTCCCTTAAGATGGCAAAAATCGCAATGGGTTTTACCTTTGAAGTCCGGTAAGTTGCTGCCCACTCCCATGACCATGGCAATGGACTTTTTGGGCAGCATAAGGTTGGACTCTGTCAGGCTGATGCCAATCTGCTCCCCTTTCAGGTAATCAATAATCGTTCTTACATCTTCGAGCCCTTTCCAGTAAGAATGCCCAGGGCCTAAAGAAAACGTGGTATCCAGCTGCTTTTCTTTATAAAGTCCTGCGAGCTCGGAAATAGCATGATAGGCCGCTTTGGCCAGGATGGCTGATCCGGCCGCATCCATGATAAAGGCTTCCAGGGTTTTGCCTTGATGGGTGTATTCCTTGACCCGTTCATCTATCCCTTCCCCGATGGTCATAGCAAACAGAACCACACTATCTGCCGGGCCTAACACCTTAGGCAATAAGCTGCCTCTTAACGTAAGTCCACCCTCAAGATAAATCTCCTGCTGCTCCGAACCCAGCACTTTGGCTTCCTGCCAGATGATGCTGACCTTTGCTAATTCCTTGGCTTCCGCCAATAGCTTCATGTTTAAATCGACCATGTCCTGCCTCGGCGAGCGCCGGCTCAAATCGGCGCCCTGTGCAGTAAACAGCTCTTCTATGGTTACCTCAGGCACCAAAACCGCAAAGGATCCTGCTTCTGCCATAGTGTCCCACACCCCTCAATCCAACTTAAAATAGGTGTTTTGCGCAAAAATAGTGTTGAATCCCGGATAGCTGCCCAGTTCAACAAAGGAAACCCCTCCGGCCAGATCCTTGGCTCGCGAAAACTCCTGGGCAGAAAGCAAGGCAATTTTCGCCCCATTTCCTGCCGCATTGCCGATGGTCTTGATCCGGCTCTCCAGCTCCCGGGGAATTAAGCCGATCACACAGGCACTGTGGGGATTGAGATAATTGCCAAAAGCTCCGGCCAGCAGCACTTCCTTAATATCATCACACACGATGCCCATGGCCTCCTGCAAAATCCTCACACCGGCTGCAATAGCCCCTTTGGCCAGCTGAAGCTCGCGAATATCGTTCTGAGTAATCAAAATCGGTCGGCCATGGCGGGTTTGACCGGCTTCAACCAATTGAAAGGCCCAGGTCTCTTCATATTTAATAAGTCTGTCCTTTAATTTAAGGGCGCCGGGATGGGTAAGTTTTTCAGGCTCCAAAAATTTACCCCGTTTATTGATCATGCCCAGCTCCACGAAGCCGGCTACTCCGTCGAGAAGAGCGGAACCGCAGATTCCTATGGGGCGCCCGTTGCCAATGACCGTATAGCTCAAACCATCGTCAAAGGAGATATGATCAATCGCCCCGTCGGCGCCTCGCATGCCGCTGGTGATCTGGGCTCCTTCAAAAGCCGGACCAGCTGCCGCGGAGCAGGCCACCATCCGGTCTTTGGAACCTAAGACAATCTCCCCATTGGTGCCAATATCCAAAATCAGGGTAACATGATCCCTTTTCTCCAGCTCGGCGGCTAACAGAACAGCCGTAGTGTCCGCACCCACAAAGCCGGCGATATTGGGCAGGACGAAAACCCGGCCGGCCTTATTGATTTCCAGACCCAGCTCCCCAGGAGCCACCACAAGCCCCTGGTTAATGGCGGAAACATAGGGCGACATGCCAATGGTCCGGGGGGTTATCCCCAGGAAAAGGTGATGCATGGTGGTATTGGCTGCCACCGAAATTCCGTAAAGCTGATTTCTGTTCACCCCCGCCTTGTCAACCGCTTCACCGATCAGCTTGTTCATAGCCCCTGTTACGGCTTGGTGCAGGGTCTCCAGCCCCTTTTCCTCTTTGCCGGCAAAGGTTATCCGGGATATGACATCCCCCCCATATTGGGCCTGGGGATTAAGGGTCGATACCACTTCAAGCTCTTTGCCCGAATTTAAATCCAGCAGATACCCTACAATGGTCGTCGTTCCGATATCAAAAGCCATTCCCAACAGAGTCCCGGTTGTATCTCCCTGCTCTACTCCCAAGACCTGAGAACCATACACTACGGTTGTCACCCGGTTGGCGGACTCTCTTAGGGTGTCCGGCAGCCGGCGGAGCACGGAGAGAGGGGCCTGCAAATCATGGACACTGCAGCCAAGCCCGGCCAGGCTTTCCTGCAAGCGCTGCCAGTCTGACTTATGCTCGCTGAGGGAGGGCTGGGCAATTTCCGCAAATACCTTGACCAGGTGGGGATGAATATGAAACGGTCTCTCTGCAGAATCAATCAGAATATGATGCTGCAGCTTTTTGGGACTCTGAATCTCGATCATCATGTCTCTGTTTATTTTGGTGGCACAGGCTAAGCGAACGCCTTCCGCCAACTCCTGAGCTGTCAAATGATCTTCATCAATCGCCGTAAAATCTTCCCGTCCCTCCCTAACCTTTACCCGGCATTTTCCACATTTCCCCCTGCCTCCGCAAGGGAAATCCTCCCCCAGTCCCGACCGGTTCATGGCTTCCATGATGGTGGTGCCGGCAGCCACCGGCACGCTGATCTCCCCAGGTTGGAACACTATCCTGACTTCTTTCAAGAAAACGACCTCCTCCCCATGGTGGGCTTGTGTAAAGCAAAACTGCATCGTAGATTGATGCAGCTCATTAAATTAGCAAGTCTACTCACTTCTGCCCTTTAATTTTATATAGTCTCCCCGGAAATAAGTCACGCAAAAGCCAATCGGCTTATTCTCTTCATTATGGATGCGCTGCTCAATAACCAGCAGTGCCAGATCATCATGAATCTTTAACGAGTTCCTGATCTCTTCATCAGGTGTCTGAGCATAAATGGTCAGTTCCTTTTTTAGAGAAAAAGAGGACACACTGCCCGAAACCATCTCGGGAAAAGTGGCTTGTTCCAGCTCCTCTTCCACGATGGGCATCCCTTTGGAGTAGGGCAGATATTTTATATCATAGGCGATGGGTTTGCCCTCGGTAAAAAACAACCTGCGAATCACAATCACATTTTTATTCCTGGTGATCTGCAATTCCCCGGCCAGTTTTTCATCAGGCATGATGATATTGACTTCCAGCAGGCGGGAGCGGTCTACCGTGTTGATGGAGTTCTTCATCTCATCATAGTAAATGGTGTATTTGTTCAATTCCGGCTTCTGCACAAAGCTGCCTTTGCCCGGAATGGAATAAATATAGCCATCCTTGGCCAGAATCGCCAGCCCTTTTCTGACCGTCATCCTGCTGGCCCCATATTCCTTGCCGAGAGCATTTTCTGAAGCAACGGCATCCCCCGGCTTCAAGGACCCGCTATTTATTTTCCGTTTGATCTCTTCCACAATCTGAAGATAGACGGGATTAATCATCTTTTCATCCATTCCAAACATATTTCAATCCCTTTTGAGGCATCGGTGGCGAAAGCATCAGCACCTATATAACTGCAGCCATCAGCGTTAAGGTAATTTGCTCCGGCAATAATCCTGACTTGGTCCTTCAGTCCTGCAGCGGCTAAAATGTCAATGACCTGTTTCATTTGATCGATGGTGCTGGTCAGCACCCCGCTCAGTCCAATGATATCAGGTTTAAACTCCCTGGTCTTTTTGACAAAAGTTTCCCCGGATACATCCACACCAAGATCCAAGACTTCAAAGCCATGGGTTTCCAACAAGGCCCGGAAAATCTCTTTGCCAATATCATGGATATCGTCTTTGACAGTGCCCAGGAGCACCTTCCCGCTTTTCTTTTTGTGATGGCTGCTGAAATACGATGTCATAGGCTTCAGCTCCAAAACTCCCCGAAAAATGATGCCTGCCATGATCAGGTCGGCGATATAATACTCCTTTGCTTCGTAGCGTTTGCCCACCCGGCTCATCCCTTCGATGATTAAGTTGACCAGGTCTAAAGGATTCATCCCTTGGTCTAAAGCATGATTGGCAAGCTCAAAGACTTTAGTTTCTTCGAGTTGTTCCACATAATCGATCAAGAGTTCTTCAGTAGTGCCAAAATCCTTCATTACGCCCTCCCTAACAGGTATACTCAGGTCTATTTAACAGAGGTATCCTTCATAATCATCTTATTTCTCACGCTATGGTTTGTCAATTTTTAAAGGAAATGGGTCTCCCCTCAATACCTGCAGGTCAATAGGGCTGGCGGGGAAGGTCCTGGTTGCAGCAGGCAAAATCCTGTTGACTTACTGTTTCTCCTCGGGGTGTAATGCTGAAATCCTGAGCAAAGCTCCCTGAAAGCAGTTTCCTTAGAAACCAAACATCGCCCTCAGCAAAGGTCAGTTCTAAATTAAGGCTTTGGGCCAGCAATTCTACTTCAGCCAGGCATTCCTCAATACTATAGGACTTGGTATCGATGAGCATTAAATACTTATAGTGCCTGAACATCTGCTCAAAGATCTTTTTCGCCCGTTCCGGCCCGTAGCGTTTTACGGCATGCTCTATTTCTCTGGCCATGCTGTGGGTGCCTTCCAGCCAGCCCTTGGTCATAAAAAAGGTGGCTTTGGGCCGCCAATAGGCTTGGCCCTGCCGGCTCATCAGCATGGAAATACAATCTTCAGTCCGGGGAATGATCAGATCCCCGGTGGTCGCCTTCAAGCCTACGGTGCCATTGCCGCAGCAGCCATAGGCCAAGAGGATGGTGTCAACCTCTTCAAGCCGGTCAATTTCCTCCTGGAGCTTAGCTCTTAGTCCATTAGGGTCTGTATGGTATTCGGAATCAATCCAGATGATCGGATAGGGGCAGCCACTCTCATCTATGGCCTTATTCAGTTCATGCTGAAGCATCTTGCAGGCAATGAGCACCGTGCCTCCTGCACTCTCCTTAACCATACATCCTCCCCATTTACTCTTTGATTGGGCCGATTTTGTTCTTGCGGAAAGCATTGGCGAAGTTTCTGCAGAGACGGTCCCGGCCCAGCAGAGCTTCAGTAGCCATAAGCGTGGTCATCATATCCCGGTTGGTCGGGTCGAGGATGGCGGAATCCATTCCCACATAAAGGGCAATAGTCAAAAAGCCTTGATTGACAACTTTTCTTAAGGGCATGCCAAAAGAAATATTGCTTAATCCGGAAGTTACTTTAAGCGTGGGATAGAGCTCCTTAGCTATTTTTAAAGTCTCTGTGAAATTGAGCAACGATTTATTATCCGCTGATAAAGCCAGCACCAGCGGATCAAGATGGATTCGGTCCGGAGTGATGCCATGCTTTTGGGCCTTTTCCACAATCTTTTTGGTAATTTCCACCCGTGTCTCTATATCGGAAGGGATGCCTTTATTATCGCAGGTCAGGGCTATAACCTGCCACTCCGTGCCTTCAAGCAACGGGAAAATAATCTCGCATTTATCCCCTTCCTCGGAAACGGAGTTAATCAGCCCGGGACGCCGGGCATGCTTGAAGACTTCTTTGATCACGGCGGCATTGGGACTGTCAATGCACAAAGGAGTATCCACCGTATCCTGAACGATATTCATCAGCCAGATCAAGGTTTCCACTTCGTATTCCGGTGCTGTACTGGCGCATACATCGAGGAAATGGGCTCCTGCTTCCGTTTGTTTAAGGGCCAGGTTGCGGATGAACTCTTCATTCCGCTCAGCAATCGCCTGTTTTACACTGGGGATGGTTCCATTAATTTTTTCTCCGATAATGATCATAGCTTAGTCTCCTTTTGTTACAAAAGGGGCTGTTTAGCCACAGCCCCTTTGTTTCTGTTTTTTATAGAACTACTTAAGCGCAGAGGAACATGATGAAGCCAAACATCATATCCTCGTAGCTCTGCATTTTAGGTGCCATGACCTGAGCCTCCTGCTCATCGATCTCCGGATGAGCGGCCAGGTATTCTTCCCATGTTTTATAGTAATCGGTGTTCATGAAGTTCCCCTCCTTAATAGTTGGCGTTATTGGCTACATAATCCAGAACCGCTCTGGTATTATCAATATTCACGCTGTCAGCAGTGATGATCGCCTTGTCAAAAGTAAAGTAATAGCCGCCGCCTGGGGCCAGAATCTCATTAAGCTCTTTTGCCTTGTCGATGCATTCCTGTTTGGTCCCTGTCTTCAGGAGGGTAAGGGGATAGAAACCGCCAATAATATGCTTCTTGCCCAATTTTTCCTTAACAAGCTTGGGATCCCCGTACTCAAAGGTCATTACGGTTCCGGCCGGAAGCTCGGCCAGATAGTCGATATAACGCATCCAGTCCTCCTCCACAAACAGATAAGACCTCATGCCTTTTTCCGCCAGACCTTCCACCAGTTTTTTAAAGCTGGGCCAGTAGAATCTTTCGAAATCCTTCCCTCGGAGATAGGGAGCCATGTGCAAAGGAATAAAGGTGGCATTGTATTTGTTCGGGAAAGGCTGGGTTCCCATTTTGATCATTAAAGGAGTGACCGCATTGACAGCAGCTTCCACTTTATCAGGAATCCGTCTGACATCCATGGAAATATTTTTGAATCCTCTTAACTGGTCGGTCAAAATATCAAAGGGTGCTTCGCAGAAGGCAGCGAAGAGGGATACGGTACCGTAACCGTATTTGCCGATTAGATTCCCATAGATCCTGAACAAGTTGTTGTTTTCGTCTGTATAAGCTTTGAAGGCCTTAGCCATGACGATAGAGCGGGTGACAGGGTCGGCGTTAAGCTCGGAATATAAATTGGGCAGCACTTTTTCGACGATACAATTATAGGGGGAGGCAATAAAATCATCATACTCCTCTACTTTGAGCCCTTCGACCTCCGGATGCTGCAGAAACCCATTGGACCCCATGACAAAGTTCCGCGAACCCAATATCTTATAGAAAGACGGCATTCTGAACGCTGAGACAGGCAGGAGATCTGAATAAAAATCTTCGCACACTTTCTCGAAGCTGGCCTCTAAATCCGTCGTATCCCATTGGACCTTTTTTAAATCCATACCGGCATATTGAATAGCAAATTCATGGGTAAACATTGACATAATCGGAACCCGCTTGGGGATTTTCCCGTCAATCAGATCCGTGAATAACTGTGTTCTTTCAGCCATCTTATCAGACATGTTGTTCCACCCACCTCTGACAAATTTTTACGCCCTCGGCGGCATTGGTTGTAAACATATCGGCTCCGATCTGTTTGCAGGCCTCCTCGGTGACAGGGTTGCCGCCGATGATGACCTTCACTTGATCCCGCAGGCCCGCCGCTTCCAAAGCGTCAACCGTTGCTTTCATGGAATCAATGGCCAGGGTAAGAACTCCGCTCATCCCCAATATTTCTGCTTTCACCTCTTTTACCTTGTCCACAAAAACCCCAGGCTCCACATCGATGCCCAGATCATGGACGACAAAACCTGCCGCCTCCACCATACTGGCAAAGATGTTTTTGCCAATATCGTGCATATCCCCCTGGACCGTGCCCACAACGATGCTGCCCGCCTTGCTGTTGCTGTCTCCGCCAATCACGGGTTTCAAAAGATCAAATGCCTGGCTTAAAAGTTCACCGGCGAAAATAAGGTCACCAACATAGTACTCCTTTTTTTCATAAAAGTCTCCGACGATGCTCATCCCTTTTTGACAAGCCGCAACCACTTGGTTGGCCTCCGCCATACTGGGCTTGGAGGCAACAAATTCCTCCAATAAGCTTACTACTTGTCCTTCGTCCAGATCCCCAATGGCCTGTGTCAATGCATTTAAATCCAGCATCCTTTTCACTCCCTTAATGTTTTTAATAACCGGAAAGCTACATATACCTGTATATACAGCTTGGGGTAAAATAAAAGATGTTCTATGTTTTTATATTAACACGCCAGAACTATTTGTCAATATCAAATATTCAATCAATTTCTACTATTTTTGCGCTTATTTTTACTTAGGGCTTGCGGCTTACCCTGGCACTCACTATCCTTAGCAAGCTGTCTATACTCATGAGGATTCATAACACCCCTAAGTTTAACCCGACCCGCAAATACAACCCGCTGCCTAAGCATAGCAAAAGAGCCCCTAGAATCCAGTAATCCATTGCCGTCGAAGGGTGTTCATGGCTTGGGGTTATCAAGGAGCTATATCCGTAACCGCGGTTCAGCATACCTTTTGCTAAGTCCTCGGCAATCAAAATAGCATTTACAAATAAGGGGACCATAATCGCAAGATAGGTTTTGAGCCGCCCTATACTGCTTTGCTCATTGATCCTGACACCCCGGGCCCTTTGCGCTTCGATAATAAGCAATCTTTTTTTATCCAGTGTGGGGATAAAGCGCAAGGCTGTCGTGATCATAAAGGTTATTTCCGCCGGCACCCTAAGCCGATTCAAAAACAGCATGAACTCATCCAGGGGGGTCGTTAAGGTTAGCAGGGAGGACCCCCATACCATAATAAGCAGGCGGCAGATGTAATTAATCCCCGTTAAAAAGCCTCCCACGGACAAGGCAAGCCGCCCCTCATTGGCTGCGGAGAAAAGAATGACCTGACTTATTTCGCTCTGAAATCTTTCCTGAGGGTAAGTTATGCCGGTAAAAAGAAGCAGAAAGAGACAGATGGGCATTAAAGGCCGGATCATCTGCCAGACTTTCTGCACAGGGATTTTGCTTTGCAGTGCTAATATTAGGATGCCGAGTAAACAACTTAAATTGTAGAGAGGATTTTGAAACAAAAAACACCAGATAACAGCCACTAGAAAACCACATATTTTGGTACGGATATGGAGACGGTGCAGCAGAGAGTCCCCTGGCAAGTAGTCTATAAACAAGGTTTCCTTTCCCCCTCCTCAATGATCTGAAACAATGCCTGCCTGAATTCCTCAGCCGATTGGGCCGAATAGCCCAAATCCTGCAGTCTTTGATTTAAAACGCATAATTGGGGAGGAAGGACTGCCGCCTGCCGGAGCATGGACTCATCAGCAAAAGCCTCCCAGGGAGGGGCATCGATCATCACCTGACCCTCCCGCAAAATGATCACCCGTTCGGCATAGTCGGCAACACTGTCCATATCATGACTGATCATCAGAATGGTGGTCCCCTCTCTATGGAGCTGCTGAAGCAGCTTCATAATTTTCTCCACCCCCACCCAATCGAGACCTGTCGTCGGTTCATCAATGACGAGAATTTCCGGGGTAAGGGCTAAAACGGAAGCCACGGCGATGAACTGCCGTTCCCCTTTGCTTAGAGTGTAGGGATGAACCTGACGATAGTTTTCCAGCCCGGTTAAGGCCAAGGCCTGGGTGATCCTCTCTGCAATCTCCGTCCTGGTAAAGCCGGCGTTCTTCAGGCCAAACTCCAACTCCTTCTCTACTGAGACGGAAAAGATCTGGTGATCAGGGTTCTGGAACACATAGCCGACAGTTTTGGCCAACTGGGCCGTGTCAACATCTTTAATATTCAGGCCCTTGACGATAACTTCCCCCTCGGTGGGCCTAAGCAAGCCATTGATGTGTTTGGCTAAAGTGGTTTTTCCGGCTCCGTTGGCGCCTGCCAAAGCCACAAATTCTCCCTTTTCAATGTTCAGATCAATTCCCTGTACGCCTGTTTGTCCCGATTCAAATCGGTGCACAAGCTGCTTAATTTGGATCAACGCTGAATTCAGCGGGCTTTTCCCTGCTTCCATATTCAGTGGGCTCTTCTCTGTTTCCTTTTCTTGATGGACTTTGCCTCTTGCCGGCGGTTCAATCAGCGGGACCACTCTGTTTTGTAGGCTGGACCGCCCTATCAAATTGCGGATCAGGGATTCGGCCTCGGCAACATCTAAAGGAATGTCCTGGCCTTCAATCCATCCTCTTTGCCAAAAACTCCAGCCTAATAAGCTGACTGGCAAAGGCTTGATCCCGAATTCCTGCAATAGAGGGATATTGCGAAAAAGCTTTTCCGGTGCCCCTTGCCAGGCAATTTTCCCGTGCTTAAGGACGATAACTTCGTGGGCTCTATGCAGGATTTCTTCACTGGAATGTTCAACGACCAGAATCGTCCGCTCTCTTTCACAACAGAGATCATCCAAGGTGCGATAGACCTGGAACCGTCCTTCCGGATCCAGTTCAGAAGCCGGTTCATCCATGACCAATAGTTCCGGTTCCAGGGCCAGCACCCCGGCGATCACCAGCCGTTGTTTTTCCCCGCCGGACAGCTCTGCTGTAGAGCGCTGATCATAGCCATTCAACCGAACCTTGGCCAAGGCCTGGGCAACTCTTTGCTGAATTTCCTGCAGGGGTACACCGAAATTACGAGGGCCAAAAGCCACATCCTCCCCCACGGTTCGCCCGATGATCTGACTTTCTGCATCCTGAAGTACAAGTCCTACTTGCTTAGCCAGGTCCTGCACCCGGACCTCACGTGTGTCTTTCCCCCCAATCCTGACCTCTCCCTGCAGCTCTCCTTGCAGAAACTGGGGAATCAAACCATTCAGACACAAACTTAAGGTTGTTTTACCTGCTCCCGTGGGACCCATCAAAGCAATGAATTTTCCTTTGGCCACTGCCAGGCTGACTTGTTTTAAACTCTCCTCTTCAGCTCTTGGATAACGATAAGAAACATTTCTTAATTCAATCACTGTCTCCACCCTAACACCCCTCTAGTACTCTGTGACATTTAAAACTTGCCTTGCCCGGCGAGGAAAATTTTCGTAGGACAAGGCGGAGGAATGAGCAATACCGGTCGTATGGCGATTGACGACAACGCAGTCCTACGGAAATTTAACCGCCGGAAAGGTAAGGATTTAGGTGTCACAGAGTACTAAATCAACCGGCTTCCTTTAAGCGCTTTATAGGCTAAGGCCGATACGGCAACATTTAAGACCGACCCTAATAACAAAAAGGGCATTAACCCTAAGACTGCACCCATACCACCGATGGGGAATACGGAAAAGGCCGCTACCACACCATTGAGGAGGGAGGTAATAATCACGGCAGGAATCAAACCGATTTTCTTATTGACCAGGCGATAAATCAAGGCAAAGACAGCCATTTCGATGGCGATGACCAAATGCATAGGAATTCCCAGGGGAAAACCGACCACTGCCGAGGTAAGCAGATGACCTATGGCAATAACAATACAGCCTTCTATGCTGCCAAAAGCCAAAGCGCTGAAAAAACCCGGAGCAGAATCCAGGGCCACGGTCCCCAGCGGGCTGGGAATTTTAATCAAGGCACCTACCGCACTCAAGGCAAGAAAGACCGCCATGATGGCAATCCGTCGGATATTCTGAGCTGATTTGGGAATCGTTGTTTTCTTTGCAGGTTCAATCATTGTTATTCTCTCCTTCATTTCATTTTTTTCTTTTCATTTAACTTGAATCTTGCCGCTAACCTTCCTCTTGGATTTTAATCTTCATTTTCTGTTGGGAGGCCTCCACCTCCATCCTCCTCCAGCCTGCCGATTTTATGGATGGGTAGCTTGCCGAAATCCCCTAATTCAATATCCTCAGCGGCCGTAAAAATGAGACAAGTTGAAGGTCCTGCCGATTTATTGATATAAAGTTCACATTGGGTATCTTCTCTAAATCGAGCACCGACAGCTTGGGCAAGGGCTTCGGCTTCACCCCTTATCCCTTGGGAGCCTACCGGAATAATGTCATACACTCCAGGGATACTAAGCAATTGAACAAGATGTATCCCTTGCAGAATGTCCGGATCTTCCGGGTCAGCCGCCTCAGTTCCCACTTTGGGGAGCCCCAGGCAAAACAGGCTGTGGCCCGGCTTGGCTCTGCCAACGCGAAGTTTATCCTGATCGCAAAGCCCTATGACCGTGATGCCTAAGCCGGTTTGCTTGGTGGGCATATTCTTTTCCGTGCTGACGGCCGTAGGCAGGGAGAGCAGATTCATAGCCTTCAGCTCTTCTCTCACCCCCTTCATTATTTCTTCGCCTGCGGGCAGGGGCTCATTGGCAATGGCAATGCTGATCATCTGGGGAACCGCTCCCACCGCCAGCACTTCCAATAAAGCTACCCGGGCCGTCATCCTGCCGGTTACCCACCAGGGAACTTTGACTGCATCCAGCTCTTTCTCACCAATAGCACCGCAGGAATCGCAAGCTGCGACAAGATATTGAGCATCATTCAGGGCAACCACCTCAACATCTCTTCCCTGATATCCCAAGGCCTTCAACTCTCCTCTCTAATAATTTTCTGTAAAATAAAAAGTCCATAGCCACCTCGCTTCTCCTTTCAGACAAAGCAAAATGACCATGAACTTTACCAAACTTCATGTGTCCCCGGATCCAGGCAGGTCTCCTGACTTCGAGTCATTGTCTCCTTGCTGCCTTCCCAGTTACCCAGTGGCATTCAGCGCTGAGACTCCTCTTTACAGTGGCGGGTCCGTCCGGGAATTGCACCCGGTTCCCTATTCTCCCTTCTTGGCGAAGGGCACCTGAAATCCTTAAATTGTTAAAACCTACTAAATTCAGTTTAGCCAAAACTAAGATAATGTCAAGTCAAAATTCGTCCCTATGGCAAAAGTAAGGCGTTTGTTTTATTCTCTAAACTAATCAAGGCCGGAGGATTGTTTCAATAGGAACAATCCTCCGGCCTTATCTGCTTCTGAAATTTATAATTTATAGGCCTGCCTGCTCCCGCAGGGCAGCCGCTTTATCGGTCTTTTCCCAAGGCAGATCCAGATCAGTGCGGCCAAAGTGCCCATAAGCAGCCGTTTGGCGGTAGATGGGGCGGCGCAGATTCAGAGTCTTAATGATCCCTGCCGGACGGAGGTCAAAATTAGTTTTGACCAGTTCTCCGATTTTTTCCTCGTCAATTTTGGCGGTTCCGAAGGTCTCCACCAGGACGGATACAGGCTGGGCTACCCCGATGGCATAAGCCAACTGAATTTCGCAGCGCTCGGCTAAGCCGGCGGCCACCACGTTTTTGGCTACATAACGGGCGGCATAAGCGGCAGAACGGTCGACCTTTGTGGGGTCTTTGCCGGAGAAGGCTCCGCCGCCATGGCGGGCCATCCCGCCATAAGTATCGACAATAATCTTGCGGCCGGTTAAACCGGCATCCCCTTGGGGACCGCCGATGACAAAACGGCCTGTGGGGTTAATAAAATAACGGGTGCTCTCATCCAGCAATTCCGATGGGACCACGGGAAATACCACATGTTCCAGGAGATCCCGGCGAATCCGCTCCTGGGTTGCTTCCGGATGGTGCTGGGTGGAGATCACGATGGTATCGATACGGACAGGGCGATTATCCTCATACTCTACCGTCACCTGAGTCTTGCCGTCCGGGCGGAGGTAATCCAGGATATCCGACTTGCGGACTTCACTGAGGCGGCGGGCCAGGCGATGGGCCAGATCAATGGCAAGAGGCATATAGCTTTCTGTTTCGTTGGTGGCGTAACCAAACATCATCCCTTGGTCGCCGGCGCCAATGGCTTCGATTTCTTCCTCACTCATCTCGCCATTTTTAGCTTCCAGAGCTCTATCCACTCCCAAAGCAATGTCGGCAGACTGCTCTCCAATGGAGGTGAGAACGGCACAGGTATCGGCATCGAAGCCATATTTGGCCCGGGTATAGCCGATTTCACGGATGGTTTGTCTTACTGTGCTGGGAATATCCACATAACAATTAGTCGTAATTTCACCGCTGACTAACACCAGGCCGGTGGTCACCGAGGTCTCACAAGCGACCCGGGCATTGGGGTCTTTAGCGAAGATAGCATCTAAGATGGCATCGGAAATCTGGTCGCAGATTTTATCGGGATGTCCTTCCGTGACCGATTCGGAGGTAAACAGTTTTTTTGCCAATGAAGTCACTCCTTTTCACTAAGGCGCTCAGCAATCTCCTGAACCAGCCGCCGAGCTACGTCTAATTTGTTCATTTGGGGCAGATCGATTTTTTTCCCATCCGGGAAAAGCAGGCTCACGATATTCGTAGGGCTGCCAAATCCCGCTCCGGGTTGGGTTACGTCATTTGCTACCAGCATATCGACATTTTTGCGCTGCATCTTGGCTTGAGCGTACTCATAAAGCTTTTCCGTCTCAGCGGCAAACCCGACCAGGAACTGGTTTTCTTTCTTCTTGCCGCATTCTGCCAGGATATCGGGGTTGGGTACAAGTTCCAGAGTAAGATTTGTCCCATCTTTTTTGATTTTCTGCTCAGCACTGACCGCAGGCCGATAATCGGCAACTGCTGCGGCTTTGACCACAATATCCATCTGGGTAAATTCGTCCATGACCGCAGCATGCATTTCCTGAGCTGTCATAATGTTGATTCGCCTTACTCCCGGCGGGGTGGGCAGTTCATTGGGCGCAGAGACAAGGGTTGTTTCCGCACCGGCCTCACTCAAAGCTTCAGCCACGGCAAACCCCATCCTGCCTGAAGAACGATTGCTGAGATAACGGACCGGGTCAAGGGGTTCCTGGGTCCCCCCGGCAGTGACCAAGGCTTTCTTACCCGTCAACAATCCTGAAGCAGCGAAAAAACTCTGCAAAGCTTCCACAAGGTCCTGGGGCTCACTCATACGGCCATCTCCATCAGTGCCGCAGGCCTGAAAGCCTGTAGCCGGTCCCAGAATGCGTACGGAACGTTCCTGAAGCCGCTTCAGGTTCTCCTGGGTGGTGAGATGATGATACATATGATGATTCATGGCCGGAGCCACAAAGATAGGGGCCTTCGTGGCCAGCAGAACGGTGGACAGAAAATCGTCGGCGATACCCACGGTCATTTTGGCTAATAGATTAGCCGTAGCCGGGGCAACCAATACCGCATCGACGGCTTCCGCCAAGGCGATATGCTCAACATTCCACACCTTAGGCTCTTCGAACATGTCCACATAGACCGGGTTGGCGGAAAGGGTCCTCAGGGTTAAGGGGGCAATAAATTCAGTCGCCCCCTTAGTCATCGCTACATACACAATTACGCCCTGCTTGCGGAGGCGGCTCACCACATCCGCTGCTTTATAAGCCGCAATCCCACCCGTGACGCCTAAGAGGATCTTCTTACCCCGCAGCATTATTTGATTCCTTCACTGGTCAATTCAAAATGATATTTCCCTTTAGCGATTTCATCAAAAGCAAGGCTTACCGGCTTAGATCCACGGTAATTCACTTCAAACTCCGGATCCTCCATGAGGGTACGGGCTCGTTTAGCCGCTGCCAGCACCAAGGTATATTTACTGTCCACTTTGCTCAACAAAATATCGAGGGAAGGCTGTTTCATGGTTACACCCCCTGAAATACATAAGGTTTTCTTTTCACACGGCATTTCTCAGCCAGCAGAATGCTCTTTAATTTGTCTACTGCCAGAGGAATTTCATCATTGACGACCACATAATCATACTCGCTCACATACTCCAGTTCCCGAGCGGCGGTCTGCAGCCGTTTTTGAATCACTTCCTCAGATTCAGTACCCCGTTTATGAATGCGCTGTGAGAGTTCATCCATGGAGGGGGGCACGACAAAAATAAACACTCCTTGGGGGAAACGCTGCTTGACTTGTAAAGCTCCCTGAATTTCAATCTCCAGAATGACATCATTCCCGGCTTGAAGGGCTTGCTCCACAGCGAACTGGGGAGTTCCGTAATAATTGCCGCAAAACTCTGCCCATTCCAAAAGTTGATCCTGTTCGATCATGGTTTGAAATTCTTCCCGGCTTCGGAAATAATAATGCAATCCATCCACTTCACCAGGACGAGGCTGGCGTGTCGTGGCCGACACGGAATACTTTACCTGAGGCATCTGTCTCAGCAGTTCCTGGCAAAGGGTTCCTTTTCCCGCCCCGGAAGGACCGGATAGAACAATCAATAAGCCATGATTTTGTTCCACGATGACCCCCCTTAATCAGCTGGGTCTTCGGCAGTGTTGCTGGCTTCTTTCGCGGAGAGGCGATGGGCAACGGTTTCCGGTTGAACTGCCGACAGAATGACGTGATGGCTGTCACAGATAATCACGGCCCGGGTTCTGCGGCCATAGGTGGCATCGATCAGCATTCCTGCGTCCCGTGCTTCCTGGATAATCCGCTTGATGGGAGCTGATTCCGGGCTGACAATGGAGATAATGCGATTGGCGGATACGATATTGCCAAACCCAATGTTAATCAATTTAATGTCCAAAACTTAACCCTCCAATTATTCCAGATTTTGAACTTGTTCCCGAATCTTCTCTAATTCGCTTTTCATCTGAACGACATGCTGAGTAATGCTTAAATTATTAGCCTTCGAGCCAATGGTATTGATCTCCCGGTTCATTTCCTGAACCAGAAAATCCAGCTTGCGCCCGACGGGTTCAGAGCTTTGCAGAGCCTCCCGGCATTGGTCAAGATGGCTTTGCAGACGAACCAATTCTTCGGTAATGGATGCTCTGTCTGCAAAAAAAGCCACTTCATTGGCCAGGCGAGCTTCATCGAGAATGGCTTTATCTCCCAGAAGGACCTCTATCCTCTCCTGTAAGCGGGTTTGATAATCTATAACAATGCTGTCGGCATAACCTGCTACGTTTTCTTTAGCCAGCATGATGGTATGTAAACGGCGCAAAAGATCTGCCGCTAAGCCTTCCCCCTCTACCTGCCTCATGGCTACGAACCCAGCCAAAGCTTCGGCTACGGCACGGCTCAAAGGTTCCCAAATCAGTTCAAGGTCAATATCCGTATCCTCTAGGTCAAAAACCTCGGGCAAGGAAGCTAAACGGTAAATATCCGTCTCATAGGTTGTATTCAGGGCTAAAGCGAGTTCCTTCAGTGTCTTATCATACGACAGGGCTAAATCTTTGTCAACCTTCACCAATCTCTTTTTTTCTTCTGTTTCCTTCACATTAACAAAGACATCAAGGCGTCCGCGGTTGATTTTGCTCTGCAGGATTTTGCGTATTCTATCTTCTAAACTATTCAGATGGCGGGGCATCCGTACCGACGTCTCGAAAAAGCGATGATTGACCGCTTTCAGCTCAATTGTAAATTGGTAACCGTAACCGGAGGCTTCCCCCCGGCCAAAGCCTGTCATGCTGTTTGCCATGCTCTGACCAACTTTCTTTTTTAACATTTTAATTTATTATAGCGATTAATGTTCAAAAAAACAATTTAAGTTGTTTTTGGGGTATAAAAATTGTAAATGAAGCTTTCTTTCTATAGAAAATAAAGACCATATAACAATAGACTTTTGACTCAGTTATTATACAGCAAAGTGAAAGGAACACCTTACAGTACCTTCCGGGGAGAAATTAGCAAAAAGAAGGTGTATCTCTTCTAATACTTCCTAATGCTCGTAGAGGGTGTAGGAGTATAGAATAGATACACCAGCAATGGATTCTCAACGTTTGTTTATTGACCAAGTAAGATAATCTTTATAAGCAAAGATTTTTTCACTGGTGATTTCATCGGATGTGGGAATCAGTAATATCTTCTTGTAAACCAAAAGAATAATTAAGACTTCAGGCCAGCCGAAAATGCTTTTGATTTCTAAAATCTCGGGTAGCGTATTACCGATCAAGCTTAACTAAACCATAAAGAAATTGATTCACCCTCGTTCTGGATAATTTCTTGCATTGCCTTTACGTTATTCAAGACCGTTCCTTCCAAGAAACTACCTTTATAATCATGCACTAATCCCCCTTAAGCGTTTTTGGTGGTTATCATAGACCGTTTTTCGGATATAATGAATCATTTCCCAAGTATCATCCCGTTGTTCACAGCGTGTCACATTATAATCCTGTTTATAGGTAATGTCATCTCCAGATCTACCATAACTTTCTCCTATTATTTTTCCTGTCACGGGATCTTTGATATAAGTTCTTACATCATCACAAGGCTTGAGCCAATTGAATTGTCCGATATTCAAACCAAGGTATGTTCCATTAATAACTTTTTGAGATACTAAGTCCAGCTCTTCTATAAATCGCTTGCAATATTCCTGATCGATTTGGATTGTCTTTTCCACAGTCCCAAGTCCAATATGCCGAAATCCAAGGTTATACAAATGCTGTATGCTATCGGAAATGTAGGCTACATTGTAGGGATGTGTTACCATGTGAACACTTGGCTCAATGCCATTTTCTTGGAGCTTCTTAAGATTTTCCACAACTAAGTCATAAGAATTCTCATGCGTATTTTTTATGGTCCGCAGCTGGTTTGCGTGTCTGTGCCCGTCGAGACTTGCCGCCCATCTGAGCTTTTTATTTTTAGCCAAGTAATCAATGATTTCATCATTTAAAACTGTTCCATTTGTTGTAATGGCATAATCAGAAACGTTAACCTTCGTGTTGGCTTCAAGATACTCATAGGACTGCCTGATTAAATTCCAAGCTAAAACTGGCTCCCCGCCTAAAAATTCGATGCCAAACTCATCCGAAGTCCGATATTTTAAAAGGGCGTCGATGAACTCTCTAACCTCTTCCCAGGTATAAATACTGCTCTTATCCTCTTCATAGCAATACAGGCAATCCATATTACAGGCTTTGGTTACATGCATAACATATCTTTCCATAAGTCCTCCTTAAGCAAATCTTTTATCGACATTACATGAGCATCTACCATTGCAAGTACAATTATCTGTCCCGGTTCTACTTACACAGCTGCAAGAACCTGTACGATAATGGCAAGCACAAATATTGTCTCCTGTCCTCGAAACGCAGTCACAGTAACTATCTACATTACAAGTACACGCGGAAATAGAAGTCCTGCTAACACAGTCACACGAACCAGTCCTATCATTACAAGTACAAGCTGATACAGCATTTCTAGATTGACAGTTACAGTAAACCTCAATATCACAACGACACGAAGGTGCATCAGTTCTAGACATACAATCACACGAACTTCGACTGTAGCAATCACACGCCGGTAATTGGACTTCACAGGTTTCTAAATTCCTAATTTGACAAGTGCAAGGTGTCGATGTTCTAGAATTACAGTTACAAGGATTTCTGTAATAGCAATTACAAGGAACATCACTAGTTCTATCTTCACAATTACATGAAGTGATCGTCCTCAAATCACAAGTACACGCTGCCGCTATGGTTCTGCTTTCACAGTCACAAAAACCGTTTCCTGTGGCTCGTGTATTGCAGCCACACCCACCCGTCCCTGTTCTGCTCACGCAGTTACAGGTGCTGGTACGGGTATTACAAGTGCAGGTAGATGCACTTGTCCTACTTACGCATTCACAGTAGGTATCCACATTACAAGTACAACCACCTGTCCCGGTTCTGCTCACGCAGTTGCATACTGTAGCCGTGTTAACATTACAAGCGCACGGCTTCAACAATTTACCTGCTTCATACATATCCCCCAGGGATAATGCTCCTGTGTACGCCGTACCACCATGCCCTGTGCAAATTATGCCCGATTGGGATCTGACTCGGTACATATCATTAATCAACGCTTTAAGGTCATTCAGCTGTGAGTGTTTTGGGGTGATATCATATCCCTCTTTGGCGATTAGGTATTCCTTTAATTCTCTTAAACTTAAGCTCATTTTTCACACCCCTTAAAGGAGCTTCTTGAGGATCAAAGCTTGCTCTTTTTCAATCGTATCTAATTTATTTAAAACTGTTTTCAGGGCAAAGGCTATGACATCATTGTCTGATTCTTCCGAGTTTCCACAACCACATTTTGATACAGGATTAGTAATATTTTCAGGAGCCGCTCCACCCCTGGAATCACATAGGCAATCTGGGTTATTCGGATTATTTCCTTTGCGCGTATCTGTGCATTTTTGATTTAATAATCCCACTTGCATCAGTTCCTCTCTAATTTTTAACTGTATTTTACGTTCTACTTGGGACATCTTGCATCTCGGACCTCTAATAGTGCTAATAATACTTCCCTTTCGTTGCCAGTGTTCGGCAATACAACGGTAGCACCCGTAAGCATCACATTCTGGATTATCTTTGGCACAAGTCATGTCTTCGTTATCATAATTAACGAAAATAGCTCTTCTTGGCTCATCAATACCTGCCCAAATGTCACCTATTTTTGTCGTTTTCTCCGGATCGTTAAAGTAAATCTGGTGACAAGGGTATAACTCGCCACTGGCAGTAATGGTTACAAAGTTTTTTCCAGCTCCACAAGGCGCACCTGGGAATCCGTCAGGCTTCAAGCAGCGGTCGATGGGGGCATAGTTATCAACTTCAGCAATATTACCTTCACGTTTCGACCTCTCAAGAATATAATCCGCAATTTTCCCTAACTGCTCTTCGTAAATGCCCACATCGTTTTCATCCCAATCCTCAGAGTGGATGGGCATGAACCAAATACGCTCAAATCCCCATTCTTCGCGGAAGAAGAGATAGTTCTCGTAGAGTCGGGGCAGCGTTTTCTTATTTGAACACCCATGAATATTCAGCATTCTTGGATTATCAGCGAATAATTCTTGCCACTGAGGGATATTTTTCGCTATAACATCAAAGGAGCCTTCGCCCGCGCGTGTTACCCTGTAAGCGTCATGTACATCTTTAACCCCATCAACCGATAGTTGAACACTGAGCTGAGCCGGCCCCTGATATGTTTTCATGATTCTTTTTACATCATCAGTTAAAATGGTAGCATTTGTAACCATGCTAGCCGTAAAAATCAGACTGTATTTTTTCCCGAGCTCCAATCCGTAAGACAAGATTTCTTCCACAATATCGGGGTTCAACAACGGCTCACCGCCGAACAGCATGGCATGGAAATGATCGTCTCCATTTTTTATAGCACTTTCACAAAGGTATTCTAACCCTTTGCGGGCAACTTCCCTTGTCATATGGTTTTGCTTATGCTTTTCAAAGCAGTAGGTACATCTTAAATTGCAATCTTCGGTAACTAAAAAGCTGGCTGAGGTTGGCAGATTGATTATAGTACTCATCTCATTTCTCCTTATAAAATAGCTGTCCATGACATACTGCCGATAAAGCTTCCGCTGTTCCCTATATAAAGGTTTGTAGAGTCCATTCTGATCCATACTTCTCCTAAACACCCGCCGGGATCTTCCGCAGGAAAGACATATGCGGATGTGGGAATAGTCGATAAACCGTGTGCAATCATAACCTCTGCGCCGTTACCGGCAAAATCAGCATTACCACCGGTAATAACTCCATCAACCGCTTCGGCTAGTTTTTTTATATCAGCCGCGGGATCAGCCCATTCATTTTCAAGTGGATATGGTAGGTTTAACCTTATAGTACTTCCTGGCATTTTCAACCACCTCTCATTATGCTGAATTCCATGTCTTCAGCTGTTCATAAGTTTTCTCAAGGGCCGCAATCTCTGCATAGTTTTTTCCACTAACCGCCAATTCACGGTAAATTAGATAAGTAAATTCATACATTACTTCCAAATGTGCCGGCTTTATCTCCTCAATGGCTTCTTTAAGGTCTTCCCAATCAGGCGGTATTCCCTTGGTATCAATAAATTTGATAACAAAATATCCTTCTTCCGGATGATCGGCTACCGTAACCAGACCGCTGTCATAAGACTGAGCAACCTTTTGGATCAACTTCACTGTTACGGTACCGACTCCACGGAGCTTTGAAATAATCCGACTTCGGCGCTGCGCCACAGGTTTTCCAAAATAAGAACTTAACCCCAGCTCCTTTTCCCATTGCTCAAGTCCCCAGGTGGCGGTGTTTACAAAGAACTGATTGACCACGTCCCATATGCCATCTCGAAACTCTTCCAGCTCATGACCAAAGGCGTCCAGCACAGCCCGGCTTTCTCCAGTAGCATAATATCCGGGTAAAAGGTTCAGCATTTGTTCCATACTATTCATCCAGATTCACCGTCCCCAACACAGCTACCGCTCCGGGCAAGACTGTAATGTTTCCACTTTCGCCATTAATACTCAGCTGGGAATAATCCATAATACCTGAAATGTCTAAAAGGATATTGCCTATTTTAGCGATGCGGACCGTCGGATCAGCGGAATAAGCAATGGCCTTAAAGTAATTGTGCATGCCGACAGTAAACTCTTCGGTGACTTCCCCTAAGTTTTTCCCGGGAGTAAGGGCAACAACAGCTTCGACATTTATTGTCACCTCCGGTGCAGCCACCACGGTCACTACCGCTCCAATCGGCGCCACCCCGGAGCCGGAGCCATGGGGAAGGGGATCGATAAACCCTTGGACCTCCTCCGCAATAGCAGGTGAAACCGGCTGCTTGGCTGTATCAATCAGATAGACTTTGACTGTGCCCCGTCCGTCCCATAAGGGCTCCACGTAGGCTCCGCCGACGCCTGGAATACTCAGGGCCCATTTTAAATATTGGGCTTTATTCCCGGATGTCCCAGGAGAACGGCGCATAAGCAGCAATCTTTGCCTGAGCTGTTCCGCAGTTTCCGGGTCTCTTCCGCCAGTGAAGCCGGGAGCCGCCACTGTAATAGCTTCAATCAGTCCTACAGAGATTCCAAAAAGCTTCAGCTCCGTACCCGTTTGCAACATTCCCAACTTTCCCACCATGGTTGCTTGAGCCGGCACTGTAACCTGTGTCTCCCCCTGGGCTAAAACTTTTTCCTGGGTAGTGGCAATCTCCACTTTTCCATCCGGTGTGCGAAACACTGTACCGGGGGGAATGGTTTCACTGAAGGGTGCCGGGGACATTCTGGAGCAAATAATCTCTCCGGAAGCCTCCGCTCCGGCATCCCAGACTGCCCCCAGTTCATCCGCATAAAGCTTCAGATAGTCCAGACCGGCAGTGGTAATAAAATGTGCTTCCATCAGTTGCTGCATGGTATGATACCCTCCGGCCAGGCCGGTTGCCACAGCTTCTACCAAGGATAAATTCGGGGTCCCGGGACTCCAGTCCGTGAGAGCGGAAGCTTCCGATGCTTTGGCGATCATTTCGTTTCTGGCCTGTTCGTAGTTTTTAAACTCCATAAGGCACCTCCAGCATGGTCTCGGTTATATCTCTATCTTCGTTGACAGAATATCGAATCATAATTTGGGCCGTTCTTTTTTCTCTAAGTACATTGACCCCAATGCTCTTCACAGTTATCCGCGTTTCCCCGGCCAGGCACTCCCGTACTGCCAATTCTGCTTTAACCGGAAAGTCATCCTGCAAAGGGTCGGAAACAATGGCAAATAACCTATTGCCATATTCCGGGTGCAAGGCCAGGGCGCCTAAAGGGGTATGAAGCCTCAGCTCAACGGCCTGCCGGACATTATCTGCCCCGGAGACCAGCGCATAGCTGCCTAAGTAATTCACTTGCAGATTTTTATCGGCACTGAAGGCCAGCGACACGCCTAAGCCGTCCAATTCATTGACCATAAACATCCCTCCTATCCCATACGAAGGGCTACGATTCCTTGGTTTATATCGCCGTTGGCAAACACCACCAAAACCTCATCCCCAACTTTCAAAGTATTGTATACCATCTCATTGAAGCTGAAGCTTTCCGGTTGGCCGGTAAGCTGAACCTCCTTTTCATAAAGCAGGTTGGAGCTGACCCGGATCCAGCCGGTCTCTATTTTGAAAAGAGGAAGGTACACCTTGGCCGTGTTGCCGCTCAGCGAAGTCAGAATGCCCAACTGGGGGCATATTAACTTTTGCATGGATCTTCCTCCCTAGTCGTTCATCCCCTTATCTCCCCATGATCCTCATACAAATCCTGGCGGTACTGCTCTGCTTCATCCGGCCGGAGATTGGTCAGATTAAACTCTGTTTTGGCTCCGCTGCTTTTGGAAAGGGAGTGGGTCACCTGATTGAGATAATATTCCCCTTCAAACCGCCCGAACCCCTGACAAAGAACCTTGCGTTCCGCGGCTATTTCCGGATTCAAGGCACAGAGCCCTTCCGCCGTAACTACATTTCGGGACCACTCCTTCAGCCTTTTCTCTGCGTATTCTTTAGCCAAAGCAGGGGTCTTGGCTTTGCTCTCATAGACGATCCGCTCTTTGAGCTGACCGCCCATAGCGGAGAGCAGGCTTTCATTAACAGCCGATCCTTCGATCAGCTTTTTATTAGCACCCAACCAGTGCCGGACTGTTACTTTATTGATAACATCCACTGTGGAATCATCAAAATTCAAGGTACAGTTCACTTGTCCGGGACCTAGATTATATAGTCTGGCAATCACCGTTTCATCGGTTTCTTTCCGGGGACCGAAGTACAATTCCTTATCCTTGGTCACATAGCAGACAAAACCTTCCAAATCGGCCAGGGCCTGCAGGACTTCCCATTCCTTTTTGTTGGTTATCAGCTCTTTATCGGCGATAGCGCCGGTATGGGTGATAATGGGTTTTAATCCGTATTTTTTAGCCATAATCCCGGCAATTTGGCCGGAGGTCTGATTCTCAAAAGCAACAGAATACTCTGTATCGATCATAGGCGCGGAATAATCCCTGCCAATCAGTTTGACTATTTTCTTGCCGGACCACTCCGGCTTAATGCCGTCGATCCTGCCCGTTAAGAGATGGGTTAACTCCCCCTTGGTCCAGGACTCCGGATTGTCTACATAGCCGAAATATACTTTGACCTCTTGCTGTTTCCTGAACCAGTCCGAAAGAAGGAGATCGTTGCGAAGTGTCACCTCAAAACTGTCCGCAGCCAAATATAAGGTGTTCTCCAGGCTGATATCCAGAATATCCTGCCACTTGACATTGACCCCTGAGACTTCAAGGATGGCTCTTGGTGCCTTCATATTTTTCCTCCTATGGGCTGGGCAGTTTAAGAACGGTGCCCACCCTCAATTTTCTTTCGTCGGCAATCCCATTTAAGCTGGCTATGTCTTTCCAGCGCAGAGGATTGCCCAGCTTATCCCCGGCTATGGCCCAAAGGGTGTCTCCGGAAACCACGGTATAGGTTTTCACAGAGTTCTTTTCCTCAGCTACGGACCGCTCAGGTGAGGGCGTGGCGACGACCACCGGTTCCGGGCCGGGTTCGGCCGATTCCACTGCTAATTCGATACTGTAGGAAACATAGTCTTTGCGGACGAGCTCCCAGTCAAATCTGCTGATGCGTACTTTGCTGCTCAGCTCTGGGCAATCGGTGACTCTAAGCTGCACCGGGTTTCCGGTGTTTTTCATCACTTCAAGCTGCATAGCTCCGGCATAAGCATCCTCGATCAATACTCCCGACCAATCGATGACCGCCCCGTCTTCCCCCATATCCTGATAAGAAGGCCCTGCGCCGGGGATATCCAGCTTCACCAGGGTCCGGGGATTTTTATAGCCTATCTTCTGGCGGGGTCCGGGGCGAAATAGAAAGTCATCCAGATAAACGTCCACACCATTCCCTCCTTCCCTAATTCTTCAACAGATGGGTGAACTCTTTAGCCCCAGGAAAGTTGTGGATAGGCTGGATACAGATAATCGGCAAAACGGGGATCCCGGGAAGCCTGATACTTATCCAGGTCCTTTCCTCCGAACAGGGAGCTGATCTCATTGGCGGCTCCTTCCGGGTCTGTGCTGTTGATATTGAAATTGTACTGACGGTTATCTGCCGATGATCCGCCGTCTCCCAGGAAAGGAATTGATGCAGGGTCATTCAAAAACTTGAGATCCGGTGAATTATTCAGATCTTGCCCTTTATTAGACACCACCGTTAAATTAGTATTAGAGGAGTTTATATTAAAAACGCCTTTCACTTTATTGATGAGATCTGCAATCCATGCCACCTTATCCAGTATCCAATCACGAAAGCCAAGGAAATTTGTTTTCCAGGCGGCGATTCCTCCCGCAATCAAAGCCGTTACTCCAATAATGATCCAGCCGACAGGCCCTAATCCGATCAACCAGGCCAAGGCCATCCGTGCTCCCGCCAGCAAAGCTCTTCCGCCCGCTGTCAGTGCTTTGATGCCAAAATCCACCAAAAACCCGCCGGCTTTTAATAAAATGGAAAACCCAGAAGTAACAGCGCTCCACAACATTCCAAGCAGTCCTGCAACGCGCCGGAATAAGCCGAAGGTTGAAGCAAAGTTCTTTACCTTGGAGGCCGCCTGGCCAAGACTAAAGATAAAACCGCCTACCGTTCCCCCTAAATATTTAAATACTCCGGAGCCCATTTTTAGCAAAGCCAATCCGCCGATGGTTTTCATTATAGCTTTGGTTGCTTCGGGATGAGCTTCTGTCCAGGCCTGAATCTCTTGGAGCGCATTACTGGCAGTATCGGCAAAACTTTTCAGTTCCTCCACCAAAGGGGTACCTGACGAGGTCATCAGTGTGTTCCATGATTCCTTCAGAGTGGCAAGCTTGGCCAGCAACGTATCTTGCTGGGAAATAACCTGTTCTTCGATCCCTTTCATATGGGAAGCCTTTTCCGCCATTTCCGCATAACTGTCTTTGCCTGTTTGCGTCAGCGCAATTGCTGCTCTCATGCCTTCCAGACCAAAGGCGTCTTTAAAATTCTGCAGGCCACCTAAATTGCTGCTTTGCTCCACCAGGGCTTCGATTTCTTCGGCCGGCAATAGTTTTCCGCCGGCATCATATAAACTGCTTAGATCGACTCCTTGTAAAGAAGCACGCAGGCTTTCAATCAAATGCTGGGCGCTTTTGATTTGGCCCTGCTCATTGAACATGCTGTTCTCGCCGCCGCTGATCTTCATGGCTCCGGATGAAGTCTCTGTGACCGTAGCACCGTTAAGCATCCCCATTGCTTCCAGAGCTTTACGGGCCTCCGGCGTTGCTCTGTTCAAGCCGGACAGCATATCCTTCAGGTAGCTTCCGGAGGAATCTCCCAGCCCCATCGTGTGAAGCGTACCCAGCATCAAGGAAGTCTCCTTGGCGGTCAACCCCAGTGACTTAGCGGTACCACCCGCTTGGGTCATATTATCCATCATGACCTGGACACCCACATTGCCGGCGTCGGCGACCCGGGTAATATCGTCCGCCACCTCCATCAACTGGCTGCCGTTGAGGCTAAACTTCTTAGCAATCTCATTTACGGCTTCGGCTGCCGCTGTGGGCGCAATGCCGGCTGTCTGCCCCAAGTACAGTGATGCTTTGGCTCCCCCTTCCAGAACATCCTGAAAGGCCATGCCATTTTGCAATAACTTCTCCTGGGCTTTTGCCGCATCCTCATAGCCAAATTTGGTTTCAGCACCCAGGCTTAAGGCCAGCTCTCTTAACTCCTCCATCTGCTTTTTTTGTTCTTCTAAAGGAAGGGATGAATCATACATGGCATTTTCCACGCCGAGCATGGCCTCTTCAAATAATGCGGCTTGGTTGACCGCTTTTTTAAGCTGGTCAAGGAGGGACTTTCCGGCACGGATATCCTCTAATCCGGATTTCTTCATATTCTTAAGATTATCGGCGGTTTTTTGGGTTTGACTGGCTGTTTTCCCCTGATCAGCACTCATGATCTTAGCCGTAAGTTTAGCTGAAGCGATATTGGAACCTAAGTTATTCATGAAGGTTAAGACTAAGTCCACTTGCGTCCCATCACTTCCCATTTGCACTCACCTCAATTCATTGTCAAGTTTCGTTATTGATAATGCTGCCGCCTGGGGCATGAACAGCTGGGGCAACCAGGAAGGGGCAGGGCGTGCCCCTTCGCTTTCTGCCGCCGAGCGCCATAACTCACCCCTTTTCAGACACCTTCTGCATTTCTGCATGATACCATTCGAGGGAGCGCCAAACCGCATTTTTCATCTGCCGGGTCATATGGAGCCATTCGTCCAGGGAGACATGAAAGGCCTTGGCAACCTGGCACCAGCGGTACAGATCTAGTTTTTGAGCAAAAAATCCGCAGCTTTATCCGCCTCTGTCTGCAGTTCTGCACCCATGCCCACGCACTTGTCATAAACACGGCGGTAAAAGGTGATGTCCTTGTTTTTCCAGTCGTCAAACAGTGTTTTATATTCCCCGGTGGTTTCCTTGCCGTCGATTTCAATAACGCATTTGGCCGCTACATATTCATCGATAAGCATGGCCCCGTTAATCAGATTTTCCTCAGAGATAGGCACCATCTGCATCACATTGTTTTTATCAATTCCCAGGGGTTCCCGGAATTTGATGACCTTTCCGCTGGGCAAGGTGAGGGGCCCGAATACGCGCTTTTCTTCCATGACTTTACCTCCTGTCATCTGTCATTTGTCTTCTGTCTGTTATTTTACCGGCTCAATTCCTTCAGCCTTGAAGCTTAAATCCTCGGAGACCACATTCTTGCCGCTCTGGGCCTTAATGGCCAACTCATCGATTTTGCAGGCCAGCAGTCGGTATTTTCCCGAGAATCCTTTACCTGGGGCATCCACATTAAAGGAGATGGCAAAACGGGGTGCCGAAGGGATCTTTTCTCCGCGCTTCAAAGCCTTGGCCCCCCAAATGCGGTTGATTATATCCAGTTGGGTGTGTCCCCGTTTCAGTTTTCCTTCAATGGTGATCTGCCCGTCTAAAATTTCAGCAATCCGTTCACCCAAGGCTAAATAGCTTTCTGAATCCTCTTTAATGGTAAATTCCACCTCTTGATACTCCCCAACGAGATCGGGGCCGTTATCACCGACGATGGTGACCGAGACATCAAATCCTTGCAACTTAGGCATTAGTTTTCACCCTCCGTTCTTGACTTATCTTTTGAACACCGAATTCTTCGGCAATTCCAGCTGATTGACAGGGCATTGCCCCATACATAACCCGCATTCAAGGCAATTTTCGGTTACACTCAGCTTTCCCCCGGCTACGGTGAGAGCCTTTACCGGGCAAACCTTCAGGCAGGCGCCGCAAGCCGGGCAATGTTCAAGTATTTTAATGGCCATTAAAGCTCCTCCTAACTTTCCCCTCCGGTTTGTCTTTGCACATAGAGATTGACATAGTCCGCCGGATAGGTAAAGCGGGGCCGGATCACCACATTAAGGATTCTGGAAGCGATGGTCTCCCCGGTATTGTTGGTGTCATTGCAAATCGTGGCCAGGAAATCATAAATCCGGCCTTTTTGCTTTTTGACCAGCAGCATGGAGTCCAGCTGAGCCGACACCGCTGCCCGCAGCTCCGGTGTATTTTCTTCACTGATTGCCCACTGGATGGCATCATAGGCTTCCATATTCAGTTCATCCGCTGCACGCCGGATACAGGTCTGATCCCAGGCGGCATCGGCAGAAAGGTTTAACCCGTTTCTAACCGCAAACCCACCCCGGCGGGGCATCCGTGTGATCGAGCTGATTCTGGCTAAAGTCAGGTCCCTTACATCGGCATCGGTCAAATTTCTTTCTGCAGAGAGAATTCCCAGCACCGGCTTATTGGAGGGACTTTCATTGGAATGGCGCACTGCCAGAAGACCGGCATAATACCCGTCAGATGCCACATAGCTGCCGGGGGCTTCCTTAGGCTCAACCCAGGGATAGGCAAGGATGGCCCGGGCTGAATCCAGAGATGCGGTCAGAGGCGCTACTGTGCCGGGGGTTAATCCTTTGCCGGTATTTAAAATACCCACCCTTAAACCCTGTCCCAAAGAGGCATTGACACAATGAGTGATGATTGCATTCTGCACTGTGGGGCCAAACTGTTGAGCGCACAGCACCAGCCCCACCTGGACGGTTTCCAGCACCTTTAATCCTGAAGGGCTGCCGTATTCGTCAACAGCTCCGATATAATCGCTGTCCGTTGCTTCAGCTCCGTCATCTCCCCCTGCCAGGGGTACTGCCGTGATAGTCTGAGGAATCTGCCCGGCGCTTTCGGCCTTTTCCAGGGTGATATACTGTGAAGCTGCCTTATGCAGATTATCTAAAGTAAGATTATCCAGGGTTTCCGATTCTGAGCCGCAGATCACAATGATCCTGAAGGTATCGTTCAATGTTCCTGGGGCCACGGCAACCTTAATCTCATTCCCCCAGGTTCCCGGTGTGGCTGCCCTGACCTTAACGCTGTCGGCGTCCGTGCTGTCCTTAAGGATCCTCTCTGCTTCTTTGAGGGAGGCAGAACCAATCCGGACAATTTTTAAATCATTAGCCCCCTGGTTCAAAGCACCTAAGGCGCTTTTAATACCGGTCAAGCCGGTCTTATCCGAACCAAACAAGGATTTCAGCTGGTCGTCGCTCTGAACAGAAACGGCTTTGTTTACAGGTCCTTTCGCGAACGTTCCCACAATACCGATTCCGGATAAACTGACCTCCGGCTGGATCCGGGCCCCCACATCCGACTCGTCAATGGCGATCCGGGGTTCAATATACTGGTTAGCCATGTGTCATACTCCTCTCCAAATCTTAATGATGGATTTCAACTTGAACTTCTCCGACCTCCCAGGCCGGTTCCCTTTCTGTCCGTTGAGTCAGACAGCTTACCTGGTAATCCATCTCGGCCAGGTAAGTCAGCATTTCCTGCCCTTGATCTGATGCTGAATATTTGATCTCCGAGACAAAGCCTGAATCAATCAATCCGTCAAGATATGGATCTTTGACCAGGGCATAGCGGACAAGACGGGCAAATCTTCTGACCTCCGACTCACCCCTGGCCGGGTCGGAATCGTTGACCCAGACATAGATCTTCAGGCTGACTTCGGTGTTGTCAAATCTGCGATCATAGGCTGTAAAGGTTTCCTTTTCCGCTCCCACCGAGATTCCCGGCGATTTTAAAGGAATAAAACAATTGACTTCCTGCCAGTCCTCGATCTCGGCTAATCCGGGCTCATCTTTGAGCACATCCAGGGCCGCGTGGATGATATCACTTAATTCCGCCATGGTATAAACTCCTTTGAATTGGCTCTTTTAGCAATTAAGCCTGCTGGGATCCTGAACCAAGCTTATTTCCGCTCCCGTCCTTTGCATTTCCATGAGTATGTCATAAATCTTGTCGAGCTTTTGCTCATTGTTGGCTGTTACCCGGATAGGGCCTGCGCAACCTTATCTTCCTCAAACTCGTCACGGAATTCGTCCAGGGGGATAGTGGCTTTGATCTCAAACATGACTGACCACTTTTACTTATTGAGGTCCGGGGCCGGTGCGGAGAGGTTTGCGGAGGTTTGCCCCGTTGATTTGAGGGCTGCGAGTTTTTCTTCAATCAGGTTCATAATATAGGTCTGGAAATCTCCCATGGTCTCTTGGACAACCTGCAAATAATCCGGCTCCAGGGTTCTGATGATTTCCTCATAGGCCTCATAGGCAAGACTTTGGAAAACTTCTTTGCCGACAGAACCTTCTGCTACCGCTTTCAGCAGCTGTTTTTTGGTTGTCTGTTCAATTTTGTTGACTGATTTTCCGGCCACATCGTCCAGACGGGCCAGAGCATCATAAAAGAGCTTTCTGGTTGTTTCCTCCTGGACCTTAGCCGTCTCGGCCTGAAGCTTTTTGATCCCTTTTTGCAGATACATGCTGCCCAGTGCCCCAAGGAGGGTCAGCACTCCCAGGAGCAGGTTGACCATCACTTCAGTGGCCAGGTTTGTGATCTCGGTTGACATAACTCTTCCTCCTTAAACTTGGGTAAACAAAAATCCCAGTGGCTTATACTGGGATTTTAGCGGATGATGGTCCAAACCATCTACGAAAGTACTTTAGAAATCTAATTAATGACATTGGCCATGGTTCAGTTGGCAAGGCTTATTGCTTTGCCGGTACCGCCTTGGCCGGCCAGGATCTTCCGGATCCAGACTTCCGACAATCCATATTTGCGTGCTAATTCTTTATGGTTATGCCCTTTGAATTCAGCCTTAATCCGTTTGTTGCGGACTTCCTGGACCGCCGAATCCAGCTTGTGAAAATAAAAGGGACTCCCTTGGTATTTATCCGCCAGCTTTATGGTGGCTTCAAATCCTATGATCTCCACCATCTCCCGATAGCAGAAAGGCAGGTCCTCTGGTTTTATTTCATCCATCCATTCTTCATAATTCAAGCGCACCGGATTCCCTCCTTTCCCCTTACACGTCCCCCGTCCTGATGGCCTGGAGCACTGCCTGGGCAGTTTCTATCCGGCTCTCACCGCCATAGAGCTTGTAGAGTGGGATCTTCCTGCCTTCAATACTATAGGCCTCCTCGATACTGCCTACACCGTAAATTTTCCGGGCGGCGTTTATGACTTGAGGAGTAATGAGGGCAAGCCGGAGGGCGGGGGCTTGGAGCTTTTCCTGGAGAAAGGGGACGACTCTCTCTTCAGCCTCGCCGTAGTAGATAATTAAGGCGGGAAGACTCTGGCGTGAATCAGATGGAGGAGTTTCCTGACTGTTCCCCTCATCTTCCCTTCCCAAATAGCTGCAAATCCCCCTAATGTGAGCCTTGGCGATAGCTTCCAGCCATTGGTCCTGCCTGAGTTTGCTGTGATCCTGTTCATGGTCGATAAAACCGTTTTCCGTCAGGATAGCCGGCATCCTGGTTTCCCGCAGCACATAGAGGTTTTGAACCTTGACTCCCCGGTTAGGCCAGGCTCCGGCTTCGGCAAGGAGGGGCGCCATAATGTTGGCGCATTCCTCTGCTTTTCCGCCCCTGTCGATAATGAGGACCTCCGAACCGGTCCCTCCGCCTGCATTGACATGAATGGACACCATCAGATCGGCATTCCCCTCATTGGCAATCCGGCAGCGGGTACGCAGTGAGTCCAGTACCGTGGCACAGGGCCCGTCCACTTTATCCCCATCCCGGGTCATCATCACTTGAAATCCTCCTTGCTGCTCTAATCCCTGCCTCACCATTCCGGCCATCTTAAGGGTCAGGGTTTGTTCCAGCAAACCCTTAAAGGCGGCCCCTGTATCCGGGCCAATCCCGTTATGTCCCGGGTCAATACACACTTTTAACATTCTCTTTCCTCTCTTTCTTTTTCATCTTTCTGCCCCACCCTCTTCATAACGGCGCAAAATGTTGGTATAATAAAGTTGCTTCATAGATAACGAACATTGCAGCTATTTTGCCGCAAAAATTGCTGCCCGGGCGGTGGTATGAGAACCTTTCTTTGCCGATCCGGTAAGCTGTTCTCCCTTCACCAGACCTGTTCTGGATTGTTCTGTGGAAAGGTTTCCCAAAACCATTATACGCGTTATTTTTGACGTAATCAATATAAAAATTATCATATTTGACGCTAACGGGTTATACTTATACAAGTGGGGTGATGGTATTGTCTTCTTTCGGTGAGCGCCTGAAAAAACTCAGGGAAGAAAAAGGTCTTTCTTTAAGGCAAGTGGAAGCTGCCACCGGTATTACCAACAGTAATTTGAGTAAAATCGAACGAAATAGGGTAAGCCCTTCACTGGATGCCGCCTTATTGATTTCAGACTACCTTAATGTATCACTGGATTATTTAACAAAAGGCATCGTCAAATATAACGATGCCGGTGGTGAGCAAACGCAGGTATTGGAAATTTACACTTCTCTCGACGAAAATAATCGCTATGCCCTTAAAACCTATGCAGCCTTTCTCTTATCCGGCACCCGGCATAATCTGTGGGGAGGAACTTCAAGGCATAAGCACACCGGTATAGAACCGGAGGCTGAATCCTTAAAAGAGGAGCGCAGTGTGTATTTACCCCTCCTGGGCACTGCAGCCGCCGGCTTGCCCATCATGAGCGATGAATTATTGGAAGGATTTGTCCCTGTCCCGGCAGCAAGGATCAAAAAGAACACTTATTTAATCAAGGTGAAAGGTGACAGTATGATCGAAGCCGGCATCAACAACGGCGATCTGGTCATCGTCGCCCCCCAGCCTGGTGTGGAAAACGGCGAAATTGCCCTGGTAAAAATTGACGGTGAGGTGACGATCAAAAAGTTTTACCGGTACGATTTTGAAGTGAGATTAAAACCGGCCAACAGCTCTATGAAAGATATGGTTGTCACCGACCTGGCTAAGCTGAGGATCCTGGGCAAAGTGACCGGCATAATCTCTGCCGAAGAAGCCCGGCAGACTATCCAGCAGGAATTTAATGCAGACTGAATTAAATACTGACATAACCGGAGCCGGCCCCCATTTGGGAGCCGGCTCCTAAACTTGCTCTGCCTGACAGCAGCCAGCTAAAGTCTGCTGACACTTTCGGAAAAGTCTCATTAAGTCATTGAGAATAGTGATACTCCGCAACTTATTCCTTGTTTCTCTCCATATAATACAGAAAAGAATGGAGCCTGTCTTTCATGGTGGCAACACCTGATTCATCAAAGCCCAGCCTTAGAACCAGGCCATCCTCCTCACCCCCCAGCAAGTGCAGGACGGTCTGAGCATTTTCATAGAGGGAGGCCACTTCGATACAGGGAATCCCCTGCCTTTGCCAGTCCATGGTTTTGACCCGGCGATAGCGGCCATTGGCCCCGGCGAAATCAGGAATAAGGTCATCCGCACTGGCTAAGAGATCAGCAAAGCTGGGGGCAAAAGGGGTATTTTCCCCTAAGGCAGCGGAGAGCTGCTCCATTTGTGAGATATATCCGGCCACCACTCCCCGCTCTTTTTTGTTCTCACAGCGGGTGTACCACAGAAAACACAAGTATTCACTCAAGGGCATCGTGGCAATCTTTTTGCCCTTTTTCTCAACTTCTTTAAATAGTTCACCATTTAAATAGGCATTGTAGAGCACATAGGGTTCCCCCAGGACGGTTACCTTCCCGGCTTCCGGCTTTAGAGCCTGAACATCCCGGAGAGACTGAAGATCCTGAACTTCCCGGAGATCCCGACCAACCTCATGAGCGGCCTCCAGCAGATCTTCCATGGATAGGGAGGCAAGGCTCTTCAGTCTTTGGCGAAGATCTTCTCTGGTTGCCGCGGGGGCGGCCAGGATTAAATCCCCGGCCAGGATGCTGATAAAAAGCTGGGGGCATAAAGACGATTGAAAAGGCAAGGTTTCCAGGGTGGGGGAAATAATCGTGACGTGGTCCATATGCTCTCTGGCCAGGATATCGTAAATCACCCGGCTGTAGAGTCCGTCGATCTCTCCCCCTTCTGTGGCGGGGAGAATCACCTGCATCTTTTCCTGATCCTGAGCTTTGTGCAGCACATCTCCCAGCAGAGCCGTAAAGGATAAATATTCCTTGGCCAGGGTTTTGCTTTTCCCCAGATTAAGGCTGGAGACCGTGGTTGGCGGGAGCTCATGCCCCTCATAGCCATGCTTCTTCAGCGTATCCCCCAGCAAATCGGCATAAGGATACAGATGGGGGAAATAGACCGGTACACCCGGCTCAGGAGTTTTTCTTAAGGAAACTTCCCGCCTGGGCAGATCTTTAAGAAAATCCCGTTGCACTTCCCCGGGGGCGGGCCGATGCTCAAGGGTATTGATAAAGGCTTCAATACGGGTTATGACTCCCACTTTGGAATAATGTTCATCCACTTCAATATTCAGGTAAGGCTTATCTCCCATCTCCTGCCGGAAAAGATGGGAAATCATCGTATCCGGACCGCAGCCGTGGTTATTAAGATAGACTGCATAAAGATTGGGATGGTTCTTGATAATTTTGGCGCCACCGATAATGTGCTGGCCAAAAGGCCAATAGAGATTCTCATACTCATGGGACAGATCCAGATCATGACCGGGAAGATGTCCCAAAGTGATGACCTTATATCCTCTTTTGATAAACTCCTGGGGTATGCCCATATTGAGCACCGGATCACTGATGCCATAATTCCTGGTCATGATGACGATGACCTTTTCCTGATCCGGCAAAGAATCCAGCAGTTCCCGGCCGGCCTTTTCCACCTGAGCGGTATACCTGCGCACCCCCATGGCTCCTTCCGCCAGGGCTTTGACACAAAAGGGCTTCATTTTTCCCAAAGAAGTGCCGATCTCAATCATGGCTCCTGCCATAGCCGGCTTGCCGTAATCAAGGTTGAAGACAGGGTTGAGGAGCTGAATCCCCTTCTCTGCCAGTTTCAAGGTCTTGAAGACAAATTCCGGAGCCTTTTGCATATAGACACAGCTATAATTGTGATGCACCTTGGAGGTTTCATGTTTCATGGTCAGGATGCTGGGCAGGAAAATATAATCCACCCCTTTTTCCGCCAGTTCCTCCATATGACCGTAGATCAGCTTAACAGGATAGCAGGTTTCCGCCTGGGCATAGTTTTGAGCCAGAGCAATGGTCTTTTCATTGCTTTCAGCGGATAAAAGGACATTGAAGCCCAGGGATTCAAAGAAACCTTTGATCATAGGGAAGAATTTATGGATCACCAAAACATAGGGAACCCCGATGGTTTTCTTCTTCGGATCAATCCTTCCGGTATAATCCCCCAGCAGCATCTTTTTGGCCTCAGCGAAGTAGTTATGATGGCTAAAATCCTTATTATGGCTGCTGAGGCTGATTTCTAACCTTTCGGCCTTATCTTGTGCGGACTTGACCTTATTCTGCGGGGACAAGTCAAAGCCTTGGAAGCGGCTGGGGTTCACCCCGATACTTTCACCGGCCAGCAGGGCCACTCCATAGGCTCCGCTCACCGAGAAACAGGGAGACACCTGAACCCTGTCCCCGAAAATTCCCTGGAAGGCGGCCACTACCGCCGGGTTATAGCAAACCCCTCCCTGGAGAACGATCTCTTGGCCCACGGGCTTGTTCCCCACTACCTTATGGAGATAGTTGCGGATGACGGAGTGGCACAGCCCTGCCAAAATATCCGGTTTCTCCTCGCCGTTGGCCAAAGCCGCCCCGATATTGCTTTCGATAAATACAGTACAGCGTTCCCCCAGATCCAGAGGGGACTGGGCTTTTAAGGCGATCCCCCCATACTCTTCAATGGGGATGCCCAAGCGCAAGGCCTGTTCCTCGATGAAGGACCCGGTTCCTGCCGCACAGATTTTATTCATCTGAAAGTCGCTGACTTCTCCCTTCTGCAGGGAAATATATTTGGAGTCCTGCCCTCCGATCTCAAAGACCGTATCTGCATGAGGATTGACCTTCAAGGCGGCCTTTGCCTGAGCGGTGATTTCATCTTTAATCGTATCGGCCCCGATCATTTCCCCGATTAAATGACGTCCCGAACCGGTTACGCCTACAGCATCAATGATCAGTCTGCTTCCTAATCGCTCACCAAGGGAGGCCAGACCCTCCCGGACCATCCTTTGGGGATCCCCCTGGGTTCTCAGGTATTGAAAATCAAGGAGACGGCCTTCCCCATCGGCGACCACCAGGTTCGTGCTTGTGGAGCCCACGTCGATACCGAGGAGACAATGGGTCCCTTCCGCAATTTCCTGACATTGGGGATCCTCAGTCCTCGTCCCCTCCCTGAGAGCAAGAGGGCTAAGCCGGGGAAGTGAGGTTCCCAGTTTGACCTGGGCCTCTGTCCGGTGGAAGGAATGGATCAGCTTAGAGGCGGGCACAAGAAGCTGGTTGGCCGAGGCATACCGGGCTGCTCCCACAGCCTGGACAAAAATCAGGTCTTCGTCGGCGATTAACTCCTCATCGGTTAAGCCGAAAACATTCTTTACCCCTTGAATGACCCCTTTGTTCTTAAGAATTCCACCGCACAAGGCCAGGGGCTTTTCAATGGGCATCCCTTTGACAATGGTGGCTTTAAAGTTTTTGACGGCAGCATAGCATAAGCCTAAAAGGATATCGGCAACGGGCACCCCTTCCTGTTGCCGATGGATCATATCTGTTTTGGCGAAGACTGAGCAGCGGCCCGATAGTCTGGGAACTCCTTGAGCCTTGGCGATGATGGGGGAATAATCTTCAAGCTCAAGGCCTAGGCGGCGCATCTGATCCTCAAAAAAAGACCCTGTGCCCCCGGCGCAGCTCTCATTAACCCCATACAAGGGCAAAGCATGGCCGGAAAGCCTGGTTAAATACCGGGCATTTTGGGAGCCCATTTCAATCGCGGATTTCGCCTGGGGGCAGAGAACTTTCAGACCCAATTCAAGAGCAGGAATATCACTTACCTGACCAAACTCATCCCCGAGAACCTTGCCGTAAACTCCGGTCAGTGCCCCATACAGATGTTCTTCTGGATAGATTTCAGTCATTTCTTTAAGAATCCTGGCTGCCGCCACAAGGGCTTTTCCCCCATGGAGTTCATATCTCCTATACAGTATGGTTTGGGTTTCGGAAAGCAGGACAACTTTTACCGAAACATTCCCTATGTCTATCCCTAGACTATACATCGTCTATCTCTCCTTAATTTCGTGCCCTTATGGGTTGAACGAGACTTAATTCAGGGGGATTCATCCCCTTGATTATCAGTCGGGCCCATACTGGACTTACCCGCCCTTTGGCCCGCCGCCTATCGGGGCGGGGGACAAAGGCGGGTTAGCTCAGGGTTAGGAATTCTTAACCACCGTCAGCAGCATCTTAAAGGAAGTTATGGACTGTACCGCATGGGGAATTCCGGCCGGCATAACTATCCCTTCTCCCGCTTTAAGCCGGCAGCGGGTCTCAGCAATGGTGATTTCCGCTTCTCCGTCCATAATATAGACCATGGCATCTCCGGGAGCCGCATGGGTGCTCACCCCCTCCCCTTCCGCAAAGGCCAGAATGGTCAGGCCCACGCCGGGTTTTTGCGCAAGGGTCAAACTGGCTACTTTGCCTGGTTCGTATGCAACTAAGTCCAGAAACTTAAATGGGGCGGAGTGCTCAATATTTTTAATAAGTTTTTCAGTCATGTTTATCTCTCCTCATTGATCAATGTTATCTGCAGCATTTTAAACCGGCCTTTGCCTGCTATGGCATGGATTTTGTGAGCCGGAACCATCAACACATCCTCAGGGACTAAATCAATTTTTTGATCGTCAAAAGTGATGACTGCTTCACCCTGGAGGATAAGATACAGGGTATCGCCGAAATACTCCTCTTCACTGACGGATTCCCCATCAGCGAAACTAAATAAACTGATTTGTACACGGTCGCTCTGAGCAAGAGCCATGCTGAGCACTTGGTTTTCACGGGCTTTGATCAACGAAGCCAGGGGTAGGGGCCGCTCCTGGGGCAAATTCTTCAGCCTTGCCATGTGTTCTCCCTCCTTAATTTGCTTAATTTGCTTAATTCGTGATTGCCGCAATAATCTCACGCCGGATGTCCGTCAGCTCAGGTGAACCCGGATCCCGTCCTTCCGGTCCCGGCAGCATAAATTCTTTGCTGATTTCACTGGGCCTGGGGGATAAGACGATGATCCGGCTGGCAATGGTTAAGGCATCATCGATCTCATGGGTAATAAACAGCACTCCTTGTTTATGCTTTTGCCAAACTTTTAAGAGCAGATGGAGCATTTCCCTGCGCAAGCAATAATCAAGTCCCTGAAAGGGTTCGTCCATCAGGAGCAGATGGCTTTCATAGTAAAAGGAGCGGGCGATTCCACAGCGTTTTTTCATTCCTCCGGAAAGCTGGGCGGGATAATAGGTCTCAAATCCCCTTAAACCCACCGTATCGATCAGTTCCTGAATCACGGACCGATTCTCCTTGTCCCTGACCAGCCGGATATTGTCCCAGACGGTCCGCCAAGGCAGGAGCCGGTCATCCTGGAAGACATAGGCCATGGCCTCCGACCCTCCGGAAAGAGCTCCCTCATCGGATGTTTGGATGCCGGCAATAATATTGAGCAAGGTGGATTTTCCGCAGCCTGATGGTCCGATTAAGGCAACGATTTCACCATCTCTCACAGTGAAACTTACCTTTTTGAGGACCGGAAGGGTGCCGAAGGATTTACTGATCTCATGGAGTTGCAGCATAATTCTTTTCCTTCCTAAACAAGAACTTACCGATGAGGAAATCGGAAAGATAAAAGAGGAGCACAACGAGGATGGACCAGGCGATGATGCTCTCCGGTTCCACATTGAGCCGTCCCAGTTTGATCATCCCGCCAATCCCATCGCTGGTGGTCAGCACTTCGGCCATGACCGCGATCTTCCAGCCGCTCCCTAAGGCAATCTGGAAAGCGGATTTAAAATAAGGGAGTATGGAGGGAAGGATCACATGCCTTAACCTTTTCACCTTGGAAAAACGATAGAGTGAGGCCATTTCCAGCAGGTTTTTATCGATGCGCCGAAATCCTGCGCAGACGTTGATGGTGATCACCGGCAGGGTGGAAATGATGACGATAAAGACGGCAGGCTTGCCGTTGAACCCAAACCAGACCAGAGCCAAAACCACCCAGGAGACGGGGGGCACTGTCTGCATGATCCCGATCAGGGGGGACAGCACCCCTTTAACCTGCGGGAAGTTCCCCATTAAAATCCCCAGCACCAATCCCAGGCTCACCCCCAAAGATAAGCCGGCCAGGAGCCTTCCGGCGGTCAAGGGAATCATGGCATAAAGATCAGGACTTGTCAGTATTTTATGGATCTCCGCCAGGACACTGCCCATAGTGGGCACGATCAGGGGTGAAAAGTGCAACGTCAGCACTTTCCACAAACTGATGACCATGAGGAAAGACAGGAGTTTGTAACCGGAGTCCTTGGTCAGCAATCCTTTACTTTTCACCGTGCGCTCCCTTACTTACCATCATAATACAAGCCGTCGTCGGCAACCTTTCCCCCAATCATGGAGGGTTCAAAATCCCGGAGCAGCTCATAGAACATCTTCAGTTCTGTTTTGGAATCCTGGGCGCTTTGGAAGGTCAGCCCCATACTGGGCAAGGCTTTGGCCACCAGCTCTTTTTTCAATCCCAAATACTTTTCGGCCAGTTCACCCATTTGCTCAGGATGCTCATTAGCCCATTGGGTGGATTGGGCATAGGCTTCCTGGAATTGGGCTGTTAATTCCGGATGAGCGTCGATGAATTTCTGGGTTGTTCCGAAACCGGCATTAGGTATTTTGGTCTCTGTAGCGGTTACCCTTTGCCATTCCTCTTCGAAACTGAAGGCAACCCGCAATTGGGGGTTAGCCAGCAAGGCTCTTGTCACCTGGGGTTCGATGAGGGTTGCATAGGCAGCTTTGCCTGAAGCAAGGAGTGTGGCGATTTCCGGAGTTGAAGCATAGATGATCTCCAGGTCTTTACCTACTTCCAGACCGGCTTCATGGAGGAAATACTGGGTTAAAGCATCCGGCGGTGAGGACTGCAAGGGCACATACACTGTTTTCCCTTTCAGATCCTGCCATTCTTTTAAATCAGGGTCGGAGGTCAAAAAGTAAGTGACTCCCCAGGTGTTGACATTCATTAAACGCACGTCCAAACCTTTGTTATAGAGCTTGGAGACCACCGTCAGGGGAAAAGCAAACAATGCATGTTCGCCATCCTGAACCATAGCAATTAAGGTTTCCGGTTCATCCCAGATGGACAGCTCGATGTTCACATTCTCACCCAGGGCCTTGGTTTCTATCATATGCAGAACAGGCAGGGCCGGAGGTGCGGTGGGCACACCTACTTTAATGGTTATGGGTTCTGAGGCTGTTTCCTGAGTTCCTTGAGTTTCCTGGTTTTTGGGTCCTTCCGACTGGGCCGGCTGGGCAGTGCCGCAAGCCACTAAGGTCAAAATCAGGAAAAACATGATCAGTATTGGTATAGTCCTCGATAAGGTCTTTTTCATTGAAAATCCTCCCTTTTTGATATATACTAACACCAGGTTAGCTAAAGCTAACCCAAAGCGGTAAAATACGGTTAGCAAAAGCTAACCTCACTATAGTTTTAGCAGATTTTTGCCGGTAAATCGGTTGCTATAGCAACCCGGAGGAGGTCATATGAAAAAAATTGATTCCGTATTGCAATCAATGCCTCTCTTTAAAAATATCCAACCGGATAAATATACTAATGTTCTTTCCTGTCTGAACGGACGTATTCAAGACTATGCCAAAGGTGAGATCATCTATAGCCTGCAAGATCCCCTGAAAAGTGCCGGCATTGTTCTTGCCGGCCGGGTCAATATGTCCATGGTCAGTGTGACCGGCACCGAGCATTATGTTCAGCAATTTGATCCCGGAGATATTTTCGGTGAAGCTTTGGCTTGCCAGGCTGATCCTATGGACAACGGCGTATTGCAAATAACGGCTGTCCAGAAAAGCAGCGTCCTGTTTGTCTGTCTTTCCCAGCTTTATACGGAAAAGGCCCTGACTTGCCCCTATGCCTCGCAAGTGGCTTTAAATCTGCTTAAAGAAGTAGTGGATAATAATATCTTTCTGAGCAGAAAAGTAGAGATTTTATCTCAGAAAAAGATCAGGGACAGGATCTTCATTTATTTGCAATCCGTGGGCCGCTCCGGAAATACGGTGAATATCCCTTTCAACCGCCAGGAGTTGGCTAACTTTCTGGGGGTGGACCGCAGCGCCCTCTCCCGGGAGCTTTGTCTGATGCGGGATGAAGGGATGATCGATTTCTATAAAAATGAGATCATTCTTTTAAGAAATGATTTGATTTCTTAAAAGATACCGCTCCTTAGGCAAAATGGTGGAGGGACTGCCCCGTATGAGGCAATCCCTCCACCATTTTTAGCGGTTTCTTAAAAACATCTTCAGCTCAGGCCGCCCATCCACCATGGACCATGTGGTATCAAAGTTCCAGCCGGGGCCAAGCTCTTCATAGGTTGCTTGCTCGCTCAGCTCAGCAGCAGTCTTATTCTCTCCATCCAGGTTGTTGCTTCCGATTGAATCGGGCATCCTGGGAAATACTGTGGAGCCGTTGTCACCTGGGGTTAACTTATAAAGCATTCCGTCGTAGGCCAGATTTTTATCTATCATACCCTGAGGATAAATAGATAACGCCATCCTGCTGATATCCTTGCCTGAACCGGTAATTGCTGAAAAATCAGAAACATTCCCGCTAAAATACCCGGCCCCTAGGGTTAAACCGCCTATTTTGTCTGTACCACTGATCTTGCCGGAAGCATAACAGTTAGAGACGTCCCAGGCGTTTCTTACCAGGCCGCTGGTTTCATCGCCTCCGGAAACAGCCGCCCTGACCATGCTTCTGCTGATCTGCATTACATCGTCAGCGATCCCACTCACCTGATGCTCACCGGAGATATTTCCCGTAACCAGAACAGACCCGATAAATTGAGTACCCATCGTGAGGGCTGCAACATGTTGACGGCCTGTAACCTTTACATCAAGCAAGCCAACATTTTGGATTCCTGACCCGACCCGGCGGAGCAATGCCTGATAATCTTCATTGGGCCTGTTGATATACAGATTGCGGATCAAATGCCCTTTTCCATCAAACTTCTTAATGGATGCCTCGATGGGAACCCACCCTTCACCGGTATTATAAGGATAAACACCCAGATCAATATCCCCACCCAATTCAATATACATATCCTTTTCATCCACATGGTAACGCAGCGCATTTAATTCCTCAGCCGTAAAAATGATATAGGGATCAGCTTCAGTCCCTTTGCCATGGGAATAGCCTCGATACCCGGCTACCTGGAATCTAAGGGTGTGCGAACCTAAACTGGTAAGACCTTTCAAGGTGAACCATACTTCCTGCTCGACCCGGGCATCGCCTGTGGGGCCTTTCCCATGGTTAAGAACCAGATTCACCCTTGCTTTTCCCTGTTCAAAGGTTACGGGAATGGTGATGCCGGCCGTATAATCTGTCCCGGTAATAGCAGCTCCATTGACGGAACCGTAAGTCCCATCACCGGCTTCGATGACGTTGGCGACGGTGAGCTCCAAAACTCCGTTAACATCCGCGGCTGTCTTCCCGGCTTTATCTTTGAGCGTCAACATCAATGGATTGACCTCACCAGCCACCGGATACGGAGTTCCCTCCGGGTCAACGGCAATGGCATAAGAAACCGCTGTAAATTCCTTGGCACCGGGGACGGGAACGAACTGAGGGCTATTTAGTCTTATGCCGTTGACTGTACCATAACCAGACATAACACTTTGGGTTCCGGCAGCTTCAGCATGAGCAACAGAAGTATGGGCATCTGTTCTTAAAACAGCATTGCCTGTTATTTTTAAATGATCGATCTTACTCATCTGCGTCAAGGATAATTGATTCGTACCGGCCGCAAGCACATTTTTCAGCACGGCCTGGTTGTGCACACTGACACCGGCATCGCCAAGGAGGGAGATTTCATCATATACTCCCCCATCCAATACCAGGTTCAACCGGCTGTGGACCTTGACCTGCTCAAAGTAACCCCTCAGCGTCAATAGTTGACCGTTTTCCGCCCATATCTCCAGCCGCTTGATGGCGTTGGGAGCCGAGGTAATGTCCAAAGGCATATCCGGCTTCAAATAATCAGGGATTGCTTCTGAGCCATGGTCATAAGCCATCTTATCCACCACCACCGGCTGATTGAATATCCCGGAAAACGTCAGCTGCCACTGCCTGCCAAGCACCCTTTCCACTTGAATCTGCCCCACGCCATTGCCGGAAGCGAATTCGATGGCCGCAAGCTGTTCTCTGGCATTCTCAGCTTTCAGGCACCCTTCAAAATCCAGATGAATGCCCTCCGCTTCCTCTTTCGTATAAATTGTCAGACCATATTGGCCGTTGCGATCGATATGAATTCCGTTGTCGCTATAGGACTGAATCACCATCCTCTGGCTTTGAACCATATCGATCCGGGTATTGGCTGCGTTTTCAGGATTGGTATAGATTTTTCCCCGCACCGTGACATTTTCCAGAACAGCTCCCTGTCCCCTGATAAACAGATCCCGCTCGATGACCGCATTTTTTATGGTTATGCTGTCACCCTGCAGCAGGACACTGCCCTCAAAAACCTGGATATCTGCTGAATCCGGTGAACCAAGGACGCTCCCCGGCTCCCCATAGCTCACCAGGGATGGGGTCTGTTGGAATCTTGCCGGGAGCGATGAGTCGATCGCTCCTTCCCCGCCGAGAATAATCGGTTTGATTATTTCCGGATGACCATCCAGATAAGACCCGACTGTCGGACTAAGGGTTTTCTCCGTAAGGATGAGCGGGGAGGATGTTCTGGCGATCAAACTTGAACCGACCAGAGAATCCACTAAATGTTCATTAAGTCCGTTGGCAAAATAAGTGCCTTGACTGAAATCGAGCTGATGTTTAAAGTTCTCAATAATTCTAAGATTCGTCTCAAACCGGTTGGCTCCCCCGATTCTCGTCGGATCAGGCAGGGCCTTCTCCACTGTTGGGGAAACGGCACCCACGCCGCCGATGACATAGGTTTTGGCGATCTGCTCCTGATTGATAAAACCGCCGGTATCAGGTGATAGTGTATTGGCAGCAGTCAGCAAAACCGGCCAGCCGTTGACGGCTGCAATCGGTGCGATAGTCAGAGCATCGGCATTGGATAAAGATGTAGTTACCACTACAGTGTCCAATTCCCTGGTCTTCTTAATCTCCTGAGCGATATTAACGGCCGTTTCATAACGGTCAGCACCGCCTAATGGGACGATGTTGATCTTCAGTGCCGAGAGTTCATCCAGAACCGCTTGTTTAATGACTCCCTGTCCGCTGGTGATATAGACAGTTTTTGTTTCCAGCCTTTTGAGCTGCTCTCCGGCAAAACTGTTTAGGCTATGGCCGGAGGTCAAAAGAATGGGCATATCCTTGGTTCGTGCCAAAGGAGCCGCTGTCAATGCATCCACCAGGTTGGCATCCATACCCGCGGAAAGAATGACGGAATCAGATTTGTCCCAGCCTCTTTGCGCGATCAGAGCCGCTGTTTCATAGCGATCCGCTCCCGAGATCCGAGCCTGGTTTGATTCTTTGCCGGCGGTATTGAGCGCCAACATATTTGCGGGGAATAGTGATAAAAGGATAATCATAACCACTAAAAACCTGCATCCGGCACGAATTTTAGTCATTTTTTCCCTACTTTCCTCAATCTGAATGAGAGCCGCAAATATTAAAAGCCACTTAAAATTCTAAAGAAATTTAAGCAGTTTTCATAGGCTATATTTATTCCATTTGATCCGTCATTAACTGCAGCACCCAAATTATGCAATCTGCCTGTTTCCCCTAAACAAGACTATCCTCCGGCAAAACCCCTTTAAGCTTCTGCCAGCCTGTTGTAAATAAAAGCCCCTTAAAAATAATCAAAAAATAATTTCGCATTAATAATTTGCTAATATTTACCTTTCGTCCAACACTACTATATTAATATTTTTATATCAGCATTTGTGGTGATAGTTGTCACAATCCCATAAAATACACTAAATTAAAAGGAGGGCAGAGTATAGAATCCGGTTAAACCGTTTAAGTGACGATTTAGAATCAAGGAGGTTATTAAGAAATGGCAAGTCTTTTCGACAGAATCACCCATTCCAGAATTAGCCGCCGAAGGTTTATCCAGGCAAGTGCTGCCGCAGCAGCCGGCTTATCCCTTGCCGGTTGTGGAAATTCCTTAACAACGGCAAACGCTGATAAAATGACGTCTCAGGAAGGGAAATGGATTACAGCCGCCTGTTGGCATAACTGGGGCGGACGGTGTCTCAACAAGGCCTATGTGGTGGACGGTGTGGTGGTGCGGCAAAAAACCGATGATACCCATCCGGACAACCCGAATTATTTCCAGCAAAGAGCTTGCCTGAGAGGGCGTGCCCAAAGAAATCAGGTCTTTGGAGCCGATCCGGGAAAAGGAGATTTAAAGCATAAAGATGGACTGCCTCACTTTAAAAAGGCAGTCCATCTTTTGCTTTAATTCAGTTGCAGAATTTTGATCTATGGATTTTAGCTGAGGGCATCCTCCAGCAAAACGCCTTTAAACACATAGGCTGCCGGCCCGGTCATGTACACCCGGTTATCCTCTCCCCACTCAATCAGGAGATCACCCCCCGGCAAATGAACAGTGACCTTGCGCTCAGTCCTGCCGTTGAGGACGGCGGCCACTACTGAAGCGCAGGCTCCTGTTCCGCAGGCCAGCGTCGGGCCCGCTCCCCGCTCCCATACCTTCATGGTCAATTCCCGGGGGCTGTTGACGATGATAAACTCCACATTGGTTTTGCGGGGAAAGAGAGGATGTTTTTCAATGGCCGGGCCGATCCGCTCAAAATCAAGGGTTTCGTAATCTTCCACAAAGATCACGCAGTGAGGGTTGCCCATGGACACTGCCGTAAATTCGAATTCCTGCCCATCCACATCGAGCTTGGCTCCCACTACAGGATCGCCCTGAATAAGTACCGGAACCTGTTCCGACTTCAGGATCGGCTCCCCCATATCCACCCGCACCCCGGTGACTTGATCTCCGGTGATGATGAGCTGCAGGGTAAGAATCCCGGCTAAGGTCTCCACCTGGAGGGGGTTTTTGGTAACATAACCCTGATCATAGATATAACGGGCAAAACAACGAATGCCATTGCCGCACATCTCCGGCTCTGAGCCATCCGAATTCAGGATGCGCATCCTGGCGTCCGCTTTTGCCGAGGGCAGGACGACAATCAGCCCATCTCCCCCCACTCCGAACTGGCGGTGGCAAAGCCTGCGGGCCAACTCCGGATAATCGGGAAACTCGGCAGGGGTACCCTGAAAGTGATCGATAAAGACAAAATCATTGCCCAGGCCGTGCATTTTGATGATTTCCATAGCTAACTTCAACTCCTTACCCATGATCTTGGGCGGTTTTTTCCTAGGGGAGGATGATGGAGGCGAACAGATCCGGCACCAGGTAATAAGCCATGATCGTGATTAATACAAAAATAAGGGCTAATTTGAAGACTTTTTTTATAATTAAGGAAACCGTGAAGATCGCTAATAAGCCAACGACAATATAGGATAGTGTATCAATATTATCTGCCAAAACAAATCCTAACAAAAATTCAAACATGATCGTCCTCCTCTTGCCTTGAATAGTTTATCCTGAAATCAATGAAATAGTTACATCATGATTCTTCTAGGTATTCTGCATTACGGACAAAAATCCTTTTTAAATGCGGGCCTCACTCGGGCACTTTCTATTTTACAGCAGAAGACGGCCTCTGGCATCTGCCAGCCGCCGTCTCATGTTATCCCCGGACTGTCTTACTGCGACAGCCCCCCATAGGCAAGTAGATATTAACGAGGAGAAGAATCATACAGGATATACATGCACTTTCATGCCGTTATTCCGGGTCTCTACGTCCATCTGTAATTTATGCAAAGGGAGTTCCTTTTCAAACCATTTGGGAATATGGCTGCAGGTGATTTCCAGCCGGGCAAAAGCTGCTTCCTTGAAAAAGGGTATTAATACTTCCCGGGAATTGAGGGGCTTGTTATGGGCCATGACATCTCTTAAATCTACCGAATAATATCCTGCTTTGCCGGCAATGGGCTGAATCAGCTCTGAGGTTCCATCGCGGTCTTCCTGCCGGTAACAATAAAAATGTTCAATCTGAGGAATGAAGTCCTGAGGGCGTCCTTCGATCATCCACAGGGCGACGCCGAAACCTTCAAAAATAACGCGATAGAAACCATGGGTAGGTCCGGCTGCTATTACCTTGCAATCTCCCAGCCAATGTACCATTTGACTAAGGCGGAAGCGCAGTCCGGCCATGGATTCGTGGTTGCCCGGTGTCCAATCAAATTTTTGATCGGCAACCCAGGTATCACCTGTTCTTTCGTATATATAAAGCTCTGCTTTTTCAGAGAAACCGGCGGTAACGCCGGTTTCATTGACTAATACCGCAATTTTCATAGTCCCTCCTTGGCCGGAGCATTCCTGAATCAGCAGGAACACCCATTACAATCTCCCGTGCAATTAAAACCCGACCGATCAAAATCGGGCAGAATCAGGAACTTACAATCCGCAATGTCATAAGTGAACCGCTCCACTCCGTCATCAATCGTCACCATGTTACCCGCAAAAGACAAGGCCAGGGGCAGCTTGGCAACCGTATCGTCCATAAGCCCCATTCTGGTTCGTGAGGAGATAATTTTTCTGCCCGCGCCGGCACTCTGCACCACAATATCTCCTGATGTCTTAAGCTGAACAAGCTTCCCTTTCCGGTCAAAGCGAATGGAGTTAAAATCGGCATCCACTGCCAGGGCGTTGACGTCAAAAGCCGGAACCGGACCAATGGGTGTATTCAGTACAACAGGTACCGCCGGTTCAAAAGATTCCAGATTGCCGTTGTCATGCAATCTCACTCCAATCCGGCCTGAAAAATCTCCCCCGGGGGTATGCAGGGGAACCACTGCGCCCGGCCAAAAAATCAGGCTTTTCAGCTTACCGTCAGGATAGAAGCGCAGCCCGTTCAGTTTCACCGTAATCCTTCCGAACGCTAAGGGAAATTCATAGACCTGGGCCAACTCCCCTTCTTCCTCCTCGGACCAGGCAAACCCGATTTGCCCGTTCAGCGGAAATACGCTGTCGATAGCTCCATCTTCATAAAATGTCACCAATTCGGCAGGGAAGGGGCCGATGGGAGTCGGGATTTCTGTCTGGGCTTCCAGATAAATGCTGCGCAGGCTGCCATTGGCATAAAAGGAAAGGGACTTCAGCTCTTTTTCACGCACGCCTGGCCGGGAATACCGCGGCACCAGCGCACCGGCCGATGTCTGAAGGACATTTTCTTCGTTTACCCTGCATTCGCATACATTGCCGTTGGCATAGAGGGTGCAACTGGTTATTCCGTTCAGGACCGGTGCTTCATTCACTGGGATTCATCTCCTTTGCTTATCCTTTGCTTACTTGCTGCAAACCGCCGTGAAACAGTGCCTCCGGTTCAGACCGGTTCTCTTTGGCGGTCAGGAAATCCGGCTTCATCTTGTAAACGGCCACCGGATTGTCATCCAAGGCGGAACGGTATTTTTCGATCAAGGCACTGCCCGGCATTGGCTTAAAAAATCCGGGCATCAATTTATTCAGAAGCTGCTGCAAGGCGGCCGCAGACTGCTTAAAATCCTCTACCCGCTGAACTGTACCAAACAGCATCACACTCATGTAGGCCGTATCCACCTTGCAGGGAACAGGATCGGTTACCGTACCGGCCTCTTCATACACTGTAAAGCACACCTTGGGATTTTCATCAAGAAGCTTGACCTTTTTGCCCGAACCCATCCCGTGAAAGTAGATGCAGCCGTCCATCCACACAAAATTGACCGGCACGGCATAAGGGTATTCCCCCGCATTCATTCCCACGATACCGACCCGGGAGTGCCGGAGAAACCCTTCAATCCGCTTCGGATCGGTACAGATCCTACTGGTATAGCGTATTTGTTCCATATTAAAGCTCACCCCTTTTAAAGCTCACCCCTTTGCCACAGGGTCATCAGCCGGGATAGAAACTGCTCCATCCAGATCTGATCCTGGGCAATATATTCGGGATGGGCCAGGAGCTCCTCAGCCGGTTGTACTGTATCGGCCGGAACCAACTCATCACCGCAGTTCTCGATCAAACCCCCGATGATGTCCTCTGTGTTCTCTAAATGATATTGGAAACCGAATACCCGATCCCCGTAGAGAAATGCCTGGTTGGGGCAGGCTTCGCTGGTTGCCAGAAGTACCGCTCCCTCAGGCAGGGTACTGAAGGTGTCTCCATGCCACTGAAACACCATCGGATGTTCAGGAAAAAAGTCAAACAGCGGCATTTTCCGGGCTGTGTCCAGCAAACGGACAGGCAGCCAGCCAATCTCCTTCTGAGGATTGGGAGTTACCTTTCCCCCCAGAGCACCCGCAATCAGCTGAGCGCCCAGGCACAGTCCGATGACAACCTTGCCCCTCTCCACCGCCGCCCTGATGAACTTTTTTTCCGCAATCAGCCAGGGGTACTCTGCTTCTTCATCAATGTTCATAGGGCCGCCCATGATGATCAGCCAGTCCAGGTCCTCCAGCTCCGGAAAATGAGGATCGGCATAGACATGGGTGGCGGTTACGGTGTGTCCATGGTCCGCTGCCCATGTCAAAATGCTGCCTGGGTTCTCAAAGGGAACATGCTGTATATAATGCAGCTTCATAGATATCCTCCTTCTCAGATCCGCCTACCAGACATTGAGGATCCATTCTTTGTTCTTCTTGTGCTCCATATCGGCAAATAAGGCATTGGCCATGCTCTCTGCCAGATGGATGGCCCCTGCGTAACCCACCACCGGGTGCCGGTACATTCCGGCCCGGTCGTAGACAGGAAAACCGACCCGCACCATGGGGATGTCGTAATCAATGGCAATAAACCGCCCCTTGGAATGGCCCAGGATAAGATCGAGCTCCAGACCCTGGTTCTTGATCCGATCTTCCAAGGTCCATAGATCGGCATTGGTTACGATCTCCAGATCATAATAGACATTTTTTTGCAAGGCCTGGATTCTGGGATCATGCTTGTAATTGGAATTATCGTCACCCAGCAAAAGCAGCACCGGCTTCATTTCCAGATCCAGGCAGAACTCGGCCAGGCCCACCACCAGGTCGGGATTGCCATAGATAGCTACCCGTTTTTCCGCAAAAAACATATGGGTCAGATCCGTAAGGGCATCCAAGGCAATTCCCCGTTCCCAGGCCAGGCTTTCCGGAATGGGTTTTCCGGTCAGCCTACTAAGGTTCTTTAAAAAGGTATCCGTATTGCGGATGCCGATAGGGGTAGGGCCGATGACGGCCGGGACCCCAAATTCTTTTTCAAGATACTGAGCGGCTTTTCCTCCTTCATAGCGGTTAAGGGCGATGGTTCCTTTGGCATTGGCCGTCCCTCTGAGATCCTCCACTGTCGTATCTCCATGGGAAACTACATTGCCTGCAGGCATCAGTGGGGAATCGAAATTCTCAATTTCAAACAGTACGGTGGCCTCCACCTTCATCTGCTCCAGCAAGTGCTTAAGGGCCGTCACATCCCCCGGATTGGCCCAACCGGTGATCAAATTGATCTTCTCGCTGGGCTCACCTTTTTCCGCAAAGTAGCTGACGAAATCCTTCAGAGCCACATCGTAGCCGGTAATCATGCTGCCCACAAAGCTGGGGGTATGGATGGGAATCAAATGGACTTCCCGTCCCGGATATTTTTCCTGCAAAAGTCCTTCGTTGAGTTTACGCACCACGCCGTCGATATCATCCCCGATGACCTCGGTGGAGCAGGTGGAAATGATCGGAACCACTTTAACATGAGGATAGCGCATCAGCAGCACGTCTACCGCTTCTTCTACCCGGTTCAGCGCTCCGAATACCGCACCGTCTTCATGAACCGAGGAGGATGCCAGTTCAAAACTCTCTTTAAAGTGCTGGGAAAACAGCAGCCGGACAAACATGACGCATCCTTGTCCTCCATGGACAATGCCGATGCAATCTTTGATACCGATGCTGACGTATTGGGCACCGGCCGGCTGGCAGGTAAAAATCGGATTGATAGTCCCGGCGCGTTCTTTTGCTTTCAATTCACAAACCATCTTTTCTCCTCCTCTCTTCATCAATATCAATAATGAATGTCTTTAAGCTCCAGGTTCAAAGAACCGTTGATGGTCAGAAAATCCAGACGCTCTTTCAAATCCTGCATGATTTCTTTCTTTTGCCGGGTATCCATTTCCGCAAGCCAGGCAAAACGCTCCGTAAAGGCATCGGCCATGCATAGGGCATCCGCCCAGTAACACCGCTGCTCAGGTGTGTCAAGGACAATCTCTTCATCACAGAGCAGCTGAGAAGTGATTTTGAGGATATTCTCGTTTTGCCGCTCCCGGTCCCAGGACCGGGAGTGAAATTGCCACAGGCATTTTTTCATGATGTAGTCCAGAAGCAGCTCCATGCGTTGCCTTTTTAATTCGTCGCTCATCTGATCACCGCCTTATATTGCGGATGCCAGGGATTTTTCCCTGGGGAACTCCGGATAGACCTTCTTTTCCAAGTCTGGGAGACTGTCATACTTCCCGGTATATTCTCTCAACACTGGAGAGTTTTTGATTTCATCACTTAAGTTGGCATCGGAAAGCATGCGTTTGGTCACAAATCCTTGGTCTGTCGGAATCTCATCCTTGGTTATGTCCAGCATGGACAGTTGATGAATGGGGGAGTAAATCGCATTATAGACATCCCGGGCAAAGCGCACCCACCCTTCATATCCTTTCCAGGGGCCATTGTGGTAAGCATGGGCATTGAGATAAGGAACCCGGACCTTCTTGGCAACTTCCCCGGGGCGTTTTCCGGTAAAGATCACGTCAGGCTGGAGCATTTCCATGGCTTCCAGACCTTCCAGTTCATTGGGATCGTCAATGGCCAGGGCGCCTTCCTCGCAGCGGGATATTCCCTTTTCCATGTCTCCCTGATGGCCGAATTTGGTATAGACCGATACGACCTCCACGCCCATTTCTTCATGAATAACATTAGCCCAGTGCCAGAGCTTGGAACCGCCCGGCCATAAACAAACTTTCTTGCCTTGCAGACGCGCTTTATACCAATCCAGCTCCGGTTTCCAGCGTGCCGTTTCTTCCTCAATGATGGCCTTGGCCCGCTCCTCAATCCCGAAAAACAGCCCTATTTTCCGCAGCGAGCCGGACAGCGGCTCAAAGCCGAACCCGTCAATGTCCAGACGGGGGATACCATAACGCACCCGCAGCTCGTTACAGATATATTCGGCGGAGCGGGCGCATTCCAGGACATTGAGCTGGGCTCTGTGCATAGCGCGCAGCTCGTCATAAGAGCCGTTGCCTGTAAAGGTGGAAAGCACCTGGATGCCCATACGTTTAAAATAATCTCCCATGACGACCTGATCGCCCTGAATATTATATTCACCGACATAGTTGATCACATAATCACTGGTGATCTCAGGCTCAACCGTGCCTACTTTCTGGTTCACCCAGGCGATGTTGATTTTATGGTGCCCCCCCGATTGGCTGGGTCCCCCAAAACCCGGTGAGTTACAGACAAAGATATCCACTTCGGGCATTTCTTCCATGATTTCATTGGCCAGTGCATTGATATCATCCCCAATCAGAGCGGAGGCACAGGTTTGATAGATGGTCATTCTCTTGATATGGGGGAAGGCTTTGAACGCCTCAATAATGTTCTTCCGCAGCAGATCTTCCGCCCCAAACACAATATGCTTTTCCTTCATATCGGTGGCAAAGGTATACTTGATCTGAAAGTTATCGTTGTCACTGATATAACGCTTGGTCTGCCAGGTATCATAGGTGCAGCCCACCGGGCCGTGACTGATATGGATGACATCTTTCATAGGAGTGCCGATCACGTGTTTGGCACCGCAATAAGCGCAGCCACGCTCGGAAATTGTCCCTGGTATGGTGTTGAGGTATCCCAAAGGCAAAGCCATCGACAGGTCTTCACCGGGTCCTTTGATCACGGCATGCTTCTCCCTTTCGGGGATGCATTCGCTGCATTTAAAAAGATGATATGGCATGAACAGCCCTCCTTTTTGCTAGAGTATGGCCTTGGCTCCTGTTTCTCCGGTACGCACCCGCAAGGCCTCATCAACAGGACATTCAAAGATCTTTCCGTCTCCAAACTGGCCGGTTTTATTAACCTGAATAATGGCCTGCACCACGGTATCCACCTCTTGATCCTGGACAACCACGGATATCTGGCGTTTAGGTATATATTTCATTCCCCGGCTTGGGGCCTGTTCCCCAATCTGTGGCCGGTACTCAATATCCACCTCACCCATGATTCCCCGCTGCTTGCCCCGTCCCAGTACCGGAATGGCGGTGATACTATTGATACCGATGGCTTCCAGGGCCGCTTTAGTTTTGGCAACCATTTTAGGCCGGATAATGGCAATCACTTCTTTCATACTCCGTACCCCCTATAGCTCTTCGGCACTTGTACGGACGGTAAACACCCTGTCTACCGGAGAAACGAACACTTTACCGTCACCGAAGCTGCCGGTATAGGCTTTATATTGGATGATCTTCAACACGTGTTCCACTTCCTCATCCTCAACAACCGTCATCAGGATGGTCTTCGGCAATTCGTCATAATGCACCGAGCCCCGCTGAATACCCTTTTGTTTACCCCGTCCGAAGGCATTGACCTTTGTCATTGAGATAAAGCCGGCATCCGCCAGGCTGTCGGCTATGCTATCCACTGCCTCGGGACGAAGGATCGCTTTGATCATTTTCATACGCTTAGCCCCTTTCCCCCTGCCGTTTAATCCGCGATTCCGTACTTAACCACCATCTTCTCCAGCTCATCCATGGTGAGCGGCTGCGGAATAACAAACTCTTGGTTCTCAATAATTTTCCGGGCTAATTCCCCATATTCCTGAGCCTGGTTCTCATTGGAATCATAATCCACTACGGTTTTTTTATTAAACTCGGCGATTTGAACCACGTTATCACGAGGAACAAAATGGATCATCCTGGTCCCGATAGCCGCTGTAAACTCTTCCAGGAATTCCCGCTCTTTATCCACTTTACGGCTGTTGCAAATGATTCCGCCTAAGCGGACCCCGCTTTGTTTGGCGTATTTAAGCAATCCCTTGCAGATATTGTTGGCGGCGTAGATTGCCATCATCTCCCCTGAAGCCACAATGTACACTTCCTCAGCCTTACCGTCACGGATCGGCATGGCAAATCCTCCGCATACCACATCACCCAGTACATCGAAGAAGACAAAATCCAGGTCGCTGGAATAAGCTCCGTTGGCTTCCATGAGATCAATAGCAGTGATGACTCCACGGCCTGCACAGCCAACTCCCGGCTCCGGACCACCTGATTCTACACAGTGAATGCCCCGATAACCGACTTTGATAACCTTGTCATTGGTAACCTTCTCCGCCCCTTCCTGACGCAGTACATCCATTAAGGTTTCCTGGGGTTTCCCCCCCAATATCAGGCGGGTCGAGTCCGCCTTGGGATCGCAGCCGTGAATAAAGACCTTCTTATCGTAAAAATGGGCCATGGCTGCCGCCGTGTTCTGCTGGGTCGTGGATTTCCCGATACCGCCTTTACCGTAGAATGCGATTTTTCTTGTCATGTCTCTCTACCTCCACAGATCAGATTTTTATAAAAAAGGAGTTATTCCGCCACAGGCCTCACGCCTGGCATGGAATAACTCCTTTGTTACCACAACCGTTTTTATTTTTATGCAGAAACTCTTCCCAATAAATAGTTAGAGACGATTATTGAGTTTAACGTTTATATTAGTTTGTCACAAAACACCATTCATAAATCTAAATGTTTATTATGTTTTTATCTTGTTTTGTTTATTCTACACATTATCATTACTAATGTCAACCCTCGATTTAATATTATTCACGACTGTTTTTGTCATTTTGTTTACGTTTGTTCACTTTATGTATTTCTAATAATTTCTTTTTACCGTTACACTGCGTTCATCACCTTGTGTCGCACTATTTCATGTGATAAAATAAATAAAACAAATATAAACGGACATTAAGGAAAGGATCGTCACTATGGAAGATATACTTCTAAGCGCTCAAGAAGTTGCGGATATGCTTAAGATAGCCCGCAACACCGTCTATGAACTGATCAAGCGCGGGGAACTTCCTTCTTCAAAAGTAGGAAAGCAAATGCGGGTCCATAAGCAAGAAGTTGAGAACTATCTCTCCCGGACCAAAAACGTCTCTCCTTCCGTTGCCGCCATTGCTTCGGCAACCCAGGACTATCCTAAAACCCAGCCCAACATTATTCCCTATCCTCAACCCTTTATTGAAACTACGCGAGGACATGAATTTATCATTTGCGGACAAGACACTTCTCTTGATATCTTGATCAGCCACCTGAGCATCAACGATGATATGCTGCAGATTTACCGTTCTTACCTGGGCAGCTATAACGGTATCTACGCCCTCTATCAAGGGCGGGTTAATGTTGCCACCTCGCATTTATGGGACGGGGACCAAAACGAATACAATGTTTCTTATGTCAAAAAGATGATGCCCGGTATTCCCACTCTGATCATGCGGATCGGCGAACGCATGCACGGCTTCTACGTAAAAAAAGGGAATCCCAAAGGGATCACGGGCTGGAAAGATTTAAAACGGGACGATATTATCATGGTTAATCGGGAAAAAGGCAGCGGCACCCGGGTACTTCTGGATGAAAAGCTGCGCTTGTCTGGAATACGCTGTGAAAACATCCAAGGATACACCAACGAACACAAATCCCATGTTGCCGTCGCCATGGCCGTTTCACAGGGACTTGCTGATGTGGCCTTGGGCAGCGAGGCGGGGCACAGAAAAGTAGGCGGAGTGGAATTTCTCCCCATGCAGCCCGAATGTTATGATCTGATCATCCATAAAGCTGATGCGGATAAGCAGCCTTATCGGCGGATTCTGGATATTATCGGTTCGTCTTCATTCAAACGGGATCTTGAAACCTTGGGCGGCTACAATACTTCGGAAACAGGGAGAATCATCTGGTAGTTGATTAAAAAGCACTTGGCTTCCCTGGATACGGATAACAAGAAAACGACCTTATCCCACTTTTGTGGTAAGATGAGGTCGTTTTCTCATTATCCATTATACACGAATTTCCACAAAGACCAGGATAGGATCACTGGGATATTCAGCACCTTATCCGAACCTTATCGCTGGGTGATCTCGCTGTAGCGATAGCCTCTATCCGCCTCAACTCTTGTATAAAGGCCCACGCCCTCAACCTGCCTGGCCGTGAGAATATCCAGAGCGGTCTCCATCTCTGCGGCGGGTATGCGCAGACAGATCCCGCAGCCGGCGCTGATTTGGGCGGGCAGGGGCATGACTTTCACCTGGAGTTTTTCCGCCAGCAGATATTGCTCAGACTTGATCGCCCAGTTGGTGTTTTTAAAGGTAATAATATATTCCATGCTTATCAACCATACTCTTCCGCAATAGTTTTCAGGGCCCTGCTCCCGGCTTCAATTTCCTCCTCAGTATTGAAATAGGAAAAGGAAAATCTGACCATCCCCGTTTCCACGGTCTTGAACCGCTGATGGAGAAGGGGAGCGCAGTGGCTGCCGGCCCGGGTGGCGATCCCGTATTTTTCCCAAAGCAGCCCGGCCAGGTCAGAGGCCAGGAGTCCGTCTATATTCAAGGCAACCACCGGCAGCCGGTCACCGCCGGAGAAATCCCCGTAAAGCCTGAGGCCTTTGATCTCTTGGATGCCGTCCACAAACAATTGGGTCAGGCGGTTTTCTCTGCTGTGAATCGCCTCGATGCCTGTATTGAGAATAAACTCCACCCCTTTTTGCAGGCCGTAAAGGCTGTGGCTGTTCAGGGTTCCCGCCTCAAAGACGTCGGGCATCTCACTTTGCTGGAACTTGGCAAAGCTGTGTACCCCTGCGCCCCCGGTCTTGACAATCTCAAAGGGCAGCCGGCGGTTGACAATGATCCCCCCCGTGCCCTGAGGGCCGAACAGGCCCTTATGGCCCGTAAAGCAGAGCACATCGGCCATGTCCCCGCTGACGGGAATCAGCCCCATGGTCTGGGAAACATCCAGAATCATGGTCAGATCATGAGCCCGGCAGAGGTCATAGAGCTGTTTGACTTCCGTAACATTGCCGGTAACATTGGACCCATGGGTACAGATCAGAAAGCGGGTTTCCGGCCGGATCAGCTCCTCAAAAGCATCCCATTGCAAAACCCCGTTTTCATCACAGTTGATGAAATCCAGCCGGCATCCTTTGAGATAGAGGGGCCTTAAGACCGAATTATGCTCCGTCACGGTGGTAATGACGGCGTCCTCCTGCTTCACCAGGCCGCCGATGACCAGATTGAGACTCTCGGTGGAAGAGGAGGTAAAGGCTATATTCAGGGGCTCGTCGGAGCCGACCAAAGCGGCGATGGCCGCTCTGGTCCTGTAGATTTCCCGGCTGGCCGTCATGGCGGCATCGTAAAAGGAACGGCTGGCATTGCCAAAATGATTGATGGCGTAAGCTACCGCTTCACCGACTTCCGGCGGCTTGATGAGGGTTGTCGCGCTATTGTCAAAATAGATCACAGCCGGTCACACCCCGCTTATCGAATAATTGGATTTTTGAGCGGCACAGACGCAGGCCCCGATGGCTCCGGCGTATAAAGCCTGGGAACAGGATTTAACCTCATAGCCGATATATTGGGCTATGGTCTCTACGAGCAGCCCGGATTGGGAGAGGCCGCCGGTCATCAGGATCGGTTTGCCTGCTGTGAACTCCAGCTTGCCCGCCTGCTGCTGTATTTTGCGGGCAATGGATTGGAGAACCCCGGCCATGATTTGGGCCCGGTCCTTCTGCATGGCCAGGAGTCCGATTATCTCCGATTCCGCAAAAACTGTACACATGCTGTTGATGGAGACCGCCTGGTGGGGATCGGTGAATTCATCGATCTGGTCCAGGGGGATCTCCAGGGTATCGCAGGCCATTTTCAAAAAACGGCCTGTTCCGGCGGCGCATTTATCGTTCATCAGAAAGTTGACCGGCTTCCCGGCCTGAATCTGAATGACCTTGCTGTCCTGGCCGCCGATGTCGATGATGCCCTGAATATCCGGCATCAGATAGATGCCGCCGTAAGCATGGCAGGTGATTTCCGTCATGGTATAGTCGGCAAAATCGATGGCTTCCCGGCCGTAGCCTGTGGCTGCAACCAGGATTTCCCGGCTGTCCAGATCATTTCTTTCCTTTAAAACGGCCAGGCTTTCCTCGGCGGAGGTTTTGGGGTTCCAGCCGGTTTTTACGGCCAGAGTATCAAGGAGCCCCTCTTCGCTCATCACCACGGCTTTACACTGAGTGGAGCCTGAATCGATGCCGACAAAGATCTTTTTCACGAAAGCATCTCAATGAACGCAGCCAACCGGGTTTTAAGCTGGGCGGCGTCCGAAGTGGAATAGTCGGTCTCCACGCTGATAAAGGGCACATCCTCTTTTTGCATGTGCTTGCGGATCTGAGTGGTTTCCAGATTGTAGGTGTGGCAGGCCTGGAGGGTCATTTCCACAACGCCGTCCACCTTGAATTCCCGGACCAGCCGGCTCAGCAGCTCCAGGCGGTTGGGGTTAGGGGTCATGACGGAGCAGCCGATCTGCAGATAACGGTCGGCGATCGCCCGGTAAGGATCGATGGTTTCGTCAACCAGGCGCTCCACGGGTTTAACCCCGATACAGTTTTCATAAGCCACGACCACGCCGCCGGACTCTTCGATGGCTCTGACCACCTTCTCGGTGACTCCGGCCAAAGGACAGCCTGTGATCAGGATTCGTTTGGCGGCGGGGGAAACATTTTCCACGCCCTTAGCCTGATCGGCTTTGACTTTGTCAATGGTTTCCCTGATTTCCCGGTTTTTGACCTCCGGGTCGAACTTGAACTGGGAGCCGTAGAGGACTTTAAGCTGTTCCGCCCCGGTGATGGGAGGAGGACAGGATTTGCTGAGCTCGTAAAATTCTTTGAGGAGCTTACGTTCCTCATTTTTTACCTTGATGGCCTTTTTGATACCTTCTTCGGTGATGGTTACTCCGAAATCCTGCTCGATTCTGTCCTTCAGGCGCAGAACTTCTTTATACCACAATTCCTGGGAGGCTTCATCCTGTTGGGTCTGAGGAAGCTGCATGACATGGAGGTTTTTGAATTCCCCTAAAAGCTCATACATTTTTTTCTTGCCGTCGCAGGTGGTTTCACCGATCATCAGATCGGAAAAAAACATATAAGGACATTTGTCGGTGATGGCAAAGCCGTAGCTGGATTTGACCAGGGGACAGAGGTTTCTGGGCAGCTCTTTTTCTGCTTCAGGGATGGTTTCGTCGCTGAAAGCGCAAAGCCCGACAGGCACGGCTCCCGCAGCGAGGACCAATTCCACCGGGGCGTAGGTACAGAACACCCCTGCCACTTTCTTTCCCTGCTCTTTTAAATTTTTGACCGCAATGAACCCTTGTTTCCGCGCCTCAGCAAAGCTTTCAAATTGGCTAGGCAGCTGAATTTCACTCATATTTAGACCGCCTTTCGTTTATTTTTTTGAATATTAAATCGTCTATCCTCCCTAATCATAAAGACGGGTCTTGGCCCATGCAATACTTATTGACATAGTGCTCCAAAATACTATAGGAGGATGGTCATCTATAGGAAATATCAATAGATGAAGCTAAAGCAGTACCTATGAGCCTATCAACGCTCATTTTCTCATTTGTTTCACCGCCCTTTTGCACTACAACCCCCGCAAAATATTAAGTCCGCAAACCCTTGTATTTACAGGGCTTGCGGACCATTCTCTTCTTCTTTGCTTCCGAAAACAAGATCCAGATCCTCCGGTCGGTTCCAGCCATCGACTAAACAAGTCATCCCGCCATTGGTTTAGAGATCGGCAAACACACGTTTAAGCTCTATCGCCAAGTCCGGGAAAATACCGACACTGATATTGTCCTCTTCCGTATAGGTCTCGGGCCTGCCGTAGCTGCCGTCCTGCAGCTTGAAGACACTGACCACTTTCTGTTCAGGCTCCACAATCCAATATTCGCGGACGCCGGCCTTTTCGTAAGCGTTAAATTTTGAAACTTTGTCAAATTTCCCGGTGGAGATGGACGATACTTCAACCACAAGCTCCGGCACCCCGAAATAGCCCGTCCCTTTAAGTCTGGTTTTATCGCAGATTACGGTCAGGTCAGGCTGAAAGACATAGGTTGCGTCTTCATCTGCTTCTGCAGCCAGCGGCAGCCGCAGATCGAATGGTGCGCCAAAGATATGGCAGGGTTTATCTGCCAAATAATTACTGAACTGCCTGAACAGTTCCCCGGAAATCGCCTGATGCTGCCAAGTGGGTGCGGACTGCAGAAGAGGAGTGCCGTCAATAATCTCCCAGCGTTCCTCTCCGGGCCACGTAAGATAGTCGGCATACGTATGCTTTTTATTCGCCTTTGGTATGGACATAAAACCAGCCCCCCTGAAAACTTGTTCTTGATCATTATTATATACTTTATTTTATTTAATTTAAACAGAACCGTTCAGGAGCACTTGCCGCTGTTTTTTCAGTCATGAATCCAAGCGCGCTTAACCTACCCTGTCAGTCAGCTAAATGGTATTTTCAGCAAGCTCAATGACGCGCACATCCAGTTCTTTTGCGGTAGCCATTCGGATCATTTGTGCCGTATTGCTTTTCGGGTTGCCTCCAGAAACAGCCCGGGGATTTCTTGCTTCTTTTCCGCCGCCAGCATTGTAAATTCCGAATTTGTTCCTTTGTCCATGTCACTGAGAAAGCCGGTAAAGCCATCAGCAATGGCCTGCTCAATTTCCCGGCGAAGGGCTTGTCGAACGTACTGGATTTTCTCCATGGGTATTGCGCGGGGTCCGGTAATACAACAAGCTTTCATACACTCCATCCTTTCTGGGATTATTCTTACTTATAATCATAAATATCTATATATAATACAGATTATTCTATATCATAAGCAGTTCGTCTCTTTTCTTCAAGTCTGTAAACTTATACCAAGAGGTGATGATATGTCCAAATCATGGGATATTAATGATAAACGCTTTATCCAAATCGGCTTAAAAATCGCGTATTATCGAAAACTGAATGAAATGACCCAGGATCAGCTTGCGGAGCGGATCGGAATTACGTCGAAATATTTATCACAGGTGGAAACCCCATCCTGCGTACAGCCGATTTCTTTAAAAACTCTGTTTGCCATAGCGGATTTATTCCATGTTCCGCCTCACAAGTTTCTGGAATTTGATAAGGACTAACCAGAAGAACAGTTCAATTACTATCTCTTTTTATAAAAAAACCATGATCATTCCTATATTGAAGTATGGCCAACAGCTTACCGACATGTTCTATCTGAAAAAAGTATTTTACTGAAATTATTGAAAAAAAATAAAAAACGGTGCTCAAAACTGGTCAAGCCAATGTTTTTGAGCACCGTTTGTTCTGTTATCATGTTAGTTTTTTGTCAGATGCTTAAAGGGATGAGTTCCTCAGAAAACTGTTGCCTATTTTCCACCCACCATGATTTCTTTGCCCCGCCAGGTATTGCGTACTAAACGGTATAAGCCAATCAAAATGGATGGACCGCCGGCTACCGCTAAAATCAATGCCCATTGCCAGCCCATTAAAGGTGTAGTTTTAAAAATAGCCTGAAGGGATGGGATGTAAATGACACTGAGCTGCATCAGGGTGGAGCCGATCACTGCCGCTACCAGATAAGGATTGGAGAAGATTCCCACTTCGAAAATGCCCCGGGTTTCCGATTTGCAGTCAAAGACATGGAAGAGCTGGGAGAATACCAGGGTGGTAAAGGCCATGGTCCGGGCCGCCAGCATATTCACTCCTAAGAACAGGGCAATCACAAAGACCAGCAGGGAGCCTAAACCAATGATCAGACCGCGAACCATGATCTTCCGTGCCAACCCCCGGGCAAAGATACTCTCTCCGGGTTCCCGGGGCTTGCGGTTCATAATATCTTTATCCATGCCGTCCACACCTAAAGCCATGGCCGGCAAACCATCGGTCACCAGGTTAACCCAGAGAATCTGGATAGCCAGCAAGGGCAAGGGCAACCCTACCAAAGCGGCCAGGAACATGACCAGGACTTCACCGATATTACAGGAGAGCAGATAGCGGATAAACTTGCGGATATTATCGTAGATGGCCCGGCCCTCTTCCACGGCGGCCACAATAGTGGCGAAATTATCATCGGCCAGGACCATGGCCGAGGCTTCTTTGGTGACGTCGGTCCCCGTCTTGCCCATGGAGATCCCGATATCCGCCTCTTTGACGGCGGGAGCATCATTGACTCCGTCCCCGGTCATGGCCACCACTTGATCGTTCTTCTTGAGGGCACGGACGATCCTGAGTTTATCCTTGGGTGTAACCCGGGCGTAGACGGATATATTCATGACTTCCTTTTCCAGCGCTTCATCGGACATCCGGTCCAGATCGGAGCCGGTCAGTATGCCATCGCCATTGCCTTTGAGAATTCCCAGTTCCCGGGCCACAGCCTCTGCTGTAAGGCGGTGATCCCCTGTGATCATGACCGGCTTGATGCCGGCCCTTCGGCACACTTTAATCGCTTTGGCCGCGCTGGCCCGGGGCGGGTCAATCATCCCCATAAGCCCTACGAAAGTCAAATCTTCCTCTACCCGTTCGTCAATCCGCTCGTTTTCCTGCAAGGGTTTCTCGGCTAAGGCCAGGACCCTTAAAGCTTTTTTAGCCATCTCATCATTGGCCCTCAGAATAGCTCTTCTTCTCAGCTCATTCAATTCCACAATGCCTTCGGAAGTCAGCTCATGGCGGCAGCGCCTCAGGATCTCATCAGGAGCGCCCTTGACATAGGCCTTCTTTTCCCGTTTGCCCTTATAGATCACGCTCATGCGCTTGCGATCCGAGTCAAAGGGAATTTCCCCAACCCGCTCTTCCTTGCGCTCCAGGGTTTCCCGCCAGATTCCCGCCTTGGCGGCGGCAACCAGCAGAGCGCCCTCCGTAGGGTCTCCTTCGATTCCCCAGGGGGAATCCTTGCCCGCAGCCCGGAACATCCCCGCCACCTGCACCCCCTTGCGGTTCAGGGAGGAATTATTGCACAGGGAAGCAATTTTCAGGGCGGACTGTAAGGGGCCTTTTTCCTTGGTGGGATCCGCCCCATGGAAGTCTCCTTTAGGATCATAGCCTTGTCCGGTTACGGCAACCATTTTGCGATCTGTATAGATTTGGCGTACGGTCATTTCATTTTGAGTCAGGGTCCCGGTTTTATCGGAACAGATGACTGTGGCACAACCCAGGGTCTCCACAGCAGGGAGCTTGCGGATGATGGCTTTGCGCTTCACCATTCTTTGCACCCCGATGGCCAGAGCCACGGTGACAATAGCCGGCAGCCCTTCCGGAATGGCCGCTACAGCCAGGGAGACCCCGGCCAGGAACATCTTATAGAAGCCTTCCCCCCGCAGAACCCCGGTCAGGACCACAATAGCGCAGACGATAATACTGATAATGACCAAATATTTGCCCAGCTGGGCCAGGCGCTTCTGCAGAGGAGTCTCTTCCTCTTCCACACTCTGGATCATACCGGCAATGACGCCCATTTCTGTCTCCATACCTGTAGCCACTACCACGCCGGCTCCCCGGCCGCTGACCAAAGCGGTGCCCATATACCCCATATTCACCCGATCCGCCATGGGGGTCAGCTCATCGGTCAAAGGAGCCAACCGCTTGGCCACCGGGTGGGATTCTCCGGTCAAAGCGGATTCCTCCACTTCCACATTCACGGCCTGAATCCAGCGGATGTCGGCAGGAATCCGATCCCCGGCCTCCAGAAGAACGATATCTCCCGGAACAAGGTCCGCCGCGGGAATTCTGCTTTCCAGCCCATCCCGCAAGACCCGGGCTTCCGGGGCCGTTAAGGATTTCAAGGATTCAATAGAGCGTTCCGCCCGGAATTCCTGGATAAAGCCCAGGACTGCATTCAGGACCAGGATGGCCATAATCGTTACGGCATCGGCGATTTCTCCTAAGAGTGCGGAAACGATGGTCGCAGCCAACAGAACCAAGACCATAAAATCCTTGAATTGTCCGAGAAAGAGAAAGACAGGATGAACCCCTTTTTTGGTCTCCAGAATGTTTCTCCCCACTTCGCCCAGCCGCCGGTTAACCTCCTTCAGGTTTAACCCTTTGCCGGGATGCACCTCCAAAGCCTTAACCACATCCAGCCAGGGCAAAACATGCCATGCTTGCTGCCTCATTTCTCTATCGTCCTCCTTTGGACTGTTGTCCAACCTTTTTGTACATGCTTATTCAGGAGGAGCAGGAAAAATACCCAAGATTTGTGTTATACTATGGACAATCCGCATTTTGTTGCCCAGAAGCTTAGGGGATGCCGAGCATGGCTCCCTTAGCGGTTTGAGTGAAACCTTCCAACTCAGAGAGGAGATTATATATGGCCTTAGACGGCATTACCCTGCATCATTTGGTTCAGGAATTAGCCCCCCAACTGGCGGGGGCCCGCATTGATAAGATCACCCAGCCGGAGAAAGAGGAAATCCATCTCCAGCTGCGCAGCCAGGGCCAGTCCTACCGGCTCCTGCTCAATATCTCTGCCACCGCGGCACGGCTGCATCTTTCCCAAACAAGCAAGAAGAACCCTGCTTCCCCTCCCATGTTCTGCATGATCCTGCGCAAACATATCGAGGGAGGCAAGATCCTGGCCCTGGAGCAGTTAGGGTTGGAACGGATCGTCCTGCTCACCGTGCAAAACTATAACGAGTATGGGGATTTGGCCACCCTTCATCTTTATCTGGAGATCATGGGCAAGCACAGCAATCTTATTTTAGTGGATCCCCAAAGCGGCCTGATCCTCGACGGATTAAAGCGCTACTCCCATGCTTTAAGCCGTCATCGTGAGGTGCTGCCCGGACGCCTTTACCTTGCCCCTCCTTCTCAAGGAAAGGCCGATCCTCTGGAACTTGAGGAAGAGTGGCGCACCATTCTCTTCCGGGATGGACTCAGCGAAAAAGTTGTCGATTTGCTGGTCAGGCACTACGCGGGAATCAGCCCGGAGCTGGCCCGGGAAATCATGACCCGGTCCGGATTGGCGCAGACGATCACCCTGGATCAGTGCGGGGATATTGACCTCTCCCGGATTTTCCAGGCTTACACCCTTTTAGCCAATCCAGCTCATACTCCTCCTTTGGTGCCCACCCTCTATTATCAGGGAGCGATTAAACTCAACCGCCCCACCCCTCTTCCCACTGCCTTTACCCTTCTGCCCTTCCAACAGTACCAAGGCCTTCCTGCCCAGAGCTTCGCCACCCTGGCTGAAGCCGTGGAGAGTTTTTACCAGAGCAAAGCCTCCAGCAACACCCTGGAGGCCAAACGGGGTTCCCTGCGCAAAATCATTCAGGAGCAGCTCCAGCATCTGCACAAGAAAAAAGGCATCTATGAGGATACCTTGGCCACGGCCGCCAAAGGACTGAACTATCAGCGCTGGGGAGAGCTGCTCACAGCCAACCTTTACCGTCTTGAACTGGGGATGAAGGAGATTGTGGCGGAGGATTATAATGAGGAATCCCTGCCCCAAGTAACGATTCCCCTGGACCCTCAGCTCACAGGTATCGAAAACTCCCAACGCTATTACCGGCTTTATAATAAGGCCAAAGCCACCATTCAAAAAACAACGCCTCTTAAAGACGCTGTGGAGGAGGAAATCGCTTATCTTAATTCCGTTCTTTTAAGCCTGGAGCAAGCCACTGTACCCTCTGAGCTGGATGAGGTTCATAAGGAACTAATTGAGGAAAACTATTTGTCCGGCAAACACCATGGCAAGCCCTTGGCAGGGGAAGGAAAAAGCCTGAGCAAAAATAAGCAGAACGGCAAACCTCATAAAAAAGGTAAGCAGGGCCAAGGCGGCAAGGATGCCAAAGGGGCTAAGCAGGGAACTAAACAAGGCTCTAAAGCAGAATCCCCCCAACCCAAAATCTACGTTTCCAGTCAAAACCGCCCCATTCTGGTGGGCAAAAACAATCGTCAGAATGATTGGCTGACCCTGAAAAAGGGCCGTCCCCAAGACCTCTGGCTCCACACCAAGAACATCCCCGGCTCCCATGTGCTGATTCCCCTGGAAGAGGGTGAAGAGTTCCCCGATGACGCCACTTTGGAAGAGGCGGCTGCCCTGGCCATCCATTTCAGTCAGGCCAAAGGCTCCACTTTGGTTCCGGTGGATTATACTCATGTGAAGAATATTAAAAAACCCAATGCCGCCAAGCCGGGCATGGTTATCTATGATAAGAACTGGACCCTCTATCTGACCCCCCAAGAGGAGATTGTGGAACGTTTGCTGGCCAGCGAGGGAGAGGAAATGCCTTGACGGCCAGGCAGCTTCACTTATAGTTTCATTTATAATGAAACATTTCAACAATAACGACTAAAATTGCGAAAGCCTGCAGAATCCAAAACATGGAGCCTGCAGGCTTTTCCCATTCATTTTACTTGTTCACAGTGTAGCGCAGCCACACACTTCCCCCTTCTTTGATTTCGGCGCTTTTTAACGTAAAACCGACGGGGATATCTGAAGCCAGACCGCCTCTTGTCTCAAATAAGGCGGGAGTTTCCGAGGAACCGTCAGCGGCCGCAGCGATCAGAATACTCAGCTCGTCGCACATGCCGGCCTGAATAAAGGACCAGTTCAAAACGCCCCCACCGCCCAGCATCAAGGTTTGAATACCAAAGAGGTTTTTGAGCTTGGCCATGGCCAGGGCATAATCCAGAAAATCCTTACCGGCGATGATGTAGGAGATGCCCAGCTTGCGCAGCAATGCTTTATAGGCATTGCCGGCCTTTTCGGTCAGCACTTCAAGCACATGAGCAGTCGTATCCTCATAAGCAAGTTGGCTGCTTTCCCAGCCCAGCTTACCGGAAGGATCCACCGATACATAATACATGGGCGCATTGGGCAAAGCCACAAAGTCTCCTTCCGGGAGCGGGGGAGCGTCTTCATCCAGAACAGGTTGCTTGTAGAAGGTAAAATTATCATCTGTGGTCACACGGCCGGACAGCCAACCTTGATGCTGGTAATGGGGATTGCTGCCGAAAGCAATGTTGTAAAACGCTTTACCGGCGGCCTCTCCTTCAGGGGTATCCATATATGCCCCCATAATTTTACCGTCGAGAGAAGTCATCATATGGCAGAAAATATAAGGTCTGTTCATCATCTTGCTTTCCTCCTTCCCTTTTCATAAATACCATTGTCTAACGGCCAATCCTCATATTAATGATCATGATATGGTTTCCACCGCCGGCCCTGTCAGCGATATGATTTTCTATAAACCTCCACGCAGTCCTCATGAGTCATTTCATAGGGATTTGCTGCGAACAGCCCGCCCATGGTCTCACGGGCATTGGCTGCCAATTTGTCGAACTCATCGGGAGTCATGCCGTAATCGCTCATTTTCAGGTCGGCCACACCGCAGTCCTCCTGAAGCTTAACCAGCATGGTGATAAAATCTTTCGGCCTGGCAGCATCCTTCATGCCCAAGGCCTGGGCCATACGGATAAAGCGCTGATCGCAGGCATGTTTTTCGATAAAGAATTCATAAAAGGCCCGGGAAATCATAATCAGTCCCGCACCGTGAGGAAGCTCGGGGTGATAGGCGGACATGGCGTGCTCCAAAGAATGTTCTGCCGTCGTCACGCTGACCGTCATCACCACACCGGAGAGGGTGTTGGCAAAAGCCATCCCTTCCCGGGCCTCCATGTCCCTGCCATCCCGGCAGGCACGGACCAAATAGTTCCCCACGTTCTCAATCGCCGTCAGGGCATACATATCGCTCATCGCACTGGCAAATTTGGAAATATAGCCCTCGGTGGCGTGGAACAGGGCATCAAATCCTTGGTAGGCGGTAAACTTGGGGGGCACGGACACCATGAGTTCAGGGTCAATGATCGACAATACCGGGAAGCTGGAATCATAGCCGCCGACACCGATTTTTTCATTGGTTTCCTCGTTGGTCACAACGCCCCATTGGTCCGCCTCGCTGCCGGTTCCGGCCGTGGTCGTAATGCAGACGAGGGGCAGGGGCTCATGGCGGAGGGCCAGCCCTTTGCCTGTTTTGCCCCCCACATAATCCCACAGGTCGCCGTCGTTGGTCGCCATCATAGCTATGGCTTTGGCCGCATCCATGACACTGCCGCCACCTAAAGCCACGATAAAATCACAGCCGTTGTCATGAGCAGATTTTGCCCCCTCCATCACGACGGTCTTGGTGGGGTTGGCCCCGACTCTATCGAACACAGCCGTTGCCACCCCGGCGAGGCGAAGCTGCTCCTGTGTGCGGTCCAGGGCGCCGTTTTCCCGGACAGACTTGCCGTTGGAGATAGTAATCAGCGCTTTTTTACCGGGCATTTTTTGCTGATGCAGCTCCCTCAGGCGACCGCTGCCAAAGACAAGACGGGTAGGTACGTACATATTAAACATGGTTATTTCCTCCTGTTGCTTGTTTATATTCTTCATCCGTCACGGGCAAAAGCCAGGTTGCCCCGCCCTTCCGGGTGTTAGGGCTGATACCGATATGGGTGAATGAACTATCCGGTGCGGCCCCATGCCAATGCTCCACCTGGGGCGGAATTTCCACCACATCGCCCCGTTGCAGCCGCCGGGCCGGCTGATCTTTTTCCTGATAGTAGCCGATGCCGTCGGTGCAAAGCAGGATTTGCCCACCGGGATGACTGTGCCAGTCATTCCGGCAGCCGGGCTCAAATATTACGTCATACACCTGGCAGTTATAAGTGCCGCTTCTATCAGGCACGAGCATGTTAACAAAGGCTGCGCCGGTGAAATTGGCGGCAGCCTGACTGCCCTTTGGGAAAACTTCCTTGTTTGGCATACGAATTCTCCTTCTTTCCTGTTCCATGAAGCTTGACAGAAATCCACAAATTCTATACTGTCTATGATAGAACCTAAAGTCAGGTTTAGATCAAGTAAGATTTCAAAAAAATTTCGGGAGGTTCGATCATGCAGCAGTATTCCATCGGGGAAGTGGCGGACATTGCCGGTGTCGCCATCTCCACCCTGCGTTATTATGACCGTGAAGGCTTGTTCCCAAATTTGGACCGCAGCCACGGCGGGACCCGGAAATTCACCGATACGGAGATCGAAACCCTTGGCATCATTGAGTGTTTAAAAACTTCCGGATTATCGATCAAAGAAATCAAGCTGTTTCTGGATTGGTGCCAAGAAGGCAACCGCTCTTTGCAGAAAAGGAGAAATCTATTTTATGAGCGTCTTGAGGTTGTAACCAAGCAAATGGAGGAACTGCAAAAGACCCTGAACACCCTCCGCTTTAAATGTTGGTATTATGATACGGCCCTGGCCGCCGGGACCGAAGAGGTGCCGAAAAATTTGCCGCCGGAGGAAATCCCGGAGGATATCCTGGCCTATCAGCGTTCCGGCTGCCTGAACAACAGCGGTCATAAGCACCTTTAGGACCTGCATTTTATGGCCTTTCATGCTAAAGCCTGCTCACCTTAATCCTAAGAAAGAGAAGAAAGAGCAAGCCCTTGATGATGCCCACCTTCCTGGATAGTGGGGAGACATCATGAGGAACTTGCTCATTTAACTTAACTTTGCTCATTCGACTTAACTTTTTTCTCTTCCCAGCCCTCTTTTTTTCCAGCCGGCTTCCCTAAACAGCGGAATGAAACCCCCAGTTAAGAAGGGCGACCAGGGCCGCAGCATAGACAATCATCTCGATAACAATTAAGGTGATGCTGTTTTTAAATCTGGATTCGGACATCACGTTCACTCCTTAGTTTTATCCTTGCTGAGTACATTGGGCTCCCTCTCGATTCTTTCCAGCTCAATGGGATGGTCTTCTTCCATTTCCTCACGGGTCAATGTTCCCACATACCAGGCTTTGCTCATAGGAAAGTATCTGTTATTGAAATGGACATTGTAGAAATGCCAGATAAAAATCGCACTGATCGCTAAAATGGCTTCATCTGTATGAGCATAGCGGGATGAATCGATCACCCAGCGGGGTAAGAACAGGGTGAAGAACTGAGGATACCACATCATCAGGCCCGAACCGGCCATGATAACCATTCCCCAGAACACTGCCCAATAGTCGAATTTTTCCTTATAAGAATAACGGTCAAATCGCGCCGGTTCCTTTTTGAAGCCGAAGAAATAACCGAGATTCTGGATCAGATCCTTGAAATCTTTGAAGGTGGGGACGATGGCCCAGGATTTCTTTTTGCCTCCCAGGGGGACCACTACCAGATAAATCAGATGGTAAACACTGGCGAAGATCATGAGCACCCCTCCCAGCAGGTGCACGTAAAAGAGATTATCAAAACCGCCAAACAAAGAGACAACGCCCTGGGATAGTCTGCTTTGTTCAAATTTTATAGGCAGCCCTGTTATGGTCAGGACAAAAAAACTGATAAACATGCCCATATGCTGAATACGCTGATGGATATCAAAACGCTGATAAACCTGCTCCTTACCCATTCCGATCAACTCCTCCTGCGCTTTTGCAGTATGGTTCGCAACTCACGGTACAACTGCAATTCAATATGAATCACCAATAAGGTCATGGCAATCATGGTCAGCCACACAAAGAACTTGGCCGTATAATACATGGGTTTTCCCGGACCCATGGCCGACAGCTCGAAATGCTCCGTCCCTTGGGCAAAACCCGGAGAAGGGTTATCATGGCATTTAGCACAGGTCTGGGGGACATTCTCCTTAGCCACTTGAGAATTAGGGTTATCCTGGCTTAATACTTCATGGGCACTGTGGCAGTCCACACAGCTGGCGGAGCGCTGGCTGCCCAGGAATACGGCTTTGCCATGAAAACTATGCTGATAACTATCCTCTACCCGCCCGGTATGGCAGGTGGTGCACATGGCAACGCTTTTCTTCTTATCTACCTTCGCGCTTTCCGGGTGAGGGTAGGTCGTCACATCACTGTGACAGCTTGTACAGCTCAGGGAGCTGTGAACAGAGCTTTTAAACTCATTGGCTACATCGGCATGGCACTGATTGCAGTTGAGTTGAGCAAGGACCTCCGCCCCATTGGCAAACAACCAAAAACTAAAGAAAAATGTAAAAATAATTCCCTTAAACGCCCATCGCTTTTTCTTGTTCATCGTCCCTACCTCGTCTTCCGGATTCTGATTCCATGGGCAGCCCCTTGGCTGTCTATGCCCACAGCATCGTTAGTTTACCTTGAATTCCCGATGAATATGCACGGACAGCTATTTAAGCTGTTTAGGGCGCCAAGCCATCTTCTTCGACTCTTTGCCCCGCTAAACGAGGCGGCGGGACTGCCTGCCGCGCACGAAAAGCCGCCCCTAAGGACGGCCTCTGGTCATGGTTTAAATTCCTGGGGAGGGCATCTCAGACCCGTGGCCAAGGACAGGCCAAGACTGCCGGCAACAGATTTTACCGGCAGTCCGACAGATAGGACCATGGATGAGAACAGCCCCGCAGATAGGGACTGCTCCGCTAAGCAGGATCCCTTACACCTGAGGCGGGTCATAAAGGTCATTGGTTTGGGTATCAACGACCTTTATATCCCTGATCCCCAGCAGAGAACCGCCGGCAGTTAAAAACAGATCACTTTCAATCAGGGAATTCATAACAGCCACCGCTTCGGCCTGCTGCAAATCATCTTTGGGATTAGGGATGGTTATGGAAAACGTCTTTCCTCCCGTAGTGGTAAAGGTTAATCTCACCACCTTAGTGGTTGTGATCGCCATGGTCTCACCTCCTCCCCACCTGGATTTTTCCCGTACTCTTTAAGCTTTTCTTACTCCTCAAGGAGCTCGAAGGTTTTCCGGTTCAGGACATCCAGCACCGAGTACTGGGATAAACTGAACAAGGCGTGGGCCGCATTATAAATCGCCTGTTCATCAGCGTCGAACCGCAAACCGTTCAGGCTCTTCTGCCTGGTTACCGGGGCTCCCAAGGGGGTGAGCCCGGCTTGGTATACGATGACCAGGGCTGAGCTCAAAGGGGTGGATGTTACCGCCATGCTATACCGCCTCCTTTCCGGTGGATTGATGCGGTTTAGACCGCCTCTACAATGTATGGGCCTGCTTTGTCCGAGGTTACCCGGAGCGGCAAGTTTTTTCTGAGGGGCGGGAGACTGACGGGCTTAGCCTTGTGGCAAAGATAGGCGTGACAAGGCTAAGCTGCGCCCCCAAACTTATCTACCGGTTCTTTAATGCCAAAGGACCTGTCCGAAATAGGTACGCGCGTACCTATTTCGGACAGGTCCTGCCTTTTCTGCCAGTCATTGGGGTCCTTCTCTGCTCATATGATGTGAAAGAAGGAAAAGAAAGGAGCGGTGTAGCCATGAATTCTGCTGTCCCGGAACGCACCTCCCTGATCATTGCCGTGGAAATCAACAGCATCAAGGACCAGACGGAAAAATTAGTGCTGCATAATTTTATTGAGATCGGCCGTCGTCTGCATGAGGCCAAGGCTTTGCTCCCTCATGGGGAGTGGCTGCAGTGGCTGGAGGAATCGGTGGACTTTTCCCCTAACAGAGCCGCCAAGCTGATGCGCCTCTATGATGCTTACGGTCTCCCTCACTCCTCCCCGCTTGACTCCGACGCACAGGATCAGGTGCTGTCCAAGTTAAGCTATACCCAGGCCCTGATCCTTCTGGGCGTCCCGGAAGAAGAACGGACACAGCTCATCCTCGATCTGGATATTGAAAACATGAGCACCCGGGAACTGAAGAAGGCCGTGGACAAACAAAAACAAATCCAACAGGAAAAAGAACAGGCCGAGCAGGAAAATACGGCCCTCCGGCAAGCTCTGGACGGAGTCAAGGAGGAAAACACCGAGCTGGCCAAGGAGCGGGACAGCCTGAAGCAGGAAGCGGTAGAGCTGCGCAAGACTCAGCAGGCCTTGCAGGAGAACGTAGAGAAAGCCGCACTTCAGAATAAAAAGCTCAAAGAAAACATGAATTATAAGAGCTATCAAAGGGTGCGCAACGACCTGGCCGCCGCCCAAACCAAGCTGTTCACCAGCCAGGTCGCCTTCAAATACGAAGCTCTGGAAAGAGCCTTTAAGGAACTGTCCTATGAGCTGGATCTGCTGGCCAATCTTGATGCTCAGGTCCATGCCGGATATATGAGCAAGCTGAATGACTTTTTGCTCAAAGCCATGCGGGGGAGAATGCAGGGCTGAGGTTCAGCCCAGTGAGCCCTTTTTTCACGTTGGTTTCACAACTGCCGAATAGGGATGATCTTCCCTGTCCTTTGCCCAGCGCTCTGAGCTATTTTGGTGGTACAAAATGAAGGTAATGGAATTTACAAGCCGCGACTCATCGTCCAGCTCTCCCGCTCCATCTTGATACTTCATAGACGGGTTTTTTCTCAAAACCTTTTCGTGCCATTGCCCCTGCTCCGGGGTGAGCGGTAGAGGATGACTAGATTTAGACCTCCTGCCACGTCATTTTATCTGTTACAATTTTTTACTTTTTCATCAAATAAGAGTCTGTCCGAAATAGGTACGCGCGTACCAATTTCGGACAGACTCTTTCCTCCGCATAATTACTCTTTCCTGTATTACATATTTTATTGAGCCTTTAGCATTGTGATCTCTCCTGGGCAACAACTACCGCCGACGCAATCACATCAAGTTTTCGATGTATAGATTTATTATCCATCTGCAATGATAGAACATCAATTTCCAATCTTTCAAGATTGGCTTGTATCTCTTTCTGTCCGGCTTTTAGCCGTTCCTGCTTCTCCCTAATCTGATTGGCTTCAATCCCTTATATGTGAGCTAACAACAGTGACGTTAGGATCTTCTGTCTCCAGGACTATCTGTTTCAATCCCTCATAGGTAAGCTAACAACGGAAAGACATTGGAAAATAAACAAGTAGAAGTTGTGTTTCAATCCCTCATAGGTAAGCTAACACCAAGGACTCGGTTAATAGCAGAAGAACATGAAAGAAGTTTCAATCCCTCATAGGTAAGCTAACAACGCAATTTGTCCCCCTCATCCTTGGCTACCCCAACAGAGTTTCAATCCCTTATAGGTAAGCTAACAACAATCCACGGTGGCTTGCTGCTCGGCTTCATTGAACATTGTTTCAATCCCTTATAGGTAAGCTAACAACTCGGGATTAGAATTACCATTGGAGTTAGATATTGAGTTTCAATCCCTCATAGGTAAGCTAACAACTGGGGATGTGTTGCGGGAATCTTCGCCGTTAGTCGAGGTTTCAATCCCTCATAGGTAAGCTAACAACGCTGGTGTAGATGATGGGGAGCTGCTTACGGTAGCGGGTTTCAATCCCTCATAGGTAAGCTAACAACAATGGCAATTGCGCTATTTTTGTCCGCTATCCGGAGTTTCAATCCCTCATAGGTAAGCTAACAACCAAAGACGATTATGGCTACTGCAATTGACGAAGTGTAGTTTCAATCCCTCATAGGTAAGCTAACAACCTAAACTCCCGGCGTGAGAAAGGATGGATGAAGATGAGGTTTCAATCCCTCATAGGTAAGCTAACAACAGGATTCCCTTGCCAGCCTTTCAGTGTGGCTGGAAAGGTTTCAATCCCTCATAGGTATGCTAACAACCCTGGATAATTGGCTCACTGGGTTGGTTTCCAGGGTTGAGTTTCAATCCCTCATAGGTAAGCTAACAACTTTGTTTTGGGGGAGGGGCGAATGCTTAAATCATGGTTTCAATCCCTCATAGGTAAGCTAACAACCAGTATTAAAAAAGCAGTATTGGACAGGCGGGAGATGTTTCAATCCCTCATAGGTAAGCTAACAACTCTGTTGTATCCATCAAGTCGGGCGCGGAGTTCAGTTTCAATCCCTCATAGGTAAGCTAACAACCTCCTCATGCGGTCTTTGCCTTGAACTTATTTACGAAAGTTTCAATCCCTCATAGGTAAGCTAACAACTATCAAAGAGATGCGCGAGGATGCCGTTGATTATGAAAAGTTTCAATCCCTCATAGGTAAGCTAACAACCCAATCCATCCATGAGCCAATGCCGACACTAACCGTGTTTCAATCCCTCATAGGTAAGCTAACAACGTGAAGTTTTGATAGGTCAGACCCGCCGTACCAAGGTTTCAATTCCTCATAGGTAAGCTAACAACTAATAACCAAAACTCGACGATGCAGCTGAGTGTGACTGAGTTTCAATTCCTCATAGGTAAGCTAACAACCCATTTTTCCCGCATAAAATCAACATCTACAGCTCCCTGGAGCCGTCTCAAAAATTCCACTATTCTCTGCAGGCCGCTTACTAAGCGACATCCCTTGTCGTCGATCTCCAGGGATTTTTACCTTACTGCACATCGACGACAATTTCATATGATTAAATTCTGGCCTCCTTTTCGCAAGCCCATGATCTCCCGCTCAGAATAGCGGGTCGTCCTCAGTGTATAAATAATAACCGAATCTTCTTCCGGCACTATAATCCTGTCCAGCTCCATCTTCAGCTTTGCCAGATTGCTTTCCGAAATCTCTCCCTCAAAGACAGAATTCTGCACCCAGTTCAGGTACTTTCTGCACCGCTTCAGTGCTTTGGCTACCCGCTTTTCCCCCATATCATAGACTAAGATCACAAACATAAGTATACCTCATCTTCCGGATTTTCTCTCCCCCAAATTTATGCCTATCCCTTTCAAAAGTCGCTGCATACCGTCTATTCGATAGTGTGCTCTCAACTCTTCACCACTGGCTGACAAAAGGCTCGTAGTCTTTCTCACCCATGAGATGCTTTTCCAGCTTGTACAGCTCAAGACGAAGCAAGCGCCGATAAGACACCGGGGTGCCTATATCCCGGTGGTTGATGGTGGTTTTCAAACGGTTTTCCAGCTCCTCAACAAAAACCCTCCGTCCGTTCTCCTTCAGCATCAAGCCCCCGGACTCCTTTTTAAAATCGCTCTTTTTGAGCATCTTTTTCCCGATCAGAGTAAAAATCACCCGATCCACCAAAATCGGTTTAAAGATTTCCGCCACATCCAAATTCAAACTAAACCGGCGAAAATTAGTGGTATGAAGATAGCCGATGCGCGGATCCAGATGAGTTTTATAAATTTCACTCAACACTGTGGAGTAAACAATGGAATTGCCGAAGCTGATCAAGGTATTCATTGCATTTTTAGGAGGCCGCTTTGAACGCCCCTCGAACACAAATTCCGGGTGGCCATGAATTGCGTCAAAGGCCTTATAATAATGTTCCCTGATATTCCCTTCAAAAGCCATCAGTTCAGGAATCGTGCCGGCAGCTCCTATACCTTCACTCAGTTTTTCTATCTCTGTTAACCGTGACCCCACCTCCTTGCCCCGATTGGCATAATATTTGAGAACCTGCCTGATATTCAAAAAAGCACCGGTCACAAATTGCCGCGCCAGCAGCAGCCTTCTTTCCTCATTCAGGTAAGCTTCAGCCTGCTTCAGTATCATATACCCTGAGTTATAGTGTTCCCGGGGATAAAAGGTACCGCTGTAATAACCATAATTATTAAAGTAATGAATGATAATCTCCTTTTGCGTGCAGAACTCCAGAAATCGTTTATTAATATCCACCTCCCCAAAGACCATCAACTCGGAGGTATCTTCCACAGGGATATATTTTTGCTCCCCCTCCTCATTGACGAAGAAAATCGTATTATCCTTCCGCCGGAGCTGACCATTGGAGAAGATATATAAGGTTTTTTTCACAATTCCACCTCCATTTTAACCAAACCAAGTGCCGCTGACTCAAGTCTTGACAGCACTGTGCACACGCACTAAGCCCAGCAAAATTCCTTATAGGCACAATTTCTGCAGAAATGAATCTTTTGGGGCTGGGGAGGCCTTTCCAGAAGGGCGATCCCTCTGATCTTTTCCATGGTTTCCAGCAGTTCCTTCTCCATGTCTTCTGTGAGTGCCACCTCTTCTTTCTTGCGCTCTTTGGGAAAAAATAGTTCCCCTTTGGCTTCGATACCCCGCTCTTTCAGCTCTAAAAGATAAAATCCCAATTGCATCCTGGCACTTTTGGCGTATTTGGAGCTTTTCTTAACTTCTCCAATGACCAAACCCTCTTTATCCTGACGTACGATATCCAGCCGGATATTGCCCAAGGAGATCTCCTTGTTTTTATCCCTGGCATAACTCATCTCATGGATGAACCGTCCCAAATCCAGATTAGGGTCGTCCTCATCCGGATTGACCTGGTGGAGCATCAGCCAGACCTCCCTGGGGCAGCAATAATAATACCAAATATGGGTCCCGGTAAGATTAAACTCCGGATGCTCCATAAACCCTCTCCCTCCCCACTGCTTAAATTATGGCGTCAAACCCTTCCACAGCCCGTTTGGCCAGGCCTGCCACCGGATCATAATCATTCCCGCTCCACAAGCAGGGTATCCTGTTCTTTAGATAGAGTTCTTTGCCCACCAAGGAAAAAGCCAGCTTAGCCGGAACATTGACCACATAATGATTCAGCAGGATCATAAATTCTTTTCTGCCCTTGAAGGACAGGCGGGAATAATAATCCCTGTCTTCGTAGCAAGCATAAACATCTTCCGCCTCATAAAGTCCCAACCGCTCCTGCAGCTCTACAAACCGCTGCGGGAAATAGGCTTGCTCCTCTTCTTCGGTCTGCCAGGGAACAAACACCGGCAATTTAAAGTAATCCTCCCCAAAGGGTTTGAACTGTTGTCCCAGCAAGGGCCAATTCCCTTCATAAGCATCAATAATCGCCTGCTTGCCCGTCTCGTAAGAGTTGCGGGCGAACATCCTCCTATAATACTCCTTGATCAGCTCCAACAGTTCCGACTCCAGCCATACATCCTGCTTCTGCAAAAGTTCATCGGTGAGCTTCTGCAGTTCAGAGGGGTAAATGAAGCCGCGGGTATTTTTCTCTCCTCCCCTTAAAAAGGTCATCAGAGTCAAAATCCCCCGCCTCCCGGAACCATTGCGGTTGACCCGTCCTGCTGCCTGAATAAGGGAAGGAAGGATAGGCAAGGCCCGCATGATATGATCAAAGCTGAGATCAACCCCCGCTTCGATAATCTGTGTGGAGACCACATACTGGCCTTCCCGCTTGTTCTCCGCCTGAAAGTGCCTGATTTTCTCGATTTCCACCCGTTTATGGAGAGGAATCATCATGCCGTGCAACAGCTTCAGTTGAGACGGCTCTACCCTGGCGGCCAATTGTTTATAGACCAGATAGGCATCGGCAATGGTGTTGAGAATGGCTGCCTGAGATAAGCCCCTTTCATCCGCTGCCAGGATTTCGCTTCGCTTCAGCAGGTAGTCGGCCACTCCCTGTTCATCCATCTTCCTTTTCTGCTCCACCTGATAACGTTCAATTTGCTGTACAGGGTTTACAGCCAGGCAACCCGGCTGTTCCGACAAACCGTAATCAAAAGGAGGCATGGTGGCGGACAAAAAGAAAATGCGCAGATTATATAATTGGGCGACGGACTCCAAACCGCACAAAAAAACATTCCAGCTTTCAGGAGCAAAGATCTGGGGTTCATCAATAATCACCACGCTATTGTGGAGATAAGCCCGCCGCAGAGTATCCTGAGCCTTGCCCGGGAACAGGGCCTTGGACCACTGCTGGAAGCTGGTGCAAATCACGGGATTGGCCCAGGCCTCCATCATCAGTTGACCGGAATGAAACTGTCCTTCCTCTTCCCGGTCTTCATCTTTCTGCTTTTCTTCCAGCACGGCCAAGGAGTGATGCTCCAGGACAGAGGCACCCATGGCCTTTTCCATCACACCGCTGGTCTGCTCCAGGATGGACAGGTAAGGCGCTACATAAATGATTCTTTCATAGCCTTGTTCTCTTCCCAGCCAGGCGGCGATTTTCAGAGCCGTGATGGTCTTGCCATAGCCAGTGGGCATCTCCAGGGTATAGATTCTGCGCTGGGGATCCCTTGCCAGCTGGTTAAGAACCTGCCTTTGCGCCTGGCTGCGAATGTCTGCCATGACCTGCTCCCCATTATTCCGGCAGAATTCATCCAGTGCCCGGTCATGCCGGATGTGATCCTCTTGACTAAATCCGACCCTTTCCATAGGGGCAACGTGAAACCGATCCCCGGCAATCAGGGCTGTGGTTAATTCCCGCCAAAAAGTCAATTGAGCCATTGCCTTGCCGTAATCGGGGGAATATCCCAAATCCAAACCATCCGATGCCTCTTGGAGCACATCATAAAGCCGGTCGATCCATTGGTCCAAAGCTTCAGCCGTTATGGGGACCTGGCGAAGCTCAGGATAGATTTGTTCTATGAACTTGGTGATACCGGGCAAATCCATCTCTTCCCAAGCCCCTGCTCCTATCCAATGCTTCTCATCAAGATGCTTCAACGCCCCATGGTGATCGGCTATATCCCGGGTCAGCCATAGCCAGAAAACGGCATATGAGGACCACTTACTTTCCTGTTGCAGCAGGTGAAAACCCAAATACGAAAAAAGAAAGGCGCCTTCAGGAGCATGATTCGGTCCCCCCTTATTCTCTCCCCGGATGTAACTCTGCCACTTTCTATGGGCCTTGGCCATATCATGACAAACCCCGGCCAATCCGGCCAAGCGGATGAATATACGGTCATGGCAGTAGGGGCAGCATTGGCTTTTCAGCCGTTGTTCCACTGCCTCCTTAACCCCGAGCAAATGGTCCTTCAACAGATGTGTTCTGCCCTGCTCATCGGGCCGGGCAATACATTGAGCAAAGGGAATCAAACGGGACATCTTCAAGCCTCCTTGAACTGAGCAGGTCTATCATCCTGCTCCCGGATCTTTCATCGCCGTATGGTATCACAGGGATTATATAAAAAGCCCTCTCTATTCTTAGGTATTTCGACCATAAATTGTAAAATCCTTTAATATTTTTATCTTTCAATATCTTCTTTTGAGAATATTCTTTTGAGGCGAATCCCGAAAGCTATCGGCATTATTTAATGTTGAACCGAGCCTTGCCGGGTTAGGGCTTCTCTCCAAATAGGAAAAAGCACCCGCAAACGAGTGCTCGTATGTAAATACTTTATTCTGTAACAGAAAAGGTTTGCAGAGCGGTCGGCTTTTCCTCCGGAAGGAGATGATACCATGGAAGTATACGAGGCTTTAGCACTAATGATCTCTATTGGAACATTAGTCGCCTTATTATTTACCTCCGATAAACGGAAATAGACCGCTCATCCTGCAAAAGTGATGCGGTCTATCCGTGTTAACTTAAAGCCGTCCGCCCTTTAAGCGGCTGTTGCAAGGAGCCATGTTAGCGCATGGCTCTTCTTTGATTTTATTATACCACATCTTGAAGGAGAATATGGCTATTTATATTTTTGGTCAGTTTATTTTATATTGTCAGATTTATACCGATGTTTCGCCTCCATCCCCGGGCAAAGCCGACCGCGGAGCTGCCAGCTGGGTATGTATTACATTGCTAATTTTGATTCTAAAATTTCTATTCTCTTACGAAGTTCGTTCAACTCAGTTTTATCATCCCTTAATTCCTGAATGGCTCTCCATGTCATATCCACCTTTTTACTAATCGCCTGAGTTTCAGATTTTAAAGAACCTATTTCGGGTTTTAAAGAACCTATCTCAGATTTTAAAGAACTTATCTCAGCTTTTAAGCCTCTATCCATTGCCGTTAATCTGTCTAAAATCAAATCTAATTTATCATCCATGCCTTATCCCTCCTAATTTTTATGTTACCACAAGGATATATGTAATACAATGCCAGGAGCTGCAGCCAGCGAAATGTATTACATATATTCTTTAAACTCTGTTCACAGGCCTTAAGGGAATTATCAAGGGTCTTGAAACTTTTTTCAAGATAACGAACATCAAACAAAGCCCTACCAAGTTCATATTTCAATTCCTTATAGGTAAGCTAACAACTAGTCAAACCCTTTTAGAAAATAGCAATGATAAGGGTTTCAATTCCTTATAGGTAAGCTAACAACAGGATTACCTTGACAGCGGTTTTTATGATGGTGGATGGTTTCAATTCCTTATAGGTAAGCTAACAACGGGGAAGGAGGCGCAGTCATGCATAACATGCATAAATGTTTCAATTCCTTATAGGTAAGCTAACAACTGTTTGCCAAGAGTGCGGCAGCATCATTACTGATCAGAAGTTTCAATTCCTTATAGGTAAGCTAACAACTGAATTGCTGCTGGTATTTTTTCCTCGGTTCCTAAGGTTTCAATTCCTTATAGGTAAGCTAACAACAAAAGGCGTTACTTCGCGGTAGTCTTTCCCGCACCAAGGTTTCAATTCCTTATAGGTAAGCTAACAACGATTTAGCGCTGTCGTACACGCGGGTTAGGTCGAAGTTTCAATTCCTTATAGGTAAGCTAACAACAAGTACTTGTTCTTACATCACAGTCGCACCCCATGGTAGTTTCAATTCCTTATAGGTAAGCTAACAACCATCGGTTGGCACTATATAACACCGCTTTTGACATGTTTCAATTCCTTATAGGTAAGCTAACAACTATCTTTTCTCGCTTACGTTCCCACGTCTTCTTTTTATGTTTCAATTCCTTATAGGTAAGCTAACAACCCAATTGTAGCTGCCCACCAGAAGGCTGAGGAGGAGTTTCAATTCCTTATAGGTAAGCTAACAACGAGTTTTCTTCGCCAGATGCTAGAGGAAGCCAAAATAAGGTTTCAATTCCTTATAGGTAAGCTAACAACCCATTTCGCCCGCATTAAATAAGCCATTACAACCATTGACCAAGATTAACCAAATCAGCCATTTTCTCTTTAGTCCGCTTACCAAGCCCCATTCTTTGTCGTCGATCCCCGGGGATTTTTACCTTACTGCACATCGACGACAACTTCAATGTAACGCTTATGCTCTTTCTTGTCTTATAATTAAACGTTTCTCTGATAAGCTTTCCTCTGTCCTCTTTCGATACTGTCCCTAACAATTCTAATCAGGTATTCAGGCTTGCTCTATCTCCTAGCTCCGAAAAGTAGGCTAATGCTGCCACTAATGACGTTCTTACATAAGCGCTATGTTTTTGAAATAATGTTCTATCTACGCTGAATCCCCTGCTCTCTGCAAATTGACAGCAGAAGGTCACTACAGTTCTTGTATTCCCTTCTCGAAAGCAATGTATCTTCCAGGGCTCCTCCATATACTTTGAAAATTTCACAGCCTTTTCATCAAGGCTGAATTTATCCCATGCAACATCCCTCATTGTGTCAAGGACCTTTTTTGCCGTTGGTTCAATTTCGTCAACGGGGTGAATATTCAATTGAAATAAGGGTCATGCATCTTGCTTTTTCCCTTTCATCCTATACTTTTGATCCAAGTGTTTCAAAATGTCCTGCTCCGTAATCTCCCCTCTTTTCTCTTTTTCCACAAGCTCCAAAAACTCTTCAGAGGGTTCGAGTCCATCCACTTTAATAATTCCTAATGCATAATCCCATGCATCTGATTTAGTCAAGTTTACACACCCCTTCCTAGGACTTTACTTATGTTAATAGTATATCAGTATCTCCTGCAATACTTCCACGCTAAATTCAATTTGGTTGGAGTCAAGTAAACGTGAGCAAACCTTTTCTTTCCTGTCGTTGTAATTAAAGGGCCCTTTGTTGTTTTAGAAGGCAAAAACAACAAAGCTTATAAACTGTATTCCTTAGCTTTATTCTCTGCGTTCCAACCTAAGCATCGAAATTCGCTGATACACATAGTAACCGCTAGAATGGATTTGCCTGCACCCACTTCGTAATGGTCAGCTCCAGTGGATCGAGGCTTGCTTGTAAAGATTTGTACCAATGTTTCGCCTCATCCCCGGGCAAACAGCTCGCCGCCGCAAGAAAGGCCCTTTTTAACCATGGTGGCATTTGATTAACAGCTCTTTTGCGGCTTTTGAACCAAGAATGTTGTTGAGCCCGGCCTAGAGCCAAGATCAATTTTCTTTGTGAGAATTCATCATGATAACTATTATATAGACTCACAAATCTTCCTTCATTGTCCCACTCACGGTCCTTTGTAAATGTGTCAAAAACCCATAAGCGATGATATTCAAGGTGAGATACTATGGAATCCTCAAGCAGCTGAATAAGCTTTGTGCCAATTTCATGCTTATCTGCCGTATTTAATGACCTAAGATTCGTGATATATGTAATCACCTCTTTAAATACAGGATACAATTGATTGATGTTATTTAATACAAAATCGACGGATTCCTCACTATCGATCTGTTTTAATCTCTTCAAGATAAAGCGAACCAATGAGATATCAATGGTCTCCATTTCCAGTACCTGCTCCTCCAGAATACCCATTAAATTCAGGCTATCTATTTGCGCCTGGACATCTGATTCTAAATCATCATAATCAATATTTTCATATCGATTTTCTATCCCCAGACTGTCTAAAATTTGATAAAACTTTGCACTTAAACTACTCAATTCCTGGCTATTTTCTCTTTGGAGATAGCGATTATAAAACTCATCCACAGGTAAGATTCTGGTTTTATGCTGCTGTAAAGTAAGTCCATGATTTTCAAATAGGATATTGGCCAGTAAAGCCAAGTTCTCGTGGGCCTCACGTTCATTTTGGCAAAAAATCCTATAATCATCTACGTAACGGCAATGCTTGACTCCTTCACTTAACAAACCTCTATCCACATCATCTATAACTAATTCAGCTAATAACCTGGATGCAGCGGAACCAACGGGTATGCCGTAGGATACACTAAAATTCCAATTTTTTATCATGGAAGTAATGGCCTTTACATGGTTGTTTTTGCGTGTGCATTCACTCAATGCATTCTCTAGGGGATGAAAGTAGATCCGCGGATAGAAATCTGCGATATCCGCTATCACAACATAATTGTATTGATTGCTTTCCACCAATTCTCCACAATAGTCTTGAAATAGATCCCATGAATAGTCAGTATCATACATTCTGCCACTTTCTTCTGGAGCAAACCTATGGGAAAATGCGATATTCTGCTCTTTGGGGATTCGGGCTGATTCTATATCCTTACCGATTTCCATTACTAAGGAGGTAAAAACAATAGCTTCCAATGGGTCCAGTTGAGTTGCTATGCGAAATCCATATCTATGCTTTGGGGTCAGGCATCTTCTATACGGTCTTGGCATCCACTGAAGTATATCTTGACTCCTTAACCAAGGCCGAATAACTTGTTCCCAGCTATAACGAATGGCTTCAAATTCAAATGGCACTGGGAAAATATCAGTATCTCCATATTTCTCAATATGCAATAATGCCCAATCTAAGTTTTTCTCTGTTAACTTTAGCATTTATGCTCCCCTCTCTGAAAATCAGTTGTGATGCCCAGTATCTTGAGTTCTGATATCCAATGTGCATCTTTTATCATCCTGGAAGGGCCACCGCATGGCATTAGGGCAATCCCACCCTTGTCATTCTCTATTACCCCACAGGTAAGCTAACAACCCGAGGATGTTCTGTCGAGAATGGACGAGTTGATTTCGTTTCAATTCCTCATAGGTAAGCTAACAACAGAGAATGGAGAACAGGTACAAAATCAGTTACGACAGTTTCAATTCCTCATAGGTAAGCTAACAACTGGATTTACAGCCGAGGTACCTCTTTGCCATATATGTTTCAATCCCTCATAGGTAAGCTAACAACCAAAATGACCTATGTGCTTATCGCCCCAAAGCCTATGTTTCAATCCCTCATAGGTAAGCTAACAACCCATTTTACCGCATAAAATCAGCATTTATGGCTTAACAAGTTCAGCCCAGAGAATCCGCGTTTTCCCCACAAACCGCTTGTTAAGCCATAGTCATTGCCGTCGGTCTCCAGGCATTTTTACCTTACTGCACACCGACGACAATTTCATATAGCAAAATAATCTCCGCTCATTAAGCCAAGGCCATTAAACAAGACATACCAAGTCCTCTCCGAACTGCGCCACTCTGAGATCCAAAGGCGAATCCAGGTCATCACTTTTAGGGATAAACGCAATAGGCTTCCCATCTTTCTCATAAAGGAAATCCACTGATTTCTCAAAGGTCCGCTGCCCTTTATACTCATACAAATACCCACCTGCCCGGCAATAGTAGCGCTCCGCCTTGAGAACGATCTCCCGGATAAGAGCCGTAGGTACAACTGTCCTCATCTCAATTTCCTTTCCCTCCGCCACCGGATAGGATACTTCCGGGTAGACCCTATAGAGTATCGGCTTAGTCAGGGCATAGGCAGTACCTAAATAAGTAGTATACACCGACCTTTCCCCAGTGAGAAAATCCAGCAACTGTTCCGTATACTCTTCCCCGGTATAATAAATGCGATAGCCGGGATTGACTAACAATTCAATAGTGGTGGGACGGTTAAAGGTGCTTCCCGGATCTTTCCCCAGCATGGACATCTGCTGAGCTACGGTTCGTACCGGACGCAGCAGCTCAATACCCACCCGGTCGGTGGTCACAAAATCCTCAATCCCCAGAATCGCCCCCACCAGCCCTTTGGCCGCTGTAGGTGTAATAAAGGGATAGGTCAGCTGGGTTGCCGTGGTGTCGGGGCGGCGGAAATGACCTACAGTGCCCAGGACATCAAATGCCAATCCTTTCATAACCTTCTCCTTTTAGTATAGTGTTGTTCTTCATAAGCGCAGCTTACCATAAAGGCTGCAGCCAGGGGGCGATATCTCCGCTGATGGTCACTCCCGGATGAGCCCAAATCCGGCATTGGGCTATCTTATCCTGCTTCTCTGCGACAGCTGCTAAAAGCCGGGTCAAATCGAAGGAAACATCCTGAAGAGATGAAGGCAGCTTTCCAGCAGCTTTCCAGGCCGTGGTATCGGGAGACATGGTGATCAGATCTTCCAAATAACCGATCCGGTAAAAGGGATCGCTATATTCAATATGGACCAATATCAGGGGCTGCTGCTGTCCTCTTCCCCGGGCCTGGCGGTGCTGGGTGCCCTGCCACAGTGCCCGGAGCAGCAATTCCTGATCCTCAGCAGTCATTCCCGAGTGCTCCGCCGCCTTAGCGTTGATCACCGCCGGCATGGCAAACACGGCAAAGGGTACTGTATAGCTGGTCCAGATAGTCCCCTGAGTCTTTCCCTCTCCGTCAGCGGTGGAATCCATACTGGGCATGACCACCGTTCCTTGCACATATTGGGTGTCCACAGGGTGAAGGGAGTGGGCCCACCCAAATTGAACCGGTCCGGTAAGGTTGAACTTAGGCTTCACCGAGTAGACGATACCGAAGGTGCGCACATCGAAGCAATGTTCAATCAGGACACTCTTCATGTCTTCCTTGGCCTTTTTCTCTTTCCCCACGCTTTTCGCAATTCCTTCCGCCAAACTGCCCCGGCCAAGCAGCTTCCCTTTGTCATTCACCTTTTCCTGGACAAAGATATGGTTTTTCTGGTCCTTACCGCCGTCCTGCTCCAGAGCAATCACAAAATCCCTCACATCTCTTTTAATGCTCACATCGCTTAAAGAGATACGCCCATCCTCTTCGGGAAACAGCCGCCTGGCGTCACTGTCATTCAAAGGATCCCGGTTGGGTATCCCATCCTTCACCGACTTGACAAACAAAATCTCGCCGCTATTCATTATCCCTGCCTCCATCCTCTTCCTTAACTTCAGGATCACTTTTAGTTCCACCATCGTTGTTCTTATCCGATTTATAGAGCAAATAGCCCGACCAAAAAGCGGTCATAAAGGTATCCTTTTCCGGAATCAATTCCTGCTCCTTTTCCAAAAACCCCAGCAGAGTTTGAGCCAGCATAGGTCGGAAATTGCTCCCCAGCTTCATGGACCATTGCTGGGCCAGCTCTTCGCAGCGCAGCAAGCCATTCTTCCAGATCATTGCCGGCGTCAATTTGCTGCCGAATTTCATCACCCGCTGTTTGAGAAAATCCTTACCCGTCTTTTGGTAATACGAGTTGGAAAACTGCTTCAGCAATAAACCGGCAGCAAAGCCCAATTGCTCTGCCTTGGCCAGATGACTCAGCTCCAGCTTCCCCTGGGCATACAACGCTTTGAATTCATCCCAATCCGCCAAAGTTCTCACTCCCCCTTGCTTGTGCAAAATCTTCTCTTCATATTCCTTTAAAAAATATAGAAAGCTATAATGGAACACGAGCTCCTGGAGCATTTGCCCCCGATCTTCCTTATTGGCCAATTCATTGAGCTTTCGGGCAGTGGCCATGTGCAGCCGCTCCCATCTGAGGGGCTCCTTGTGAAAAACACGCCGCAGACTCGCCCACACATAGCCTGGACCATACACATTAGCCAGCAGGGCCGGAAGATTCTGGGTGCGATAGACAGGTTGTTCCCTTACTCCAAAGGCCTCCTGAATTTTGCCTGTTTCTCGCGCGCTTAACCGATACAGTATTTTTTCCACCTGGCCGGCTACACTGGGGATCACATCCTCGATCATAGCCCGGATGTGCATATTGCCACGGGACAAATCACCGGAATAATAGAGGATGGTCAAGCGATGCTCATCTCCCATTTCCGGAACGATCCTGTCGATGCCTGCCAGCACTTTAAGCTGCAGATCGCCGTCACTTTGTTTCTCGTCGCGCTTTTTCAGCAGCCTTTGATACTTGGCAAAAAGCTGCTGTGAGTCGCCGTCCGTCAGAGGCAGAACCATGGGAATACCGTAAATGGATTCAAAGCTTTCCACGCTCATCATCTTCTTCGCTTCCACACTGGTAATAGGCGCAAACATCTCCTTAAGAACAGCACTGGAAATGGGCACCTGAATTTCCTTGAGGAATTGTACTCCGTATAAATAGGCGGCATAGCTTTCCTCATCCACTTTAATTCCTTTAGTCCATTCATCGTCATTCCAGTAGATGGAGCGTGGAGATTCCCAGGTAGGGGACAGCCAAAGCCAGGATTTGTTGTAGATGGAGACCACCTCATCCGTCTTGCGATTGGTGAAGGTGGATAGGGCATTCTTCTCTTTGCCCAACTCAGCAGCCTCGTAAAACTTGGCCCGGCCAATTCTTTTCAGGACCTCTTCCCCGTCTAAATGGAGGTGAGCTCCTGGAGTCAGCGGGCTTTCAGCGATCCACATGGACAGCTCATTCTCTCTCTTTTCCTGATATTTATGAAACATCGGCAGCTCTTGGTCGAAGATCATCATGACTCCCAGCTGCTTGTCCTCAGTGATCAGTTCGGCCCCCCGAGCAGCTAATAATTCAGTAATCCGGTCGGCTAAAGCAACTCTCTCTGCCTCCGTTCTATCCCGATAGCCTAGAGTCTTGCCCAGGCGGGGAAGAAGAAACTCTTTTTTAAAGGCCTCTTCATCCTTCATGGCTTTAATATGAGGGTCGTACACCAAATAACACGGGAGAGGATAAATGCCTTGGGCATGGAGAGGATTGCCCCCATTGGGATAGAAAATGGGAAAGGCCACATTTCTTACGGGATTGACTTGGAAGGTTTCTTTCTTTTCCTTGGTCTCCCTGTCCCCTACCTCCATCGGCTGAAAGCCGATGTCCTTCTCCGTGATCTCAAGCAAGAAGACATGGCGGAAAAAATTTTTGCAGTTTTCACTGCTTACATCGGTCAACAGCCGGATTTTATCCCGGCAAGGCATGTCGCTGTCTTTGATCGGACGGCCGATGCGGATGATGGCTTCGGCTAGCATTGGATCACCTTCTTGTAGTTTTCTTCAACCGTTCTAATATTTGAACCATCTACTGAGAAATACAGAAAACAAGGACAGGTTTTTACCTATCCTTGTTTTCATTCGACTAAATAATACCAATTCCTGCATATACTTCTATTTATTTTCGCCAAAAAATTAAGTTCTCTTTTCACCCAAGAGCTGATTTATTTGTCGCACTAGCTCGGGAAGGCTTTCCCTGATAGTACCCCATAAAACCCCCAAGTCGACATTTTCATAATCATGAACAATTTTATTGCGCATACCACGAATACTTTTCCAAGCAATCTCAGGATTTAATTCTTGTGTCTCGGCACTGATGTCTTTTGCCAGCTCCCCAATTTGTCCGATACAAAAGGCACAAGCAGCTATTGTTTTACGATCACCCACAAACTGTTTATAGTCCATATTATCGACATAGCCGATTATCTCCTGGGCATAATTCATAATCTTATGAAGAATGATTCTATCTTTATCGGTCATAGAGCAAAACTCCCTGCTGCCTAATCTCGTAGTCGATGGGTGAACCAGGCCTTATTTCGGAAATTTCAAAGAGATCTACTTTGCGCCCTAACGTCTGAGTAATATCCTCCAGCACCCCATAAAATTTGATATTTAACAATTCTCCCCGGCTGTCAATTACAATATCCACATCACTGCTGTCGGTAGCCTTATTTTGGGCAAAAGAACCGAAGAGTATCGCCTGGTAAATAGGGGCAGCCTCAAATATAGGGAAAAGCTTATCTTTTATCTCCGCTACGTCCATTGACATCGTGATCATCCTCCGTTATGAAACTATCACTATCGGCCTCAATATCCATTGTATGGAAATAGTATATCATAGCCTGCTTTTATTCTCCATATCTAATCCCTTAATATAGAATTCCCCGGCAATGTTGTCACACCTGACACCATTGCCGGGGGAAATTTATCTGTGATGCTGATTATCAACTCAGTAAATGCTTGTCAAGGGGCGGCGTCAGCCGAGACAAAGTCCTTGCCCCTGATTGGCTAACATAGCCAAAGACCCTTATGCCTCAGAACAGTTTAAAGACCGTTCTTCTGCCACCCGGCGGAGGCGGGGTTTCAGGGGCGGGCCCCTGAGAGAGCAGCTTGGAGTATTTACCTGAGATGAAAAAAGAAGCAATCTTGCGATTCTGAGAGAATCTCTAACTCTGGAGTGTCTGTTTTATCGAGACAAGGTCACTTATAGGTAAGCTAACAACACTTACCGGCCTTTCTCATGCTCAGCTCAAAGAATACGGGTTTCAATTCCTTATAGGTAAGCTAACGACATGAAAGAAGGGGAACGATTACAAATGACCACAATGAGTTTCAATCCCTTATAGGTAAGCTAACGACGGTGAATATTCCCCTTATTTCGACTCGACAGTAAGTAGTTTCAATCCCTTATAGGTAAGCTAACGACTCTTCTTCCACCCTTACTCGCTTCTCTTCTGCAAGCTCCTTTCAATCCCTTATAGGTAAGCTAACGACAATGTATATTCTGTTTGAATGTGCCGGATGCAATGCCTCTTTCAATCCCTTATAGGTAAGCTAACGACCCCTGCCGCTTTGCCTAATTTCCTTTGGTCAGGAGCTTTCAATCCCTTATAGGTAAGCTAACGACACCTCTTTCGAATCATCCGGGAGCAGCCCGATGAGTTGGCTTTCAATCCCTTATAGGTAAGCTAACGACTCTGCCAAAGAATAGCACATGTCTTCTTTGTAGACATCTTTCAATCCCTTATAGGTAAGCTAACGACTGATGAGAACGGAGGAATTGGAAAGTGAGTGAAATCTTTCAATCCCTTATAGGTAAGCTAACGACCCATTTCACCCGCATTAAATCAGCAAGTCCAGCAAACATCAAAATTATCCTAACTTAACCCTTTGCTCCTCAATCCGCTTATTAAGCCATATTCTTTGTCGTCGGTCTCAGGGCATTTTTACCTTACTGCACATCGACGACAAATTTACATAATTGAATCCAACCGCTTACTAACCTCATGTACTTCGAATCATAAACTCTAGCTGATCTCTTCTTTCACCTCTTTAGCGTCAGGTCATCAATTTTACCCTACTAAAATAATGTTAGCATATAAAGCGATGAAATCAAAGACAAACTCCTTTAAAAGGATTTTGTCTCAGAGTTCTTAAAACCTTTTTGTGTAACCACCTCTGCTCTAGAATGAGCGGCAGGAGGTGACTTGAATGAAGCTCTCAAAGTCCCATGCTCAATCGATAAGCCAGCTTCGGAATTGCATAGATTCTCATTTCACTTTCTAAAAAGACCATCGTAAGTAATTTCCAAGATAGTCCTTATTGCATGTAATTCTTCAACTGAAATATGCCTGATCCCAGCCTCTATTTTCGCCAGTGTTCCTCGCGAAATATCACAGCCATGAGTCTGTAATTAAGCCGAGAGCTGTTCCTGAGTCATGCCCTTGGCACTTCTCTCTTTGCGAATATTCTCGCCAATGCTTTAGCTGCTTTAATGCTTTGTCCCATAATAGCATACCTTTCTTCGTTCTAATTTCGGAGCATATTTACCTTGATTATAAAAGTAACCTGCTCGCACTTAATTAAGTTTTTCTTTTTTAACATCACTCATATCTACACCTGATTCAACTCGCCCACACCATAGCCTACAGCTGTTTTCGCACCTGCACCATGTTCCGCTAAACACTCGGTCATCCATTGCTCCACAACTTGCATTGGAGTTTTTTCACTGAATACGCCGGTTTGGAGAGGTTTATCGTCTTCTTTCTTGATGCCAACTGTCACTATAAACGCTGTATTTTCCACAGCAAGAAAATCTATCGGGTTAGGAGAATAGTAATCGGCAGGTGGTTCTCCATTTGAATAATACGGTCCGTAATGAGGTGTCATCACATCAAAGACAATTTTAGGCTCCACTATAGGTAAAGCATCAAAAAAGCACACTTCTCCCTGATAATTTCCATAAATGCTATTTTTGGGGCTCCCGAAAATTTTGCAAAAGCCCCTATCACTTAATGCTCCTTTTTCGCCATTGCCCTCCACCTGAGCAAAGACCCTCGTAATGATCCAATTTCTCACCAAGCCCTTTAAGGCACTGGCTGGAATATAAGGAAACCCATAAATGTGGTGCAAGCAAATAGAAGTCTCAAAAATCGAATGCTGCCCTAAGCCAACAATAAGCCGCCAATCCGGTTCAAATCTCATCTGGATGAAATCGAAACCGGCATCGGCAATAGCAGACTTTTGGCGCTGACATAAGCCGGAAAAATCAATATTCTTAAAAACAGGGGTCACCTGAAATGGCGGCTTCTTTCTATCCAACATTACAAAACTAAATTTCCTTGAATCTTTATTTTGAAAAGAAGCAGCTGCCTTGTTTAGCTTTAAGTAATAATTATCAATGTCACACGGATCAATAATCTGCTGCGTATCTTTGGGAAAGTAATGCTGCTTATCAGGTTCAGGAACACCTTTGGGCAGTGCCTTGCTTTTTTGATACGTTCCATTTGCTCCCTTATCATGGGGCAGCGTTAGTATATTTTTCGCTTCCCAGCGACCTTTGCTGTCTTTTTTTATTTCAAACTCCACCCAAGCTCCTTCCCCTATATTCTCCAAGTTATCAACTTGAGAGCAATGGAAAAAGATTTTTCGATCACTGTTATCGTCAATAAAGCCATATCCCTGATTACTAAAATATTTTTTAACAATCCCTTTAAGCTTCATCATCAGCTCCTCCTTCTAAAAGCCCTTCGGAAAAACGGCTTAACCAAGAAAAGAGTGCTAATATTTCCACCGTAACCGCCCTATACGCGGATGAGTCAAGACTGATGATAGCCTCTGTCAGGCTTGTTTGAGAAAGATCAACCAAATTTTTATCATCCTTTTTTAACCACTGGGCAATTTGTTTATAAATTTCCATGTATGCCTTTTTGGTTTTTCCTTTTGCTTCTATATAAGCTATTGTCGCACCTAGTCCGTTTGTTTTAATCAACATGGGAATTTTCTTGGCATAGGCTTTATAATCCCCTTCTCCCGCTGTATCTTTTTGTGATGCCACCGCTAGATAAGCGAATTGTGCTCTTCCTTGCTCCAAACCTTTAATGGTTGACTTTTGTGTATTCATGCCTCCACCACCTTAAGCCTGACCAGCCCTTTTCCGAGGGTAGCATTGCCCCCCAGCTGGATAACCCCCGGCAGATTTGTGATGAAATATTCCATAACCGATTTTTCTCCCGCTCCAATCCCCTGAGCTGTAAACGGACTTTTTTCCGATGAAAAAACAGGCGTACTCAAAGCCAAAGTATAGAGCAGCGTTTCTGCCGGCAAGTATTCTTCTGTGAATAACGCGCCATTCTCCACAGTCCCGGTTTTTGCATTGATTTTTGTCCTTGTCGCGACCTCTGTGGAAATCTTAACAAAATCGGTGAAATCCGAATCGGAAAGAACAACCAAACTGGCCGCCAACTTTTTGCGCCAATACGCATATTCGTCATTTTGAGGCACCAGATTATTGCTTATCCATCGAATTAATTCCGTACAATGCTCATTATCGGGATGCTCAATTTCGAAGGTAAATTCCTCCAAGACTATCTTATTATCTTTCACAAATAATCCCGACTCTTTAGGGGTCGAATTTTCCGGCGGCAAGCCGAATTCCGGCTTCAAGCCGCATCGCTCCAGATCCTTTTTCAATCGTTCCAGAATAAAAGGGCAAGTAATCCAGGCAAAGATCCCTTTCATGGATTTAATCGGAAAAAGCAGTAATCTGGCATCCGTAAAGCCTAATGCTCCTGCGTAAAGGTCTCCTTTTTCCGGACCAAAACTTAGGTTAATACACCTCTCTCGTTCAACTCTGTCCCTAAAAAACGTACCCTTGAAGGAAACTTCTTCTAAACCTTCAAAAGCCTCCCGTAAAGCTCCTTTCAGGCCCGAGGCCTCCACTTTGGGAAAACCCGTGTGTTTTTCTCTCTGGATCGGAAGATCCACCACACCCAAATCATTACCGCAACCGACATGAAGCGGTGTTTCGCAAATCAACCCAAGGGGCTTTGCCAGTTTATACATTGAATAACCTCCTGCCTATTCTAACATTTTTTAATCGGTATGGTTATAAACTCTATAGTGCCTGCCGCTCGCTGAATTTTGTATTTTCTTCTAAATTTAGAAATATATCGGGTGTGATCAAAACTCCCCCGCAAATATTCATAGATTTTTATACTCAAATAATTTTTGATAAATTCCGGTTGGTAAACAATCCTTATTTGGGCTTTGTCTGTTGATTTAAAGATAAATATATTTTTTTGAGGATTCTCTCCATGCCGTAAATCATGCTCAGTTCCCAAACTTTCAATATGTTTAAGAAGACCTTCTTGAGATTTTAAGAAGTTATTCTTGATTTCATTATCTAACCTTTGATAAAGCTCCCTTGTTGCTTCTATCACTTCTTTCAATTTCCCAGGCGGTTCAGAAGAGAACTGATTTGATTCTTTCGGCACCTTCACCAAGATATGTTCTTTAAAACGATGCCACAATATATCCCATACCGAATTAAGACCTACTAAACCTTCATCTTCCCATATGCAATCCGGAAATTCAGGCTCCAGATTGTTCCTCCGCTTGAACTGAGCCCAATCCTCCTCGAGTCCTTCATCTAGCTTTTCAAATATATCCACATATTTTTCGAATAGACCCCAGTTAATATCTACTGGCATCTGAGGAATTTTAATCAGTTCATCCGTATCTTCGAAGATATAATAAAGGGGAATATTTTTAAGCATTCCGAGCATTGAAAGGTAAGGAATAAGCGCTTTATATCCTCCGGTAATATTAAACAAATCACCATTGCCAAAGTCTTGAGCATCTAAGTATCGTGCTAATCTAGACACCCCTTCCTTTTCAAACAACTTCCGTTTTCTTATCTGAAGGTTTTTAATCACATCGTTTTCCGGATCAAAGATTACGCTAATTTGACAATTGTTGATTATCTTTCCTTGAAGCTCATCTCGAATAATTTCTGCCGCTAAACGGGATAATATGGTGTCTGTCGCCACTAACTGTACTAAAATATTATCATGCACTTCTTTTTGAATCTTTAAAATGCTTTTAATTTCTGCTGATGCCGTATTATTCTTCTTTACCCAACTTGATAGAACATCTTTTAATGGTTTAATCCGCTCAAGTTGATCATCCCATTGCCAATTCAAACTATTTTCTATCTGCTTGAAGTGAGCATCAATGTCTCCATGCTTTTCTTTAATATAATTTGTAAATATAGAAGCGCCTACCATTGTCATAACCCGCATCATCTTATTTCTCCCATATAGGCCAGTCCAAACCCCTGTTCAGCCAAATTATCCGATATGTTTTTTCCATGGAAACTTTGAATTACCTCTTCCCACTGTCCTTCTATAATTTCGAAATAATAAACGCTTCCCGCTGGAACTGCTTTTTGCATGGGCTTAGGCCTTTTCTGTTTCATATCGAATCCGCCGATAAAAACAGGGCGACCGACGGCTGCCGCGAGCATTTTTACATGTATCCCTTGGTAAACCCCTTCCAGTGTGTTCTGATCCATCCACTGAGGGATCCATCCTTTGCCATAGATTGCCGGCGTAGCCAGATACAGTTTGAACCGTTTGCTCTCACTTTGAGGCGCAGGAATTGGTCTCATTGAAATCGGTTTACAAATTGCCCCCTTTCCTTCCCCTCCCAATTTGATAAATCCCTCCTGTGGTAAACTGATACCCGTGTAACCAACCACAAAAGATGCCTTATCCATTCGGCGCATATCTACCCGGTAAAGCATATGCTCTTGACTGGAGTGGGTTTGTTTGCTTCGTGTTATACCGATTTTCGGCTCGTTATGAATATAGTCACTTAATTTTTTATAGTAAAATTCTTCAGCCCCTGAGTTTAGATATTCTTTAAATGTTACCGAATCAAGATAACCCTCTAAATCCTGCTCAACTTCCTCCTGATTTTTGGGCTGTAAAAGAAAGGACATCGGGGAGCTGTTAACCCCATCGTTTTTTATGAGAGAGAGAAGACATGCCTTACTATTCCGGGATTTTTTGGGAGTCACGCAATCTAAGGGCATCGGGAAACAGATATCCTGACCCAGTTTCATAAACAAACCGTTAATTATTAGAGCAGCAGTAGGGTCGTCAGGTAGCTGGGCTTTGGCAAAACTCTCCATATGATTGGAAAAGTAGACACTGCGCAAGGCCCCGTAGAAAACAGCCGGAGACGGAGGAAAGTTGCTGTTTGCCCATGTGTCCTCTCCTTTGGCAAAAGATTTACCGTCGCGAAAAAAAAGAGTATCCAATGCTTCAATTTCCAGCATAGCTAAATCACCTCTCTTTGCAGGAATGTTACAATATTTAAAACACTCAAGAAATCCATCGGGTTTTTGCATGAGAAATACAGTTTACTAAGATCCTCTGTCAAAACATTGACCAAATCTGTTCTTCTGTTCTCAAATCTTTCTCTATCCTCTCCTATCAGTTTTTCAACTGTAACAGACCTTCCAACCAATCTCTTTATCTCCGCTTTTATGATAAGGTCGGCGTGGTCAAAGGTATTTCCGTCCGACTCAAAAAGTTTGAGAAAAATTTGATTAAGCTGTTTTATAAATGTCGTAGAAACGTCTTCTTTCTTGACACGCTCCATTAATCTTTCAATCAGCTGAGGTATCCACAAATCATTGCTTCGCCATTTCAAACGGGTCATTTGAGTTTCGCCGGAATGTTTCAAAACGGCTATACCGAAAGCATCTTTGTGTGTATCTATCTCTTTCGCCCACTTTTCCATCTTCTTTGCCCATTTTAAAACTTCAGACAAAGGCGTTTTATAATGAGCAATCGCTATTCCCGCAGAAAACGTAGGTCTATCTTCTGTATATTCCTGGATATTCAATCTTCCAAACCGCTCTCTCAACTCAACCATAACTTTTAAAAGATAGTTTATATTGATGAACCCTAAAAAGTCTTCCCCTCCCGCATAAATAACTCTACCCCTGGGTTCAATAAGTATTTTTTGCACCTCATCGGCAAAATCAACCATCCGGGCGCTTAATGCACTATGGAAGTCATATTGAGAAACCCCCGCTTTTAAATGAGGTTCCCCGTACCATTTCCCCATATCATCTCCATCAAAAAGCATAATGGCGTAATAAGGGGAGCAATGAATTTTATGCTCCTTTATTAACGCGGCTGCTTGAATGGTTTCTTTATTTAAGCTGTCTGATTTTTCTTCAGCGGAAGAATTTTCTACCAGCTTAAATAGGGCCAACTCTTCAACACCTTTCCAAATCCTTTGGTGATCCGGTCTTTCCTTTTTCAGCCGTTCTCCTGCCTCCATCAATGCAATCCGAGCAGTTGACGGAAAACTGCTATCAAAATCTTCCTTAAAATATGGGCCTAAACAGCGTTTTATAAAGTTCGCTGCGTCCAACCCTTCATTATCATCTATCAAACGAATCGGAAAACTCCGGGGCAAGGCCGATCCGGTAGGCCCTCTTTCTCCGCCTCTATCTTTTCGGTAGAATACAATATTATGTTCGCCGCTGACGGAACACTTCTTCCCAGGTGCTTCAGTTATTTGCTCAAATATTTTTGTACCCTTTATGGTTCTTAATCCCGCTATAATGCTCCGATAATTATCAAGATAATCCGATTGGCCCCATGGCTGAAATAACCAATAGAATTCCAAATGTTGCGCTATCTGTTCCTTGAATTCAGTAGATTCTTCTAAAGAAAAACTTGCTAGGACTCCATTGGCTATAGTCCGAAACTCGTGTTGTACAGCGCCTTGTATCGACTGTCCTATAGCTTTAAGCTTTTCGTTGTCGCTTTCAGAGAAATAAGCTAAAAGCCGATTAGGAATAGATCTTTTATGCGGATCAGGAAATATGATTTCGCCGCCTAACTCAATTGTCTTTTTAACAGCAATATCCGCAAGGTGAGAAAGCAAGTAACTGCCTGCGTAAAGATCCTGGGTTTTACGTGCCTGAAAAATAAAGGACTGTACGGGGCCCAGGGTGAATAAAAAAAGCGTTTTATTCATAGAATCGCCTCCTTAAACTCCCTTTGCTTGTTTTTTCCAACAGGATGAAAGCCCTCTTGGAAAGCAACGTGTAACGTCGTAACCAAAGGATGATAATTCTCTCCCAGTTTGATTACAGAAACATATACAGGAGAAGCTAGCCTCTTATCAAAGTGTGCAAATCCTGTGTATTCTGAGCCGCCATCCAAACAAACCTGGTGAGAAACTTGTCCAATCTTCTTTAGCAAATTATTGTAATCGGAATAGGACTTACCGATTTCTACAGTCTCTATGTAAGGATATTCACTTGGAAAAGTACCGAAAAAAGATAGTTTGTTCTCCTCTCGTTTGACCTCACATTCTTCATTAACAAGAGCTATTAAAGCTGAAATTCCCTCTATATTTTTAGGTGTAACATACTCCTCATTATTTTTTTCCAAAATCAATATGGAGCCGAATCCACGTCTGACTCTTTTCCCTATTCCTCCCAACAATAATGTGGTCTCAAGTAAATGTTCATAATAAGTATGTTCGGAGCTTGGTAAAAAATCGCTTAGAATAATATCTATTTCAGAACCGGGCACAAACGCACTCGATATTCCTTTATCTTTATGAGGCAAAAGATTTTCTCTTCTCGTTACTATACTTTTGGAAATTAATCTTAGATTTACAGGAGATCTACCTATGTCAATATTGCTACTTCCAAAAAGGGAAGCCTCCTTTTTTCTCAGTTCATCCAAAGATAAATTTCTATTAATCGCCCTCCACCAAAAGCGCATTGCCCCTTTCAGCGAAGAAGCCCGCAATTCTGGTTCATTAGATCTGCCGTATAAAAACATTGGCGTGATTAATCTGCATTTGTAAACAGTTTTATTGAGCTCTTTGAGCATCTATGTTCCTCCCTCGAAAAATTCCATTTATTAAAACATTCATCAAATCTCTTCCATGGTAAAATATTCTACAAAAAAATACTCATACCTCCTTAATGTGGTTTTAAATAAACGAAAAAAGGAGGTGTTTCAAAGTGTTTCCATATCTTTTATGGTTCTACCAGATAGACTTAGGCCAAAGCATAAAACTATTACCAAAGCAATTTTTAGCAAACAAAAGTCTGTCCGAAATTGGTACGCGCGTACCGATTTCGGACAGACTTTTCTCTCAGCCTATAACTGTTATAAGGATTGATACCTGCGGATGAGAGATTACCAATTTCAAGCCCTCACAAAGTAAGCCAAAAACCATTTACCCGTACCAAATCAACCATAAAGCCAGTAATTCTAATTTCACTTCATAAAAAAATCGTCGTAAGCAATCATCTTCAGGATGCCCAGCGTGATGGAGAAAGTGAATACATTGAGACACAGGATGTTTCTCGAACTATTTTACCCGCTTCAGTTGATGAAAAACTACCGAATAGACGGTGGCTTTTGTCAAGAAATTGGTTATTGTCGAAAAGTACTCTCACTTGAAACAGTTGAACTATCCCCAGACCCTCCTTCATTCATAAAAAGGTCTGTCCGAAATTAGTATGCGCGTACTGATTTCAGACAGACCTTTCCTTCTACGTAGTTAAGCTTGGAATGGAATGATCGATACTTGGCAGTTTCAATTCCTCATAGGTAAACTAACAACGTGGATGGGAAGATTGATTTCGACGGTGCCCTGGCTGTTTCAATCCCTTATAGGTAAGCTAACAACTATCGATGAGAAACTTGCTGCAGCCGTTCAGCTTGCGTTTCAATCCCTCATAGGTAAGCTAACAACTCCGGAGAGACCTCATCCGTCCCCTGGTACTCTTGTTTCAATTCCTTATAGGTAAGCTAACAACGGAATTGGTTAAACCATATATTTAGTTAGTAGGTGGTTTCAATTCCTTATAGGTAAGCTAACAACTTTCGAATGAAGCCTTGAGGGCCGCCCGGCGCGATGTTTCAATCCCTCATAGGTAAGCTAACAACATGAACCTTAGGCCGTTAACTAAACGGGCTGCAGGAAGTTTCAATCCCTCATAGGTAAGCTAACAACGGAAGAGGCCGAAAGGAGAAAAGAGATGTTATCATCGTTTCAATCCCTCATAGGTAAGCTAACAACTACCACGGGTGACAATTGCTTCTCCACCACTGCCCATGTTTCAATCCCTCATAGGTAAGCTAACAACGCTTATATGCAGCATGGGATACAGACAAATATGAAGTTTCAATCCCTCATAGGTAAGCTAACAACGATGGCGGAGCGCGGAGAGATGCCAAGGATAGAGGGTTTCAATCCCTCATAGGTAAGCTAACAACCTGTGCCAAGTGTGCGTCAGGAAGTTATACGATACTGTGTTTCAATCCCTCATAGGTAAGCTAACAACGAAACGTGCGCGGTCAAGCTCAAGCTTCGAACACGGTTTCAATCCCTCATAGGTAAGCTAACAACACTACTCAACCGGCTTTCCCTCGCTGTATTTCAGGGTTTCAATCCCTCATAGGTAAGCTAACAACCCATTTCACCAGCATTAAATAAGCCATTACAGCCATTGACCAAAATTAACCAAATCAGCACTTCTCTTCTTAGCCCGCTTATTTAGCCATATTCTTTGTCGTCGATCCCCGGGCATTTTTACCTCACTGCACATCGACGACAAGAGCTACGATTAAAACCTAGCCTTTTATCCTCCCCCTAATCTAGTGGTAGAAGTAATAAACCGGCTAGTTTATCTAAATCGAAATCAGGCCCATCTCTCATGTTAATATTAGCACAGCAAGGGATTAGATCAAAATCGAAATTCTGGGATTGTTGAAAAAGTAAACTCTTTAATACTAAACTCCAGTATCACTTTGCCAGGAAAAGGTCCGTCCGAAATAGGTACGCGCGTACCTATTTCGGACAGACCCAGCGACGACGTTTACTATCCATTGATAATCTCCACACACCCAAACCCCTGGCTGTTCTTACTTCCTATTCCTCCATCGACGGCCAATTGAAGCAGCTCTTTCGGCCCCGATAAAAACAGCTTACCGGCATACCCTTTAATTACCGTGTTTTTATAATTGACGATCCTCATCCTTTGTATACCCAGCGGTCGTATTTCCACTTCCCCTTCCGGTCCTTCTGATCCATAAAGGGCCCGGTATTTCTTGCGCAGATTTTCATTGAATAAACGGCTATAATCCGTTTCCCCCGGTTGAAAGTAGACCGTATACTTCCTGCCATCCGGCCTGAGCAGCGTACTGTACAGCACCACCGGGGAAAGGGTTCTCACCATAACCTTATTTTCTCTCACCTTATACTGACCGGCACTTATTCTATCGATCTCCAGCTCCTGGGGCCCTAAGCGCATAACCCCTTTTGTAAGCAGCACATTGACCAGGGACTGACAAAAATCCTGCAACGGAGAGGATACCGTCAACTTCAGCTCTCCTTCAAAAGCAATCCTTTTATTCACCCTATCCATTTGATACATACCCTGGATTAAAGAAAAACAAAACATCTTAAAGGCGCGGTTTCCGTCGCTATAGCCCTTCTCATGCAAAAAAGCCGCCAGCTCCTGATCAATGGAATTGTATAACGCTGCCTGAACCAAATAATTATAGTGAATAGGCAATACAACCGGTTCCCTCAAAGGTTTAAAATAAATCTCTAAATTCATTTTCTGCCACTCCCCATCCTTCCTCGGTATGGCCTGAATTAACAACCACGTTTCAATTCCTCATAGGCAAGCTAACAACATAACGTCATGAAGACTGCACCGACAACGACCACGATGTTTCAATCCCTCATAGGCAGACTAAAGACCCAGAGCATCCTTACCTTACTCCATACCGACGGCAAATTCACATAATTAAACCTAACCCATGCCCTTCTAACATCCGCCCGTCCCCTACCCTTCCTGATAATGTTAGCATATGGAACACTAAAATCAAAGACAGCAGTCCTTTAAGCCTTCCTATTCAACTATTCCAACTATCCCGAACCAGACAGGACAGGACCTTGATTCTTTCATCCTTCTCCCTCCCGGCTTTGCCCCTATGACTATACGGTTTTGTGAACTATACGGTATACGATGAAGCAGCCACAGAATCAATACCCGGAGGTATCTGTCCGAAAGCAGTACGCTCTGCTAATTTCTGACAGACCTCTGTTATAAAGCCACTCTATACCTTTAAGACAGTTGCTTCCGCTCCCTTGAACCGCTCTGCTTCCGTCTATTTTATTACCCTATACCAGCAGGCCGGACACCATTCTAGCTGCCAACCCCATTTACCCTTAAGTGAGCTAACCTTTCAATTGACACATATAAAGAACATGTTCAGATAGAGGACTATTCTCAGCAACATGGGGGTGTTTAAATTCCATAACCTTTTTCATACCAAGCTTCTTCATCACATTTTCCGATGGAAGATTAACTTTCGCCGTGAAGCTATAGACTTTCTCCAATCCCAAGCTATTAAATCCATAGTCCAAACATGCTTTTGCCCCTTCAGTAGCATAGCCATTTCCCCATGCCGCATAGTTAAGCCGCCATCCTATTTCCACACAAGGAGTGAATGCCGCCTCAAATGTTGCTCTATGAAAGCCTATAAACCCGATAAACTCATGATTGTGTTTGGTTTCCACAGCATAAAGTCCATATCCCAAACTGAGTTCATCGCCAATCTTCTCATAGAGTGAATCGGTTTCCTGCTCTGTAAGGGTTTCGGGGAAATATCTCATCACCCTTGAATCCTTATTCATCATTCTGAATTCCCTTAGATCCTGTTCCTTCCAGTCACGAAAAATTAACCTTGGCGTCTCAAAATAAATCATTACCTGCTCCCCCTAAACATAATCGCCCATCGGGCATTGAGTTTGCATCATTCTCATAGCCCAGCCCTAAATGGCATTAAGCACTGAACAAAATCATCCAGTGCTTATTCCAAGCATTCCACCATCTTTCGTTTGAGCTGTGGCAACTCATTTCGCACCACATTCCTATAATGTTTAAACTAATGCCCATGTAATCATGGATCACACATCACGAAGTCCGGCCATTTGCCTCTATGGAATTTCAGGCGTTTGCTTCTTAAGCCCTTGGGAAACCCGCTTTGCCGCTTCACCAATAATTTCAAGATTCCGAATCACCGCATCCTGGATAATTCCTGATGTCATGAATTCCTCTTTTCCTGAGATCGTATATGTTTCAATCTTTACAATGCTCTCCAGAATACTGTGAAGATAGACCTTGTCATCTTTCATATAGGCCTGGCCTCCTGGAGAATCTTATCTTTTAACGTCCAATGAACAGAATCGGGAGTGACCACATCTATCTTTCTGCCCAGGATTTCTTCAAGATCATATTTAAGGGAGATTAAATCGAATAAAGAACAATCCTCGCCGCACTCAACCAAAAAGTCTATATCGCTTTCCGTCTTTTCTTCCCCTCTCAGTACAGAACCAAACAGCCTCACATTAAAAAACTTGTATTGAGCTGCTGTGGATAGAATTTGGTCACGTTTAGCCATAATCTCATTAATCGCCGGCATAGCTTCACCCCCTAAGCCTATTCTACCGTATTTTTCCACAATTATAAAGCCTCTATCAAACCTTCCCCGCCACCCGCCAAGCCTGCTGATCCTCTGATGAAATCAGACTTAAGCCAATTAATCAAAGGAGATGGTTTCATGGGAAAAATCCCTGAATTTGATTTTAATTTTATAGTAGCTGAACTAGAGCGGATTCAAAACAATCTTTAGACCTCTTTTCTGGGAGGTCTATTTTTTCAGGAAGAAGGCTCCTTTAAAAAAACTGGTGCGAGGGACGGCCGGCACAAACATGTCCAAAAAACATGTCCCCAAACACGACAACGTTGTCGCATTTGGGGACAAACCCGGTTTCCGGCATTTTACTAATCAGAGCCAAGACTTCCTTATTCACACTCACAGCTTTCATCTTGAATGACCATGACTTTCCCCTCAGGAAACGGCTCCCCATCCATGTATTCCTTCTCACCCTCCCGCTGTGCTTTTAAAAGGATGTCCATGACATCGGCAACCTTAGCCGCCAGTTGAAAATACATCTTTTTATAGTCCGTCATTTTCCTCTATACCCCCTATTTCAAGCAGCGGCAAGGCTCCGGGCCCTGGCCCGGTCCTGCCGTCTGCTTTGATAGGGGAAATTAAAAAGCACATATGCGAGGTTTTTCTACCCTACACATGTGCCATGCTTCGTTATCTGCTGAATCCTAACACCTAACCCCACTCAACCGGAAACAAACCGGCTGTGAACAGAAAAGCGGTCCGCATAACCGGTATGCGAACAATTCCTTTCCGCTGCCTGGGTCAGGAATAGGCTGAATCTCCTGCTGCGTGAAGCCGCACAGTCTGCTCTGTTCCCTGCCGGCACCTCATTACACTCACTTCACCCGCGGCACAGGCAGCTTGCTTGTGCAGAAAGGGGCGGCATTGTATAATAAGAATGTCGTCGTGGACAGCTGGACTGTTACGTGTAGGTGCTGTTCCACCTGCTCGTGCCTGGAAGTGCTCCAACACTTTCAGGTCACGGCGACTTTTTAATTTCCACCTATTACTAATTATAGCTTGTTTGAAGGAAAATGCAAGGGAGCATGCATATTGGCTAAGTTTATGGGAACACGGAACACCTTGCCATCTGGAGCCGGAAGCCCCAGATATATACTATAAAAAAGGCCCGGATAGGTTGTCTTTTGTTCTTATTTTCTTATCAATCCTTAAAGGGTTTGAAACCGTCAATTAACAGGCGATCCAAGTCCTCGCGGTCCGTTGTTAGCTTACCTATGAGGGATTGAAACCTTATATCACTTTGGGGGATGCCCGTCTTGGCCGAGTTGTTAGCTTACCTATGAGGAATTGAAACACTGGCTCTCCGTAAATATCAACTGCTCTCCAACACAGTTGTTAGCTTACCTATGAGGAATTGAAACACCAATGCTTGTGGTTCCCCGGCTCCTTTGGCAAACGTTGTTAGCTTACCTTAAAGTAATGGTCGATATCAAGCAGCCAAGTGAAACCAGTAGAAAAAACCTGACCTCATTCAGTATGGATTGCTGGGACTGGTTTCAAACCCTATGTATTTCCGCCCCTGTTTGCGGTGGCCCTCAGTGTCCTGCTGCCCCCCTGCCTATCGCTGCTTTAAACATCATCAGATTGCCTAGGCCGGGCCTAACTTAAATCTCCTTGCACTTCGGTTTATAAAAGGTCTGTCCGAAATAGGTACGCGCGTACCAATTTCGGACAGACCTTTTTGCTTAAAGCCACTCCAGTGCATTTAAGCCTATGCCTTAAAATCAAAGCCTATCCCTGTTCGTTCAGTGCTGTCAGGTCTAACAAGACGTTATTTCCCGATCCTGCCACGCCGGGAGCTTGCTCAAGGTGCGGATGGCCGTCTGCCGGGCCGCCTCTTGGTCCAGACCTTGAGTGCGAATGAGAAAATCCGTCATCCCCTCCACTTTCTCCGGATAAGACTGCATGGAGCCGTCGGGCCTCGCGCAGTAGAGACAATAATCCTTGCTCTCGTCCCCCAAAGCATAATCGGCGGCTTTCGTCATGGGCATACCACAGGCAATACAGGTTTTCATGGTCAATCCTTCTTTCTCAAATTCTTAATTTAGAAATTCAACTATCTAAAAGAGCATCAACAAGATCATCAGCGGATTTTGCAGAATTGTTACCTTCTTTTCTCATAAATGTCCACCCCTAATTCCTCAAACCCTTGTTTACCCCGCTCCGTCAATAAGTAAACCGTAGACTTTTCCTGCTCGAACCAGCCCAGTTCCACCAGCCGCTCAAACAGCCTTCCCCCTAAGGTTCCGCCGAGATGCCCGTAGCATGATCGCCCTTTAAGGACCTGGGGCGTTTTGGCCATCATTCCCTCCCCCCTCCTTTACTCCCATCCTTTACCCCCATCCCTGCGGATCATCTTCATATAATGATCCACCAGGGTGTCACCGTAACGGCCGACCACATTGCCTTCCGGGGCAAACAAATCGCCGTTGGCCAGATAATAGTGAACCAACCCTACCCAGGTATTGAAAAGGAAATAGAGGGGAAGGTCGATACTTTGACCCGACCCTATTTCCCGCTGGGCCACCTGGCTGAAGTGAAAGGAAATAGCGGATTGAATGGAAACCCAGACATCCCTTGCCTCAGGCGGCAACAGCCGGTTCTCAATCACCAGCCTGGCATAAAAAGGTTCAAATTCCCCAATTCCGGCCAGATGTGCCGCCAGAAGTTCTTCCATATGCTCGCAGGTGCCTGCCGCCTCATGGGTACGCCGGGCAATCCTCTCTCCATAGGTTTCGATCACTTCCGTGATCAGCATTTCCTGGGTCTGAAAATGGGCGAATACCGTACCGTGAGATACTCCTGCCGCCTGGGCAATGTCGGACATGCGGGTATTCATAATGCCCTGCTTAGCGAATAGCTGATAAGCCGCCTTCAGAAGGGCCTCTTTCGTCTGCTCTTTTTGCAGTTGGCGGTTGCTTTTTTTCATAGTTTATTGACTCCAAAATTATTGACTATAAAATCATTGAATTTAAAGTCATTATACTCTCTGCCTTTTTATCTGTCAATATCAGGCACGGGAAAAATCTTTTCTCAATAACCGCTCCATAAAATGCACACCAAAACATGCTTGCCGTATACGCTTACCATATATGCTTGTCGTACATACTTGCCATATATACTTGCCGTACATACTTGCCATATATACTTGCCGTATAGAACGATGGCCAATACCCAACCGGCTTCAGTTCAAAAACCCCGTTTTCTCGCCGCAACAGGTTAAATCCAATTGGTGCATGGCTCTTGTGCAGGCGATATACAAAAGACTGCGGTCCATTTGTGTTTTATAAAGCTCATCGGCCACATCGGGGACGATCACCTGATCAAATTCAAGTCCCTTTGCCATGTGTACAGAAGTAATCACGATGCCATCCTGAAACTCGCTGCTGTCAAAGCTCAATAAAACCATCGCGTCATAAGCGGTGCGGAGTTGTTCGAAAAGAAGCCTGGCCTGTTTTTGGGATTTGCAGATAATGCCCAGGGAGGCATGCCCGGACTGTCTGAACTGGTCGAGCAAATGCCGTATCTTATCCAGCTGCTCCTTGGGAGTCCGGCATACGGTTATGGTGGGCACCTGGCCATGCCGCTCGATGGGAATCAGTTTTTTGTTCTCCAAAATCTTTTGGGCTAACCCGCTGATTTCGAGGGTTGAACGGTAGCTCCGGCACAACTCCATAGCCTGACATCCGGCAAAGTAGGGCTGGATTTTTTCCACTGAGGAGGAACTGTAAGGATTGACGCTTTGATAGCTGTCCCCCAAAATAGTCATGTTGCAGGAAAACAGCTTCGCCAACACCCCATATTGAATAGGGGTATAATCCTGCATCTCATCAACCAACAAATGCTTTATGCCCTTATAATCCTGTTCCGCTCCTTCAAAATACAGTTTCACATAAATAAAGGGATACACATCACAGAACTCAAAGGTATTTTTACGGCTGAAGCAGAACAACTCCTCCCGGCCGATGGCGTGATAGAAATTTTGATACAGGGAAAGGGTGTCGGCAAAGCGGAACATTTTTTGCACCCTGTCTCTTATTTGGCGGGATACTGCGGAGTCCATCCTTCGGCCGGTATTTCTTTTATATTTTTCCATGAGATCGTCTGCTATTTTGCGCAGCCGTTTCTTGACGGGCAGCCTTTGCAGAGCGCGATACTCGGAAAGCAGCTTTTCTTTGGCAGCAAAAAAACTTCCGAAAGCCAGATCCTCGGGAACAAAATATTCTTCCTCCGCCTCTTCCAAATAGGATTGGAGTTGGTCCACAAAGAGATTGGTAGCCTTAAACTCAATTCTGGCAATCCTTTCGGCATCCTCATCCTCCAACAGACTTTCGACTTGTTCAGAAAAGCTCTCATAGCGGTACTTTCCCAGCAGACCTGCGGCAATATCGTCAAAACTTATTTCCGCCATATTCTCTTCCCCTAATTCCGGCAGCACATTGGAGATATAGTTGCCGAATACTTTATTAGGAGAAATAATCAGGAGATCCTTTGCGGTTAACGTCTCTTTATGGCGGTACAGCAAAAATGCCACCCGGTGCAAGGCTATGGAGGTTTTTCCGGAACCTGCCGCCCCCTGTATGATCAGGACTTGGGCACTGTCATTTCTGATGATGGCATTTTGCTCTCTTTGGATGGTTGCCACAATGTTCTTCATCTTGTCGTCGGAATTCCGGCTCAGTTCCTTTTGCAAAATCTCGTCACCGATATTCAACGAGCTTTCAATCATATACTCCATCTGAGTGTGCCTGATTCTGTATTGCCGTTTGAGGGTCAGCACCCCAGCAATTTTTCCGGCAGGAGCCTCATAAAAAGCCGGGCCGGTTTCAAAATCATAGAACATGCTGGAGACAGGCGCCCGCCAGTCGAAAATAATGTTGTAAGCTGTGACAGGATCGGCAAAAGCATGGATGCCAATATAGAATGTCTCTTCTTTACTTCCCTTCGTCTCAGCAAAGTCAATTCTTCCGAAATAGGGGGATTGAATCAGTTTTTGCAGCTTCCCCCGTTCTTTGATCGCTTTTTCCCCAAAGGCGACGCTATCATGAACAGCGATTCTATTGGCCGCTTTTTCGGCAAGGTCAAGATGGTTTTCATAGATATACCGCTTGGTCTCTAATATTTCCCGGGAATAATTCTCTATCGTCGCTTGCATTTGTTCCAGCGCCGCTTCCAGCTTTCTCTGCACTCCGCTCAGATGCTTTCTTTCATCACTTTCCTTTTGATTCAGCATGATAGACTCCTTTATCCCTTGAATTTACACCCTTAAGTTACATCCTCAAGTATAGAAGGAAATTCAAAAAATACTAGACTTATCATTTTCAATGAGGTATTATTTAGATTAAGTATTGCCCCTCGGAAATGATCATAATAATTACATTAATGACATTTTTAACCTATCAATATAATATAGCCCTTCCAACCGTCTGTATTGGAAAGGCTATATTTTTTACTTTTTATAGCTATTTCATTTTACTTTGCAAAAAAATCCTCGTAAGTAATCTCCAAGATTATCTTTATAGCCTGCAACTCATCAACAGAAATATGCCTGATACCCGCCTCGATTTTGGCCAGTGTTCCCCGGGAAATATCGCAGCCATGTATCTGCAATTGGCTTGAAAGTTCCTCCTGAGTCATACCCTTGGCGTTTCTCCATTTGCGAATATTATCCCCAAAACTTTTATCCGCTTTGATGTTTTGTCCCATAGCCATAAACCTTTCTTTGTTCCGATTTCCGAGCACATTCACCTTGATTATAGAGGATAATCATGTTATGATTGCTCCGATAACGGAGCAAAAAGGTGGTCGGCATGGTGGATTACAAAAAAATGTATTTTGCACTTTTCAACGCAGTTACAACTGCAATCAATCAGCTTCAAGATGCTCAACGCAAGGGAGAAAGTGAGTATATTGAGGCCCAGGATATCTCTTTAACTATTTTGCCCACTTCAACTGATGACGAAACGAAAACCACGAAAAAACCGCAAGCCACCGAATAAACGGTGGCTTCGATATAATCCTAAAGCCACAGGGCAACCCAGAAAATAGCTGGATTCGCCCTGTCCTTTTTGCATTACGAAATGAAATCAGCAGATTCCGCTGTTATTTGACATAGGCAGCAGCATTCTGGCCCGCAATGCGGCCAAACACAAGGTTCACAGCGGCCGGGTTGGCTCCCCAAGTCCCGTCGTTAGCGCATTCACCGGCGGCGAATAGCCCGGGAATAGGAGTTCCGTCAGCTTTAAGCACCTGGGTATTTACATCCGTGTCAATACCTCCGAAAGTGCCTTGCACGCGGCAGGTCATGAGGGAGGCATAGTAGGGCGCCTCATCAAAGGTCATGTTCAGCATGGCGCGGCCGAACTCCTCATCCTTGCCGGCAGCCACATAACCCTTGTAGTTGTTGATGGTCTTAACGAGGTTCTCCTTGTTCACGCCGATTTTGTCCGCGAGCTCCTCAATGCTGTCCGCACTCACAAAGAGGCCCAGCTTCTCGTACTCACGCACATCCTTGACACCCGCCACAAGGGAGTTGTCGAAGACCGCCCAGCCGCTGCCGCCCTGGGCAACGACCTGGGGACCTACCCCATATCCGCCCTGATCGTTCACAAAACGCTGGCCATCCTTGTTCACGAAAATCGCGCCGGTGTTGAACAAACTGCCCATATAATAGAAGTAGCCGTTCTCCGCGGTGGTATAGGTGAAGTTAACGCGGATATAATCCATATTTTTCAGATCCGCACCCGCAGTTTGAGCCATCAAATGACCGTCTCCCGTCCCGCCGGGGGAGCAGGAACTCTTATAATCTTTCAGAGTGGGGGCATATTCGGCCACCATCTCCTTGTTGGCCCCAAACCCGCCGGAAGCGATGACCACCGCTTTAGCGGAAATGGTGTAGTCACCCTGCTTGGTGGAAACCTTGACCCCGTCCACAGCCCCGTCCTTCATCACCAGCTCAGTGGCTTTGCTGTTGACCCGCACGTCCACGCCGGCCTTTTCGCATTCCGCTTTAAGGGCCGACACGATGGTGTTGCCAAACTCACCCACCTCGCGGGAAGCGGTGGAGCTGATCTGGCCGCCCGCCACCGTCAGTTGTGCGCCGATACTGCGCAGCCAGTCCGCTGCCGCGCCATTGTTGCCGGTCAGCACGCTGAAGGCCTCCGCCGTTCCTTTAGGGTTTTGCTTTGTTAAAGTTGCCGCTTGTTCCTCCGGGGTCACATCGCTGCCCAGGGCGACATGGGTCTTATCCCCTATGGCCCCAAAGCTCTCGATGGAATAATTAGAGGTACCGCCCACAATGCCAAGCTTCTCCAGCAGGATGACTTTCTTTCCCTCATTGGCCGCACTGATCGCGGCGGTCATGCCGGCGCCCCCCGCTCCCACCACCACCACATCGGCGGTGGTGTCTTCATGGGGCACATCGGCGGCAACCTTGCCCGCAAACTTGGCCGGGTCGCCCCCCGCCTGGGTGATGGCATTCCTGACGGCGTTCAGGAAGGCGGCGCTGCTGATTGTGGCCCCGCTCACCACATCCAGATCCAGGGTCTGATTCTGCACGATCAGCTCAGGGTATTGCTTAATGGGCACGGAACCGGTGTTGTAAGTCTCCTTTTCACTGACAACCTTAACGGCGTCGATGCTGTCCGCCCCCAGTGTGACCTTAACCACGATGGGGCCGTTGCGGCCATTGCCCACGCCAAGATAGTCCCCGGGGACTATCCCCCCCTTCTCCTGAGCTGAGCTTTTGGCACCGTCAGGAGCAGCGGTACAACCCGACAGCCCCAGCGTCAGGCACAATAAAACCGCTAGAATTGAGATAACCTTTTTCTTTTTCATCTTCTACCTCCTAATTTTGGCCGTATAGACTATACGACTTTGTGAAATATATGGTATACTATGGGGCAACCACAGAGTCAATACCCGGAGGTGAAATTATTTATGAAAGTCACCATTCGCAAACTGGCGGATTGCATCGGCGTAACACCGGAGACCATCCGGCATTACCGGGAGATCGGGCTGCTGAACCCCAAGGTGAGGGAAAACGGCTATTACGACTACACTGTAAACGATGCCCTTGCCGCCCTGTTGACCAGAGAAATGCGCACCTATGGCATGCAGCTGGAATCCATACGGGATTCCTCCGGCAGCATCGGGGAGTACAACCAGCTTTTGGCCGCTCGGGAAGGGGAGCTGGAGCGGGAAATGGAGATGATCCGGCTGGAGCTTTCCCGCATGCAGGAGACCCGGATCTACGCCAGCTGCGGGGTACGGATTCTCAATAAGGTGGAGGAATTCGAAGGGCCCCCCACCTGGGCGGTAGCGGCAATTAACCGGAAGAAGGGCTTTCTCCCCGACTGCGGGGTGGAGCAGTGGGTAAAGCATTTTCCCTTCACCTATGTATCCGCCACCATCCCCCTGGAGGAACTGAACAGCCGAAAAGGACCGGAGCTTTACGACATTCAGATTGGCTTGGGCGCCCTTATTCATTATGTGGAGAAGTTTCAGCTCCCCCTGAGTGGCCGCGCCTATTACCAGCCCGGGGGCCGCTTCATCCGCACCTGTATCACCACCCGGGACCTTTTCTCACTGTGCCCCCAGGATATCTCTCCCCTGCTGGAACACGCAGAAGCCCACGGCTATGTCTTTGCCAGCTGCACGGGGGGACGGCTCCTCTATATTGACCGCACGGAAAAGGGGCCCCTTTTCTACCTGCTGGTCTGGGTCCGCGTCAATTAACCTTCTTTAACCAATTGCCCTGCCACACTGCTGACCTTTTCCTGAGTTTCCGTCAACTCTCTTGCCGGATGTGACATTTCCACAATTCCGGCTCCTACTCTAACCCATGTTTCCTCCGAATCCTGAACTATGCTTCTCAATACCAGCGCCGCATCCAAGGTTCCATTGTCATCATAGGTTAACACACCGCCACTGTACAAATTGCGGGCATCCTTTTCCATCCTGCCAATGGCTTCGATTGCTTCTTTTTTGGGGATTCCGGAAGCCGTGACCGCCGGAAACAGGCTGCAAAAGGCATGCCATGAATTGTATTCCGCCCTGAGCTTTCCTCTTAATCGGGAACCCAAATGCTGCACAGTTCCCCGTTCAATCACCGACATAAACTCGATTACCGCTACCGAACCCGGTTCACACACCTGTTCCAGCTCTGCATCAGCCAACTTTACCGACATGGCATGTTCGGCGACCTCCTTGGCATCGTGCAGCAATTCCTCTTTTAAATAGTTATTGGTTTCCGAATCATTAAGCAAAGCTCTGGTCCCGGCCAGGGGAAATGTATAAACGGTACCGGCATCATCCACTTCAGCGATGGTTTCCGGACTGAAGCCTGCCACCTCTAACTCGGGAAATCTGTAATAGTAGGACCTGGCCGGCGTGTTTCCGCGTCTTCCCTGCAGGTAGGTCTGCAGCATATCCAATCGATGGTGCACCGGAATCTTTCTGGATAAGATAACTTTCTGATATTTTTTATTCCTGATCTCTTTAACCCCAAGTTCGACGATCTCTTTATAATACTCTTGATCAAATAACAAGATCTCTTGCCCATCATAAAGTATGGCATTTTCTTCTCCTGCCCTGTTTTGCAATACATTGACGATATTTTTCTCCATCCTTTCTATATCTTCCTCATTAAGAGCACGCAACAGAATTCTATCCTGATGGACCCTGTATTCTTTATCGGGTATGATGAAATGAAAGAGTTCCTCTGTTTCCCCTCCCCTGTTCAGATCATATAGGTATCTGGCCAACCCGAAGTTGGCAATTCCATAGGCTCGCCAGGAATCAACAGCCACAGATTTAAACAGCTTATCAAGATCCCGGCAGAGCTCGGATACCTTGATGCTCTGTCTGACACTCTCCTTTTCCATAACCATCTCCTCCGGAGTAACGATGATCTCGCAATATATCCCTACTCCTACGGAAACACAATCCTTGTTTTCATATAAATAGACATTTTCCTTTTCACCATCGCACAGGCGGCCGGCAATCTCATAAATTGCCTTGCTGCTTTCTATTGAGATGTTTTTCTCATAGTATTTTTTCATAAGATGCTCCCCGCTTTCCGGTTTAAGCTTGATATCCCCGTTTGTTGTGAGGGAAAAATTAAAACGGCATGGCTGATACCTGCTTTAACAAAGCCCATGTGTCGGGCGGGATCGACACATGGGCTTCGCCTTTGGGCCTTTTCAGTATCAGTATGGCAGCCAGGCAATCCCCGCCAGACGCTTATCATCTCACGCAGATACCCCACATCAGCAATAATTCAAAATCTCCCTGATCAACCGGGATATTTTCTCCGGCTCCTTGCTCAGCACTTCCGCATGCCCGCGGTTGGGAAACTCATAGATATCAAGAGGCTGTTTGCTGATTTCTTCCAGCAAGGGGGTGAACTGGGCCCCATAGATCTCATTGCCTCCGATCATCACCGAGACCCGGGCCTCCACCCTGGCGTTTTTCCCTTTCAGATCATAGCGGTAAGCGGCTAAAAAGGCATGGAGCAGCGCTTCCCGGGTTATCTGCCCGTAAATGAGGGGTTGGAGAACCTCCACATCATTGTTGGCGGCAAAACCCATATTTTCTTTAACCGGGGAGGGGAGGTGTTCCCCGGCCAGCAGTTTTAAAAAGGCATCGGCCATGATATTGGCGTATTGTTCCGTCATTTCCCCCATCGCTTCATACTGACCCCCATCCAGGAGCAGGTTCATGACCTTGATCTTACCCCTGATGGCCATTTCCACCGCTACACTGGCACCCAAAGAAACCCCATAGATGGCCTGAACCTTATCAACCCTAAGTCCCTCTAAAGCTTCGCCAAGCTTGCCGGCCGTTTCCTCCACCGAGACCATGTATTCCCTGGGGTGGGCGGTATGCCCTTCCAGTTCCGGAATCAGGAGGCAATACCGGTCTTTCAGATCCCTCATGATCCTGGCAAAGCAGGTTTGCCAATAAAATCCCGCCCCATGGATCAAGAGCACCTTGGGGCCATGGGGTTCCCCCATCCTGTGCAGCTTACAACTCCCCTTCTTCATACTCATCATCAACCTCCTGTTCCAAAACTACCTTATTGATCCGGATCTCTGCCTTCAGCTCAGCAAGATCCTTGAGTATTTCCTCCATATTGATAATGTCCATGGCGTAATAGATGCCAGGGGGCAAAGGCTTCGCCAAAACCGCTTTCGCTGCATAAGCGGCTATGATGGCGCTGATCTCGCTGCTGCAATGACTGGCTGCCTCCGCCCTCATCAGGGCCCGCTCCTTCCCCAGCAGCCCCTGCCCCTCAATCCTTGTATAGCTGAAGGGTTCACGGCCTGCCATGGTTTGCCGGAATATCTCAATCACCTCCCGGACAATGCTTTTGTAGCCAGCTCTCCCCAGCTTATACTGGATGACCGCCTCCTGCAGTTTGCGGATCACCTGGTCGCCAAAGGATGAATGGTACCAATGGGCTTCCTGCAGCCCATAGCGTTGAGCAACCCTTGCCGTTTCAACGGTCAGATAATTTTGAAAGCAGAACTCCCTGCCCCTGATCCTTTCCATCCTTTCCCCTTCATCCCTGACCACAGCCCCCTGCTCATAATAGCTGAGCGCCGTCCCAAAACCGGATAAGTTGGTGAGAATAAAATCCTCGATAGCCGACATGCTTGGTATTTCTTCACTTACGCTCAGGCCGCTGATGGTCTCCGGGGTGTCAAAAGACTGGCAGACATGCCGCATCAGCAGCCCGCTCATCCCCGGAAAATAGCCGGCGGACAGCACAAAGACAGCCTCATGCTTTCTGTCCGCCAGCCGCTCCTCCAGAAAGGCCTCCCCCGAGGGATCAATATAAGGGACCTGCCAGTCGGCAGCCATCCGGGCGACCTTCTCCCCATTGAGGAAAGAAGCCCCTGCGCAATTGATCAGGACATCGCACTGCCGGCAGAAGTGTCGCAGCTGCTCAGTATCGGCAATGTCAAGCTTTACATACTCACAACCGGCGGCAGACGGCCTGAATTGGCTATGATAGGAAGCCATCAGGCTGTATTCATCCTTCAGCAGGTTCAGTATTCTGCTCCCTATTTCGCCCGTGCCGCCTAAAACCCCTATACGGTGCATAGAATCCCCTCTTCTCTTTTAGTATCGGAAATCCAGGATCTTGCCGATGTTCTTTTCCAGGTTAGGTTCAACAATACAATCAAAATGCTGGCCGGCGATCACCTCATAGGTGTATTCCCCTTGGAGATAGGGCAGCCAGGTCTCCAGGTTCTCCCCAAAAAACTCCCGGAAGAAGCTCCCTTCCTGCTGTTCACAAGAGAACAACCGCACCTGCCCCCCATAGGGTCTGGGCTCATGGCTGGCCACGCAGCCGAAATTCTGGGAAAAAATATTAAACAAGGTATTGAGCATCCTCCGTTCATGCTCCATTAAATTGGACTCAGACCGCTCAATGGTGGCGTAGAGATCGTTCAGCCTTTCCGAAATCGGCTTTCTGGACAGCTCCTTAAAGTTATCCCCAATCTCCTGATACGGACCGTCCAAAGAGCACAAGGCTTCGGCGCTTACCTCACCCTGGCGTTCTTTGACCAGGAATTCAATGCACCTTTCCAGATCCGCCTCTTGGGTGGTATATCCCGCTTCATATTCATTGGCGTTAATCAGCCGGGCAAAGGTGCGTTCCAGCAGCAGCTCGTTGTCCAGGCTGGTTTCCAAGGCTCGGGCATACACCTGGTCGGGCAGCTCCCGGTAGTGGGTCATCTCTTTCTGCATTTGAATGGTGGCGCTGATCAAGGTGACATCGGAAACCCGATGCCCGGACTCCCGCAGATGCTCCGCCGCCTCCAGGGCAATCACCCCGCCTACACAATGCCCAATCAGAATATAATTGGCAAACCCTAAGCCGCTGAGAATTTTGCCGTATTTTTTGCCCAGCAGCTTGAAGGTATCCTGGGTCTCCATGGAGATATAGTCAACCTCATTGCCAAAGGAAAATCCCAAGACACTTTCATCCTCTTTGCTGTCCTTTTCAATATAGGCGATGAGATCCGTATAGGCCGAGAGGGTCCCTGTTCCCGCATGGAACAGCACCTTGGCCACAGACTGCTCCCGGGGCAGCCGGCTGTCTTTGATTTGGATCAGGGAGGGATCAATAAAGGTGTCCCTATGGCTGAAGAATCTCTCTATTTTGGCGGCGACCTCTTTGACCGTGGGCGTTTGCATCATCTCCGTCAGCAAGGCGCTCCATTCCCAGCCTTCCGCCTCTTCGATCTCTTCCACCATCTTGCCCACCACCTGGGCGATCAGAAGTGAATCTCCCCCTACCTCATAGAAATTGTCCTCCCTGCCTAAGGAAGCTATTTTTAATTCCCGGCACCAGATGGCGGCAATCCGCTTCTCCAGCTCCGTTTCCGGCAGGGCTTTTTCTCCCGGCTCCGTCCCGGAAGCTTGGTGGTTTTGCTCCAGATAGGCCCTTACCCTGCCCATATCCACTTTCTTATTGTCCGTCAGAGGCAGAGCCGGCAGCACCAGCATGGTGCTTGGAATCATGTAGGGGGCAACCGTATTGGCTAAATGCTCCTGGACCCGCCCTTTGTCCAAGGGCTCATACTCCCCGGCATACCTGGTGATATAAATGGTTTGGCCGGAGATATCCAGCTTGCTGTCCTGACCGGGAAATTCAAAAACAATCTCCCCGCCGTGGCGGCTGAAAATCTTTTCCCACTGGGCCCTGGTGAAAAAGGTTTGCTCCTCCCCCCGCTCGTCCTGGAATCCGGTCAGTCCGTCCTTAAATTCCATGGAGGTCAGCAGCATGTAGCTGACGCGGGTCTCCTCCAGAATGATCATGGTTCCCCGGTCCACCAGCAGGTGCTTCAGGTTATCCATCACCTCATGAATATCCCTGGCGTTGTGCAGAACATTGGCGCAGAGAATCAAATCGAAGGAAAAGGCCTCATAGCCCTGGAGGGCAAAATCCTGATTGATGTCAAACAGCCCATAGTTCACCCATTCATAGGAGCGGAAATTCTCCTGGGCATGATTGAGAAAAAAGGCGGACAGGTCGGTAAAATGATATTCCACCTGCCGGCCCTCCAGCTGGGGAATCAGGTCCAGGGATGTTCCGCCCACCCCCGCCCCCACCTCTAAAATCCGGAAGGGCCGGCCCGGCTCTTTTTGGTTGGCTTGCCGGCACAGATAAAGAACCTCCTTAACCGCAATCCCATTCTGGATCTGATTGATTTTGTTATCATGGTAGGCCGCCATGGCCGGTGCTACATCCCCTTTGGGGAAGAGCACGTTGAGAGGGTTTTCCTGTCCCTGAATCATTTCCGGCAGCACATCGCTGGATTTTTTCAGATAATCCACAAATTCCCGGCTGTAGTTGAACTCCTCTTCAATCCGGTAGAACTCATCCCAGAGGGCCCCGGAATTGAGGTGAAGGTTATGTTCCACCAAAGCAAAGGTTTGCTCTTCTTCCCGGAGCACCCCTTCTTTCACCAGCACCTGCAGCCATAATCTGGTCAGCTTATGGAGCTTTTCGGGAATGTTCATGGTTTGAATGATTTCCTCCCAGGCATGGCGCTTATCCACTTCCGCAAAGATCCCGAAGCCTTTGAAGGTATGATAGATATCGCTGATCACCACTTCTTCCGATTTGGCCGTCCATTTTTCCAGCAATTCCCCGTCCATGCCTGTCTCATAAAACCGGCCCGCGGCGGCCAGCATGGCCAGTTCCTGATCATCCGCCCCGATATCCTGCTGTTCCGACCTGCGCTTGGGCGTCATCACCGCACTGATCTTCAATTCATCGGGGGGCGTCCCTACAGCCAGGGCCAGGGCTGAATCGATCAGGGGATAGTCGGTTAAGGCCGTACGTATTTCAGCCAGCTCGATGCGGTGGCCGTGGATTTTGATCTGCTCATCACCGGCCTCCCTGCCTCTGAACATGATATTGCCATCCCGCCTGTAGTACCCCCTGTCCCCGGTTCGGTAAATTCTCTCCCCCGTCGCCGGCAGTCTGCCATACTTTTCCCCGTTCAGCTTCTCATCGTTCAAATACCCCAGGGATAAGCCGTCACCGGCTATATACAGGTTCCCCTCCACATAATCCGGGCAGGGCCGCCCCTCACCGTTCAGCACATGGAACCTTTGATTGGCCATGGGTTTCCCATAGGGAACACTTTTCCCAAAGACTTCACCTTTGGCAATATCATAATAAATCGACCAAATGGAGGCCTCCGTGGCCCCGCCCATGCTGACCACCCTGGCCTGGGGAAACATGGCGCCAATGCGCTCAGGCAGGTTGACCGGTATCCAATCCCCGGATAAAAACACCTTGCTCAAGGAGGTTTTCTTCTTCATGCTCTCCACAGATTCCAGATAATTGACCACCATCTGCATTTGCGCCGGAACCGAGTTCCACACACTGATCCTGTTCAGCAGGATCAGATCATACAAATATTTGGGGTCCCTGATCTGTGACGAAGCGGGCATAACCAGGGTGCCCCCCGCCGCAAAGCAGCCGAAAATATCATAGACCGACAGATCAAAGGAGAGATTGGCCAGGCAAAGAAACACATCGGATTCGTCTATCCCATAGCGGTGATTGACATCCATAATGGTATTCATAGCTGCCCGGTGGGAAATCACCACCCCTTTGGGCTCTCCGGTGGTCCCGGAAGTGAAGATAATATAGGCCGGCCGGTCGTAATCAGGGCCGGAGGAGGCAGAGCCTAGGGCAGCAGAGTCAGGGGCATTAGCGTCGGAGGCAGCAGGGCTGGGAGTAGCAGAGCCGGAAGCAGCAGAGCCGGGGGCACCAGCGTCGGAAGCAGCAGAGCCAAGGGCACCAGCGTCGAAGGTGGCAGCGCAGGGGGCATCAGGGCTGGAGGTAAAGGCATCCAAAAGCTCACTTCCCAAGGACACTCCGTGCAGATTGATGGTGGTGCAGCCTTCCCAGGGTGGGCAGCCTTCCTGTACAAAGCAGCCTTCCCGGGCGGGACGGCCCTTCTGGGAGGAGCAGCCCTCATCCTGGGTTAACAGCACTTTAATGCCGGCCCCTTTCATGATTTTTTTCCGGCGGGCAGAGGGTTGGTGGACATCAATGGGCACATAGGTCCCCTTCACCAACAGGACGGCTACGACCGCCGCGATCTGCCATTGGTTTTTATCGATGCTGATGCCCACTTTGTCCCCGGGCCGCACATCCTGTTCTTTCAACAGATCCACCACGGTCTTCACATAGCGGGAAAAGGATGCATAGGTAAACTCCTCCCGGTCTGTGATCAACGCCGTCTTGTTGGGATAGTGCCTCAGGGAATGAAGGAACCCCTCCTCCATCATCCGGGGAGGATACTCCCTGGCCGTGGCGTTAATGATTTTTCTCACTTCCCTGGTTCCCAGGGGCAATTCCACTGGAAAATAGTCTCCCAGAACCTGCTGCTCAGGATCACAAAGGGAGCTGATTAAGCGGGAAAAGCTTTCAAACATATCGTTGATCACCGGCTCTTCAAAAACCCCGTCCCTGACATCCCAATTTATTTTCGCCCCCCCATTTTCATCCGCTACCTGGCAGTCAAGATACACTTGGGGGGTTTGGCTGATCTTATACCGAACCCTTCTGCGGACTGTGGCGTCCTCCTTGCCGGCAATCCCTGCCGTACTTGTGAAAACCACCGGGATAATGATATTCTTTTTACGTTCTTTGGTCATTTTTCTGAGCACTTCCACCCCGGACAGGGCGCTGTGTTCCAAATCTGCCCAAAGATCCTTTTGGATAGCCTGGGCCCTTTGGCTGAAGGGGATACTGAAATCCAGATCGATGGAGGAAACGATGACATCGGTAAAATCCCCCACAACCTGCTGGATATCTTCGGCAAGAGGCGGACGATTGAAGATGGTTGTGTTGATGCTGAACTTATGGCTTGAGGACCATAAAGCGGTCACTTCCGCCAGGGCCGCCATGACCAGCACGGAGGGAGTAATCTGAGCCTCTTGGGCCCGCTCGCAGAAGGCCTGCCACCTTTCCTTCTCCAGGAACAGCTTTTTTTGCGAAAACGTATGCTCCGCCAGTCCGGTTTTCTTGATGACCGGAAGCTCCGGGGCTTCGCCCAGAGAAGGAAGCTTTTGCTCCCAATAGGCTTCGGCAGCCTGCCGCTCCCGGGGATTCAGCCTCTTCCGGTCATTTTGATACATGACACTATCCCGGTAAAGGGTGGGGTAGCTGATGGGCTCCTCAGGGTTTCTGTAAAAATGCTCCAGATCATTGAGGATAATGTTCATACTGGAAAAATCAGCGATCAGCATATCCACTGAAAAATGGACCACCGATTTTTCGGCATCCAGGCTGACCGCCACCTCGCACATGGGCCACCGGCCCAAGGGGTATTGCTTATGGGCCAGGCTTTCCCGCAAGGCTTCCCGGCCCCTGTCATTCCCCTCCCCGCCCAGATCAAGGACCGGAATCCTTACCAGGGGAACCGTTTCCTGAACGATTTGGTATCCCACATCGTAGACGATGGCCCGCAGCATATCATGCTTTTGGATGACCTTATTCCAGGCTGCCTCCAGCCTCCTCATATCCAGGATTTCCTCAAACTCGATTTCCAGATAGCCGTGGCAGGCCACCCCGCCTAATTCATAGTGCTTATTGCGGCCCACCACATAAGAATTCTGGATATCGGTCAAAGGAAACTTGTTGAACCGGCCCCCCGTGTTCCTGGCCAAACCGGCCTGCTGATTCCCCTCCAGGTACTGGATAATCCCCTGTTTATTTTCTTTTAAAAAGCTTCTTATCTCTTCCGTAACCACACCTTTTGGCGCTTTGAATTTCAAGGCTGACCCTTCAGGCCATAAAGCAATCCCCTGGTTGCGGAATTCGTTCATTCTTTTTTCAATCATCATTGACGGCAACCTCCTCTAACCTAGCTCATAAACTTCTTCAGATAATCTCTTCTTCATAGCCGCTGCCCAGCTTGGCTATTTCCAAGGCAAATTCCCCCAGGGTGGGGAAGCGGAAGAGGGTTTGGATGGATATCATCAGGGGAAGCTTTAACACCGCCCCTGCTTTGGTGACGATCTCCACCGCTTTCAGACTATCCCCCCCTAATTTAAAGAAATTATCATGGCGGGATATTTCTTGTTTATGCAGCACCTCCTGCCACACTTTGGCTATCTGCTCTTCCATCTCCCCCTGCGGCGGCGCGAAAGACCTCTTCTGCCAACGGTTCTTTAACAGCTCACGGATCTGTTTCTTGTCAGGTTTTCCATTGACCGTTAAAGGCAGTTCCCCGGCACAAACATAGACCGCCGGGATCATATAATGGGGAAGGCAGGCTGCCAGAGCCTCTTTTACCCCCTCGCTCTCCAGATACCTTTTTTCCTTGGCCACCAGATAGGCCGCCAGCACCTGATCCCCATGTTCTTCGCTGAGGCACACCACAGCATTGGCCACATGGGGCAGCTTCATCAGGGCACTTTCCACTTCTCCGGTCTCAATGCGGTGACCCTTGATTTTGACTTGATTGTCCAGCCTGCCCAATAATTCAATGGTGCCGTCTTCCCACATTCTTCCTGAATCGCCGGTTTTGTACCAGGGGATGGTGTCCGTTTTAAATTTCTGCCCGGTCAAGGCTTCATCACCCCTATAGCCTTTGGCCACCCCGGCTCCCCCTATCCAAAACTCCCCGGCCACATCATTGGGGCAGACCCTGGCCCAATGGTCCATGACCTTATAGATCTGGTTTTTTAAGGGTTGACCATAAGGAATGGTGATCCAGTCCGGGGGCAGCCTCTCCGGCACAACCTGATAATTGGACCATATGGAAGCCTCCGTCGCCCCTCCCAGGGCCACCACCGTGGCCTTTCTGTTCAGAGCATAGAATCGCCGGGGCAGCTCAAGCCCTATCCAATCGCCGGAAAGCATGACCAGCCTTAAGTCAACAGGCGCACCCCGCTGCTCCGCCATGGTCACCAGCATATCGAAAAGGACCGGAACGGAATTCCAAACCGACAGAGAATAGCGTTGCATGAGCTTCAGCCAGACATCAGGGTCCTTATGATTCTCTTCATTCAGGACAATGACCCTGCCCCCCGCCGAGAGCATGCCAAAGAGATCGTACACCGAAAGATCAAAATCGATGGCGGAAACCATCAGGACGGAATCCCCGGCTGATATCCCGAATTTCCCATTGATATCCTCAATGGTATTCACCGCCCCCTCATGGCTGATCTCCACTCCTTTGGGACTCCCGGTACTTCCGGAGGTCATAATGACATAAGCGCTGTCCTGGGGCGAAACCATAATTGGCTTTGCCAGGCCCCCTTTGTTCGTCCCCACTTCCGGACCCTCTGTGTCTGTCCCCACCCCCAGACCTCTTGTGCCCATTTCCGCTTCCAGCCCTCCTGTGTCCATCGCCCCTCTATCCATCCCCGCTTTATTGATCACCTGTTCCAGATTCACCACCAGGATACCCTCATGATCCGGAGGCCTGCCGGGGAAGGTTTCCCTATGGGTTACCAGCGCTTTTAAGCCGATCTGCTTATACAGCTTCCGCCGCCGCTCCTCCGGCTGGTTGATGCCGATGGGAACATAAGCCCCGCCGGCCATGAGAATACCCAATATGGCATAGATCTGTCCGCATCCCCTTGGCAGGAAAATGCCGACATAGTCGCCGGGTTGGACTCCCTTCCGGACCAATAATCCAGCCACGGCCAATGCCCTGCGGTATAATTCCCCGTAAGTGATCTCCCTCTGAGTCCCGCTGTCGATAAGCGCGATGCTGTCAGGGTTTTGGCGGACATGACTCAGGAAGCCGTCAAGCAGGGTCCCGGGGGGAGGGCTTAAGGGAAGGAGCTTTGCCAGCTCCCTGGCCCGTTGGACTTGTTGCCTCGGAGGCAGGACATCGAACCCCTGATTCCAGTCATCATGTTGAGCCAGTCCCTGAATCAGGTCTTGGAGAGCGCCAAACATATCGTCCAATAAACCCTCGGGGAATAACTCATCCACCGCATCCCAGCAGAGCATCAGCTCTTCATCATGGACATAGGTTTGAAAATCAAGCCATACCTGGGGTGTCTGGGACACCATATAGCCTACTTTGCCAAAGGCCTGGCGGGATAGGGGAGTCTCCAGGGGGTAGTCGATGTTGCAGGCGAACACAACCGGCGCCACAAAACCCGTCCCCCCCATCTTTCCAAAGTGATCTCTTTGCACGCGCACACCGGAATAACCGCTGTGGGCGACATTCTCCAAAAATGTGCTCTTAACCCGTTCCATGGTCATGAGAAAGGTTTCCCCGGGTTTTCTCCTGAATTCAACCAGCAGGAGATTGGTGAAATCCGCCACCATGGTGCTGATCCTCTCGTCCTCCAGATCCCGGTTGAATAAGGGAATATTGATGAAAAAGCTCTCCTGGCTGCACCATCTTTCCAGGACGAGGGCATAGGCGGTCAGCAGGAGCATGGAGGGGGTGAACTGATAGCGGGCTGCGGTTTGCCTGATTCTTTGCCAATCCTCCCGGCTTACGCTGGCCTGCCTTCTGCTGAATTTGGTTTTGCCGATCAACTCAGGCTTGGTTTGCAGGGGCAACTGCAGCCCTGCCCAGTCCATGGCCTGCAGTTTGCCCTCCCAAAACCCTTTATCTTCCTCCCGGTCCTGGTGTGCGGATTCCGCTTCTTTGCTGCGGATATAATCCTGAAAGGTATATTCCGGCGGTTCGGCAAGCTTCTTCCCCAGATAAGCCTCCGCCAGATCCCGGATGATCAGGCTGAGGCTTAAAACATCGGCAACCAGCAGGTCAACATCGAGGAAAAGCCTGCCGGTGTTGTCCGGAAGGAGAGCCAGAGCGAGGCCGGCCACCTCACCTTCTTCCACCCGTAGTTTGCGGTGGGACAGAGCGGACCTGATGGATAAAAGCTCTTCCTCCAGCTCATCCGGGGCCAATCCCCCCAGATCAAACACCTCCATCTCCTCACTGTAAGGGGAAGGCATGATGGCCTGCCGGCCATTGGGGAAGAATTTCGCCCTCAGCATGGGATGATGTCTCTGCAGAGCATTCCAGGCCTGCTTCAGCCTTAAGGGATCGATAAACTGTCCATGAAATTCCAGATAAGCATGGCATCCTACACCGCCTAAAGGCTGGCCGTCATCCCTGCCCACCCAGTAGGCGTATTGCACATCCGTAAGGGGGAATTGACCCCCTGATTCTTCCGCCGCCCTTTCCACTGCCCGTTCCGCCGCCCCTTCCGGGACCTTCCCGGCTTCCCTGATCGTTGCCTTGTTGATGATTTCCGCCCAGTCCCTCAGGGTGGGCTTCTCGATTAAAGCGGCAAAGGAAATCTTCAGCTTGTATTTGCGGAGGCCGCCGGCAATCTGCATGATCATGAGGGAGCTGAGCCCCTCCTCAATGAGGTTGCTATGGGCGGCGATCTGCTCCGCGGCCAACAGGTCCCGGACTTTTTGGCCCACAAACTCCATGGCCGCTGTTTTTAGCTCCTTATGTTCCATGAAAAACCTCCTGCTTACCTCTGTGTTCCCAAGACTCTTAATTGCTTTCTGTCGATTTTCCCTACATTGGTGAGGGGCCAGGCTTCCAAATAAACAAGCTGATCCGGCAGTTTGTATGAAGCCACCTGCTGCCCCACTAAATAATTCCGCAGCCCATTCAGCGTCAGCCCCTTATTCTGAGCCAGGATAAAGACACAAATCCTCTCCCCCAGCTCCTGATCCTCAATCCCCACCACTTGAACATCCCCTATGTCTTCATGTCTCAGCAGCAGTTCTTCCAGCTCCGACGGGGTGATCTTCTCCCCGGCCCGGTTGATCATCTCTTTCAGCCTTCCTGCCACTTGGAGATTGCCATTCTGCCAGCGGGCTTTGTCTCCGGTTTTAAAGTAGCCCTGGTCCGACAGGCAGCTTTGGTTGGCTTCTTCAAGGTTATAGTAGCCATAGATGGTATAGGGACCCCTGACCGTCAGCTCACCATACTCTCCCACCGGAACCTCTCTGCCCTTTTCATCCACAATCATTATTTCATCGTATGCCGAGATGGGTTTCCCCTGGGTGTGATACCGGATCTCCTCCCCGTCTGCCAAATCCGTACAACAAATCAAGCCCTCGGCGATTCCGAATATTTGCTGCAGGGTGCAGGCAAAGGCCTTTTCGATCCGGGCGGCTAAATAGGAATCCAAGACCGCTCCCCCCACCTGGATGACTTTAAGGGAAGAGATGTCGTACCCGTCATCCTCCAAAAACTCAATACACATATGGGCCAGGGCCGGCACCAGGCCCGTTATGGTCACCCCTTCCTCCTCAATCAGGGGGATGATTTCGTCCGGGCTGGCCACTGCACAAATCACGACCCTGCCGCCAACAGTCAGGGTACCCAGCAAACCTGGGCAACCCAGGGGAAAATTGTGGGCCACCGGCAGGGCCGCCAAATAGACGGACTCCTGATCCAGGCGGCAGCGCTCCGCCGTCTTTTGCGCCACATAGAGATAATCGGCATGCCTCCTGGGAATCAGCTTGGGGATTCCCGTTGTCCCTCCCGATAATAAAAACAAACCCACTTCCCCGGAGCCGATCTCCGGTTCATCGCTTAATTCCGGGCCTTCCCGCAAATCCTCATAAGCGATAAATTCGTCACTTTGGCCAATGACGATCACCGCCGGAGGGGTTTGGCTTTCCCGGCAGATTTCCCTGGCCAGGCTTTTATAGTCAAATCCCAGGTAGTTATCCTTGATCACATACCCTTTGGCTCCGGATTTTTCCATAATCCCTTTGATTTCTGTTTTTCTCTGGGCCGGCAGGGCCATGACGGGGATAACCCCTAATTTGAACAGGGCAAAAGCGCTGACGACAAACTCAATGGAGTTGGGAAGCTGCAGGACGATCTTATCCCCCTTGCCGAATCCCCGTCTTTGCAAACCGGCCCCTATTCTCCTGGCTTCCCTTTCCAGCTCCTGATAGGTCACTTGCCGGTCCGCTTCGGTTAAGGCGATGTTGTCCCCATAGTTTTCGCTCCAAGCCGACAGCGCTTTGCCCAGGGTGATATCCTCCCACACCTTGGCGGCATAGAAGCTTTCCAGACTCTCTTTTAGCCTTCCAGTCATGAACTCCCCCACTTTCTTTTACAGGCATTTTCTTCTCCAGACACTTTCCCTTGCAGACACTTCCTTTTGCAGACATTTTTCTCTACAAACACTTCCCTCTACAGGCACTTTCCTCTACAAACACTTCCCTTTGCAGACATTTTTCTCTACAAACACTCCCCTCTCCAGACACTCCCCTCTCCAGGCACTTTCCTTTACAGACAACTGAATCCTATGCTGCAGGACAGATGCTCCGCCATAAAGACCGGGTGACAGGACCCCCTGGTTTTGTCCAGCAGGATGATCTTCCCCTCTTCTTCCCCTTTGAGGGCAAGGTCTTTCAGATCACTGTAAAACCCTGTTCCCCTGAATTTCAGATAAGACTCCTTGGCCACCCAAAGCCTGAAAAAATTCCCGGGCTCCCTCTGTATGTATTTCCGCTCTTCCTGGGTGAACAGGCCCCGGGCAATGGCTGTACAGTCCAGCCCCTCATCAATACACTCGATATCCACCCCCAGCTCCCGGCCATGGAGCCCCACCAGGGCAAAGTTTTTCGAATGAGCCAGGTTATAGTGATAATTCAAATCATTGCTTATAAAAGGCTTTTGGTACTTTCCCCGCCGGAAAAGCAGCTCCTCAATCCCGCAATCCAATAAATTGGCATAGATAGAGTTGACGATACTATGGGTCACCCGGTAATTGTTTCGATCAGATTCTTTCCTGTAGGAGCCAAGCAGCCGCTCCTCCCCTTTGGTTAAATAGCGGAAGCTTTCCATTCGGCACGCCTCCCTGCTGGTATTAACGAGAAAGAGCTGGGGGATCCCCTTGTTCAGCCCCTCTTTTACTTCAGGGATGACCACTTCCTCACTGCCGGTGATGTGATACAGCTTAAACCTCTCCCCACCAGTGTTCATGAGCCCAGATAGTCCTGAAGTATTCTGAACACAGCCTCTTTATTGGTGAGAATAAACATATGTGCCCCGGCCACGGTCTGAACCCCAAAGTCGCCCTCGGTATAATTTCTCCACATCAGCAGTTCATCAAGGGTAAGCTCCGGGTCCTGCTCCCCCATCAGAGTCAGGATCGGGCACTTAACCTTTTCGATCTCCCGGCGGTGATAGGTTTCGTCCAGGCGGAAATCCGCCCTGAGTGTGGGCAGGAAAAGGCTCATCAATTCCGGGGAGGCCAGGATGGAAGCAGGTGTGGCTGAAAACCTGCCGATTTCCCGGATAAAATGAGCATCATCCAGCTGATGGATGGGATGGGTTTCCTTGAGGCAGGGGGCCTTTCCGGCGGCGATAATCATTCCCTTGGGTTGGCAGGGAAGATCCCTCTGCTGGATCAGCAGGGCCAGTTCATAAGCCACTTTCGTACCGAGACTGTGTCCGAATAGGTAATAGGGGGTCCCATCCCTGAGCAGGGGCTCCATCCCGGCCCACAATTCCTCAACCAGAAGGGTCAGGCTTTCCAGCGGCCTTTCCTTGATTCTGGTCTCCCGGCCCGGATAGTGGGCCGGAAGAATCTCTGTGTCTGTAAAATGCTTTTGCCAGGAATGGAAAGCCGACGCTCCGCCCCCTGCATAGGGAAACAAAAAAAGTTTGTTGCGGGCCGCCCCCTTGAAAGTCCTTACAAAATAGGGATTGCTCATCATGCCTTCTCTTCGTCACCTCCCAGTGGGTTGTTGATCATACCTTCTTTTCTGTACCTCCCAGCCATTCCCAAAAGTTAGTACAAACTAACTTTTTCTTTAAAAAAATGGGTCCTGCCCCGACAAGACCTAAATTTGCTGAAGGGATACCAAATGGGCATAAAGTCCGCCTTGCTCGATCAACTGGGCCGGAGTGCCCTGTTCACGGATGCGGCCCTTGTCCAGAACCACAATCTTATCCGCATTGGCCACGGTCCTCATCCGATGGGCAATGACCATCACGGTTTTATTTTTCAACAAGACCGACAAGGCCTCCTGGACCAGGGTTTCACTTTCAGCGTCCATGGAAGCCGTGGCCTCATCCAGCAGGACAACCGGCGCATCCTTCAACAACGCCCGGGCAATGGAAATACGCTGCCGCTCCCCGCCCGACAAAGCACTGCCGTTTTCGCCGATGTTCGTCCGGTAGCCTTCCGGCAGGCGCTCGATGAATTCTTCACACTGAGCGGCCCGGGCAGCTGCCCTGACTTCCTCATCCGTGGCCTCCCGGCGGCCCAGCCTGATGTTCTCCATGACCGTATCATCAAACAGCATCACATCCTGAAAGACAATGGCGAAATTCCGGAACAGAGTTTCCGGCTCAACCCTGGTTATATCCACTCCGCCCAGGGTAATCCGGCCGGAATCCGCATCCCAGAAACGGGCGGCCAGTCTGGAAACGGTGGATTTCCCGCTGCCTGAAGGTCCCACCAGGGCTGTGATCTCCCCCTGTTTGGCCAGGAAGGAAATCCCGTTCAGTACGGGTTCATCGTTATAAGAGAACACGACCCCGTCGAACTCTATATCATATCCCTGATTGTTGCAAACCGGGTCCCCGGTCTGCTCCGGTGTGGCGTCGATCTGCTTCATTCTCCCCACACTGACCAGGGAGGAAAAGACTTCCGCCAGCATCATAAAGCAACTGGTGAAGGGATCATAAATCCGGCCGGCAAACAACAGGAAGAGGATGAACATGGGAATGGACAGGGAACCCTTGGCAACCAGGTAGCCCCCCACCAGCAGCACGGCCACCAGGCCGAAGCGCAGGATAAACTGGGCTGCCGTGGTAGCCGCCCCCGGGGCCAGCTCATTGCGGAAGGAGCAGCGCACCACCTGATCCAGCTTTTGTTCCAGCCCCTCCAGATACTCCTTTTCCCGGGAGCAGGCTTTGAGCTCCCCAATCGTCTCCAGATATTCCTGGACCCCGTCATAAGCGGTGCGCTTGGCGTCCAGATTGGCTCTTTCCGCTTTCTGCTGGGCTTGGCGGGCAGCGATGACCACCAGGGCGGCCACCGGCACCGGCAGGGCAATGCACAGGCCCAGCCGCCAATCCAGGATAATTAGGCCAAGGACTGTCAGCATAAACATGAAGACTGTTCCCAGCAGCTGGGGAATGGCGTTGGCAAAAACCCGCTCCAGGGCTGTGCAATCCCCCATAATGGTCGCCGTTAAATCGGCCAGATTCTTCTGCCCGAAGAAGGATAAGGGCAGCTTGCGGAGCTTTTCCGCCAGCACAATTCTGCGGTTGGCACTTTCCTGATAGGCCACCGTATAAGTCTTGTTGTACTGCAGCCATTGGCTGGCAAAGACCATCACGAACAGCACCACTGTCAGCACCCCATACAAGGGCATCCAGGAAACGGTTCTCTGCAGTCCGGCGGTTTCCCCCCCGATCCCATTGAGCAGCTCCATGACCACCAGGATCAGCAGGCTGACCGGCAGAATCAGGACGATATTGCTGAGGGTGGTGGCGGCGATCCCTTTGTTTAAATCCCTTGCCCCCTGATCGCTCAGGGCAAACATACGCTTCAGCATGACTTTACCTCGCCTCCAATATGCCATTGGGTTGATTTTGTGTAGTTATCCCACATCCGGGCATATTCCCCTCCCTGAGCCACCAGCCCATCGTGGGTTCCCTTTTCCACAATCCCCCCCTGCTTCATCACCACAATCTGTTCGGCATCCCGCACCGTGGACAGCCGGTGGGCAATCATGACCACGGTTTTGCCCTTGGTAAGCCCCTTAAAGGCCTGCTGAATCTGCTGCTCACTCTCCGGATCGGCATAGGCGGTGGCCTCATCCAGCAGGACGATGGGAGCGTCCTTCAGAATCGCCCTGGCGATGGCAATCCGCTGGGTTTCACCGCCGGAAAGATAAACCCCCTTACTGCCCACCACCGTATCGATCCCTTGGGGCAGCTTGGCTAAAATATCATCGCATTGGGCCAGATGGGCCGCCTGCAGGGCTTCCTCCCTGGTGGCCTCCGGCCGGGCGGCGCAAATATTGGCCAGCAGGGTATCCTTGAACAGCCTGGGGTTTTGAAAGACAAAGGCCACCTTTTTCATCAAATCCTCAGAGGCCATCTCCCTGATGTCCACCCCGCCGATCCTAACCACACCCTCCTGAACATCGTAAAAACGGGGGATCAGGCTGGCCGTGGTGCTCTTACCGGAACCGGAATGCCCCACCAGGGCCGTTGTGGTCCCCGGCTTGGCGATAAAGCTGAGGTGGGATACCGCCGGATGGTCCGTCCCCTCATACCTAAAGGTGACGTCTGCGAAGGAGATATCATGGCCGCCGGCCGTCTGGGGCCGGTCCGTTTCCCTTTGGGGCTTGGCGCTCAGAATCCCATCAATCCTGCGCATGGATTCCTCGGCCTGCATTTTGTAGCTGGTCATATACATGATTTTGTTGAGCATGACGGCACAGGCCGGCGAAAAGATCAGGTAGAACAGAAAGCTCTGCATAAAGCCCGGCAAATCGGGAGAAACCAGCCCGATGAGCAAGGCCGCCGGCACCAGCACCAGAAAGCTGGCATTGACGATGGAGTTAAAGGCCACCATCCCTTTTTTACAGGACATGGTAAAGGCCAGGGCGTCATCCCGATAGGATTGGATAGCGGCATTGAATTTGCTGAAGGAATGCACCGTCTGCCCGAACACCTTGACCACCGAGATCCCTCTTATATACTCTACGGCCTCATGATTCATGGTCTCCAGAGCATCCTGATAGCTTTGCATAAACTTCATGCTGTCCTTGCCGTTCAGGGAGCCTTGCAGGTAAAAGCCCACCCCAAACAACAGCAGCAGCGGCAGACCCACCCGCCAGTCGAAGAGCAGCATGAGGACGAGGCTGGCGGCCATGGTAACCTGGGCTCCCACCAAATCCGGGAGCTGGTGGGCGATAAAGGTCTGGGTCTGAAAGCTGTTGTCATCAATAATTTTACGCAGCTTGCCGCTGGGGTTCCGATCAAAATAGCCCAGAGGCATTTTGGCCAGATGGGTGAGGGCGGCCATTTTTAAATTCTTTTCCGTGCGGAAAGCCACCACATGGGAGCAAAGCAGGGCCGCAAAATAGAGGGCCAGCCCGATCAACTCCAGGATAAGGGCCAGCACTCCCCACCGGACAAGGCTCTCCGTGTCCAGGGAGCCCCCCGCAAAGACATCCAGCAAATCCTTGGCGGCAAAGTAGACACACAGAAACGGTCCCAGGATAAACAGGGCGCTGATCCCGGATAAGATACGGGATAGGGTGAGCAGCCCCCGGCTTGGGCCGGTAAATTCAAGAAGCCGTTTTATCCCGCTTGATTGCTGATTCATAACATTTCCCCGTCCTTATGGTTCTTTATGGTTTATGGTTCTTGCTGTCTCGCTTCCCGCTGTCTTTTTGTGTCGTTGTCTTTTTGTCTCACTGTCTTTCTGTCTCGCTGTCCTTCTATCTCGTTGTCCTTCTGTCTCGCTGTCCTTCTATCTCGTTGTCCTTCTGTCTCGCTGTCCTTCTGTCTCGTTGTCCTTCTATCTCGCTGTCTTTCTGTCTCGCTGTCCTTCTGTCTCGTTGTCCTTCTATCTCGCTGTCTTTCTCTCTCGTTGTCCTTCTGTCTCGCTTTCCTTCTGTCTCGCTTTCCTTTTGTCTCGCTATCCTTTTGTCTCACTGTCCTTGCTGTCTCGCTTTCGCGCCGTCCTGCCGTCCTTTACTTGGCCGCCCTTATGTTCTGAATGGAGGTGAAGCTGGCATCTCCCGGGAAATCATAGCCGGCAACCTTATCATTATACAAGGCGACCTGATGGGTGTAATAAAGGGGGGTCATAAGGCAATTATCCGCGATGGTGTTTAGAATAGTGGCATAAATCTCCTCTATTCTGGCCTCATCCGTTGTTGAATTCACTTCATTGATCAGATTCACACCATCCGGCAAAAACCCGCCGGCCTGCATGATGATGGGGTCCATGGACTGGCTGGGATTCATAGCGCTGACAATATTCGCCGGATCATAATAGCCTCCCTGGGTTTTGAAAACAGTCACTCCGTACTGTCCTCCCGTAATCATGGCATACCACTCCATCATCGGGGCCGATTTCGGCGTCAATTCCACGCCAATCTTTTTAAACTGGTCGCAGAGATAAACCACCATATCATTGTTGGCTACGGACTCGGTCTGATAGACAAACTCAGCGGCCAGTCTGGTTCCGTTGATCTCGCGGATACCGTCCCCGTCCTTATTCACATAGCCGGCATCATCCAGCAAACGGTTGGCCTTGGCCAGGTCAAATTCATAGGTGGTTTGCTCCACATCGCAATAGGGCAGAGATTTGGCAAAGAAGGTATCCGCCTGCTCATGAATGCCGCCGAAAATCCCCTCCACTATATTCCCTTTGTCGATAGCGGCGGCCATGGCTTCCCTGACCACTTGCTCCGCGAACAGGGGATTCTTCAGGTTATAGCCCAGATAATAGGTTTGAGTGGGGGCCTTATCCACCGCGGCCCCAAAGCCCTTGGTGTTTTTCATTTCCTGATAGCTTTCCGAGGATACTTTGGCAATACCCGACATAAAATCCAGTTCCCCGTTCTTCAGGGCCAGTACCTTGGCATCGTTATCAGCGATCACCTTGATGGTGAAACTGTCCACATCCGGCCGCTCTCCCCAGTAATGAGGATTTCTCACAAAGGTATACTTTTTGCCGTCTCCGTCCCCCCCGTACATATAAGGCCCTGTTCCATAACTTACCGTGTTGAAGCTTGTTTTTGCCGTCAAATCCCCGTTGAGCTGCTCACTGGACACGATGGCAAAGGGGTTGGCCAGGCATAAATCCCGCAAGGTGCTGTAATAAGGCTGGGTCAGATGCAATTCCACCGTATGATCGTCCTTGGCCACAGCATCGGCAATAATGGTGGACAGCTTGCCATAGCCGCCGTTATATTGGCCCAGATTGACCGGAACCGCCAGCAGGGACCGGGCTGCATCCTCGGCAGTCAACGGGGTTCCGTCGGAGAATTTCACCCCTTCCCGGAGTTTAAAGGTATAGACCTTGCCGTCGGTGCTCACAGACCATTCCTCCGCCAGCAGTCCGGCCAACTCACCCTTTTCATCATAAGTAACCAGAGTATCGTAAAAACTGGTCAAATAATAAGTGATTCCATAGCCGCTTGATGAATTAGCCGGCGTAATGACAGGATAAAATGACTCAAAGCCCCAGCTCTCGGGCAGATTCAAATGAACGGCCTGCTCCCCTGAGCCGGAAGTCTGTGAGCCGCCTTGATGGCTGACGTCCTGAGAACAAGCGGCCAGTGAAAGCACCAGCACCCCGGACCATACAACCGCCAACCATCTTTTCATCCTCATCTTTATCTTCATGTTCATGTTCATCTTCATTGCTAAGCATTCCTTTCATATTGATTTACCGGCTCAGCTATGCCGCTGGCCGCCAGCAGCACCTTCGTGTATGGATTCTGAAACACGGCGTAATCCCCCCCGAAGGGCACCTGCTCGACCAGCACCGAATCCCGCATCACCAAAATGTGGTCTGCCGCCGCCAGGGCCAGCTCCATATCATGGGTGATAGAAATCAAGGTAAAACTGAGCTTTTCCTGTAAATCCAGAATTTCTTCCATGATCTTCTTCCTTAAGGGCAAATCAAAGCCATTGGTCGCTTCATCAAAAATCAGACAAGCGGGTTCCGCAGCCAAAGCCCTGGCAATAGCTACCCTTTTTTGTTCCCCGCCCGATAATTCCGCGGGCAGGCGTCTGTAATAGTCCGCCGGGAGGTTGCAGAGAGCCAACAATTCTGCACACCGCTTCCGGCGTTCCTGCCTGTTCAGCCGGAAAAAACACAGCAGGGGCTCCTCAATGGCTTTGCCGATGGTCATTTTGGGGTTTAAGGCCCCAGCGGAATTCTGCTGAATCAACTGCACCTGCTTGAAGTGGCTTTTGCCCGCTCTGTGCCGGCCAAACACCGGCCTTCCCTCCACATACACATTGCCCCCATGGGGCTTCTGCAAGCCGGCCATCATCCTGGCCAGGGTGGTCTTGCCGGAACCGGATTCCCCCACAATGGCGTACCGCCCTCCTTTTTTGAAGCTGACGCTCAGGGGCGATACAGCGGTTAATGTCCCTCCCCACAGGATGCCCCCGGAAAATATACAACTTAAATCCCGCACTTCGATCATCCTCATGACCTCCTCTCCAGCCGGCAGGCCAACAGCAAATGTTTTGTGTACTCCTTCTGCGGGTCATTAAAGATCTGCTCCGTAGGCCCGGACTCGATGATTCTCCCCTGACTCATAATCAGGATGCGCTCCGAACAGGCCGCCGAACGCAAGTCGTGGGTCACAAACAACACCGACATTCCCTCATGGCAGAGCATGCGCAGCTCCTTCATCAGCTCCATCCGGTTGCAGGCATCAATGGCCGTGGTCACTTCGTCCGCAATCAGCAGACGGGGCTCGTTCAGCAAAGCCGCCACGATCATCAGCCTTTGCAGCATCCCCCCGGAGAGAGCGAAGGGATAGCTTTGCCAGACCCGTTTTGTATCCTCTATGCCCAGGCGGCGCAGGATAGGGGCCGCCCTGGGCAAAACCTCCCCCCTGGAGCTTTGGGGATGATGCTGAAGAAAGGTCTTCTCCAGCTGTCTGCCCATCCGCAAAGAGGGATTGAAGGCTGTCATGGGGTTTTGCATGATATAGCAGATATCCTTGCCGTAAATCCGGGCCAGACGCGCTCTGGACAAAGTCAGGAGGTTTTCCCCGCCGTAATCAATGACTCCCTCTGCCTGGTAGTTCCCTCCCAACAAACCCATAACCGCCTTGCACAAGGTTGTTTTTCCCGCCCCTGAGCTGCCGACAATGGAAACCATCTCACCTTTTTTGATGGGAAAGGAAATATCCTGGGCCACCCGTTGGCCTCCGGCCAGTGAAATCTGTAAATTCTTTACCTCAAGAGACATGGCTTTCCCCCTCCTTCCCGATGGTATCCCTGAGGCCTTCACCCAGCAGGTTAAAGCCGGCACAGCAAATTATCAGGCAAATCCCAGGATAGACAATCAAACCGGGGTTGGTATAGATACTGTTGCGGGCCTCATTGAGCATGGCCCCCCATTCCGGCGTTCCCGCGATCAGGCCCACACCCAAAAAGGCAAAGCCGGAAACGGCTATAATCGCTGTGGCAATCCCGGTTGTGAAATAGACAACGAACTGAGGAAACACATTGGGGATTAAATGGCGCACCACAATGCGCAGTTCGGAGGCCCCGGCAATCCGGGCCGATTCCATATACTCTTTGCCGCATTCCGTTTTGGCGTAGGAGCGAACCATACGCAGGAACCAGGCCGTCATGGAAATGCCGATGGCCACAATGATGCTGGCCACCGAATTATCTATGGTGGATACCAAGGCCATGGCAATGACAATTAAAGGAAAGGCCATAAAAATATCGCAGAAGATCCGGACCGCTCCATCCCAAATCCCCCCCCGATAGCTGGCATAGCTGCCGGCAAACAGGGAAAAAGCCGCCAAGGCGATCAGGACGGGCACGGATAAGCCGAGGGAATATCTGGCTCCATAAAGCAACCGGGAAAGCTCGCATCTGCCCAGCTGGTCGCAGCCTAAAGGATATTCTGCCGTAGGCGGCCCGTTCTTCAGGGCAAGATTGGTGGTGTTGGGATCATGAGGCGCCAGCCAGGGAGCCGCCAAGGCCATCAGAACAAAAAAACCGATCAGAATCAGCCCCGCCAGGATTTGCTTGTTTCTTTTCATATCCTTTTCCTCCCGTATGCAGGGCAAACCGCACTGGACAAAAGATCCGCCGCTATGTTAAACAACACAAACAGCACCGCACAGACCAAAATAGCTCCCGAAATTCCGTAGACATCCATGCTTTCACAGGACTCCATCAGATAGATGCCCAGCCCCCGGATAGAAAAAACACTTTCCACCAAGGCCGAAGTGCCGAAAAGTGCGGCGCAATACTGTGCAAACAGGGTAATGGCCGGGGGCAGGGCATTTTTCAAAACCTCCCCATAGATGATCTGGCCATTGGTAAAGCCCCGGGCCCTGGCATACGTAACATAATCGCTGTTCAGTTCATTAAGCACCGAAGCCCGCAGGACCCGGATGGAAATGCAGATAATCGGGAAGGCCATGGCTATGGAGGGCAGAATAAAGGACTTCAGGCTCCCATCTGCAATCACCTGAAAGATCGGAATCCTGACGGCAAAGACCGCAAGCAGGATCAGGCCCAACCAGAAACTGGGCACACAAATTCCGATGATGCAGATGATCCGCGTCACATTGTCAAAGGCTCTGTCCTTCCTGAGTACAGCAGCCGCCGCGACCACGATGCTGAACAGGACCACCCACAGCATAGACAGCAGGATAAGCATCGTCGTAACCGGCAGCACCTCCCTGATATTTTCCGCCACCGGCCGCCTGTTCATAATGGCCGTGCCCAGATCGCCCCGGGCCACACCCCCCAGGTAATCCAGATACCTTACCTGAAAGGGGGCATCCAGCTTCAGCTCCTCCCGGACTGCCTGGATCTGTGCCTCCGTGGCAAAAATATTCTGCTTGCGCACGATCATTTCCGCCGGATCGGTCCCGGTGAAAAGCTGAAGGCAAAAACTCAACGTAACCACACCAAAGATGACGGCCACCAAACGCAACAGCTCTTTTATGATAGTCATACCGCTACTTATCCCTATCAGAACATTCTTCCTCTCCACTTTTGATGTCCCTATTGGCGCATGCTTCCTCTCCATTTTTTATGCCCCTATTGGCACGTGTTTCCTCTCCATTTTTTATGTCCCTATTGGCGCGTGCTTCCTCTCCATTTTTATGTCCCTGTTGGCACGTGCTTCCTCTTCACTCTCTAGTTAGCTGCGGCTAACCAGGGACTTAAATGAAAGAGCCGCAACAAGGGGCTCACTCTCAAAATAAGTACCGTATTTTGGATTATTGTATCATAGGAGAACTTCCCAATCTATGCCATATAAGGTCATTTAAACTCCAATCAGCTCATAGATGCTTATTCCGGATCATAGGTGCCTGTTCCGGCTCATAGATGCCTGTTCTGGTATAGCAAAGGGGTCACACCATAGACAGATTTGAACGCGGCGGAAAACTTGCTTTGATTCTCATATCCGGCCCTTTCGGCAATTTCGCCGATGCTGAGTTTCTCCCCCGCCGTCAGCAATTCCGCTGCCGCCTCCATCCGTTTGGCCTTCATAAAGGTGCCGATGGAACTGCCGGAAATCGAGCGGAAGCATCTTTTCAGGCTGGATTCCGTGATATCGAACTGAGAGGCCAGTTCGGAAATGGTCACTTTGGCCAAGGGATTTTCCAGGATATAGTGATAAACCGCTTTCGTACTCCTGGCTACCTCCCCGGAAAATATTTTCAGGGGCTGCCTCTGCCCCTCATCCAACACGCTCAGGAACAAGAGCAGCTCCATGGCCTTTAGCCAGTAATAGGGAGCTTGAATCCGTTCATCCACCTCACTCAGTTTGCCGAAGATGCGCTCAACATCCTCTCTGGATTTGACAAGCAGGGACTGTTCTTTGCCACACAGCTCATTCACAATCCCGGCCAGGTTGATTTCAGCTTGAGGAAACCCCGCAGATAAAGTATGCTGAGCCTTCTCCACCTCCAAAAACAGCGTAACCCCACGGTATTTCCTGAGGGGAAGGCGGGAACTGACAAATACCTGCCTGCTTAGATCGGTTACACACAGATCCCCTTCACCCAAAAAGCTGACCGTCCCATTCTGGTACTCAACCTCATAGCAGCCTTCGATACAATAATCAATTTGCAGAAACTTCTTAACGGGAGCGATGGATTGAAATGTCGAATCCATCGTCAGCTGATTAAAGGACATTTGGATGCCCGGGGCTATGTCATAGCAAACCATTTCACCGGAACCCCCTTCGCCCTTGAGCTGATACACAGTGCAGCCGTTCTTCTGCCCGCGGCCGGCAAAGCCATAGCCGCGATAAGCCTGTTCAATATTACTCATAACAACCTCTCACCCAATCACCCTTTCTCATAACAACCTCTCACCCATTCACCATTATTTATAATAACCTTCCACCCTTCACCCATCCACCCTTTCTCAAATCCTAAAGAATTCTATCTAATTATTTCCGTACGGATTCAGCAGATTCCTATCTGAAAGCTCATTTTTTCATCCATAAATTTCGACTTATTCCAACAATTCACATCCTAACCCGGGGAAGAGGGATAAGCCGAAACTTCACTGTCAGCCGCAGGCTTCCCGATTAACCGGTAGTATATCCGTGACTCAAGAACAAGCTGCCCCCCACCCTGCATCCGGCAGCTGCAGCCCGGAAGCGGAAAAAACAGCTCGAAAAAGAGTCTGTCCGAAATAGGTACGCGCGTACCTATTTCGGACAGCCCTTTCCCTTCTGCCCAGTTCATCTGCTCAGATGCACACTTATGAAATGAAAGCATCCCATTCTCAATCGACGTAAGGCCGCTGTTTTAAAAAGCATTGACTGAACTTGGTTCAGTGCACTATACTATCCTTACTGAATCAAATTCAGTAAGGAGGAATCTCATTGTCAAGAACGATCAAGGCGCCTGACGAACGGCGGCAAGAATTGCTGGGAATCGGCTTGAATTTATTTATGCGCAAAGGGGCCGAGGGGGTTTCCATAAAAGAAGTAGTGCAGCAGGCTAATGTTGCCACCGGTTTATTTTACTATTATTTCAAGTCCAAAGACGCTTTTTTAGAAGAAGCCATCAATGCCCATATTGAAGGAACGATTGGGAATATGCTGGAGGGGCTGCAGAACGGGGAAATACCTTTATTGCAACGTGTAAAAAGCGCTCTTGCGGCTTTTCAGGAACATGCCCTCAGACTCGCTCCCCTGATGGGGGAAGAGGCCATAACATCCTTGCAGCATCATGTGCTGATGGATAATATGCTGCAAAGATTATGTCCAATCATTCAGGAAATCATTGAGCAGGGCAATGGCGAAGGGGTGTTTCATGTCGAAAATCCTGCGGTTGCAGCCCCCTTTATCATCCACGGGCTATCAGGCGTCTTGCATGAAAACTTAAGCGATGAACTAAAGGATAATTTTCAGAAGGATATTCAAACCCTGTTATTTATGGTACTGGGTGTCACCCATGACCGTACGCCTTCGGAGGTAAACCTTGATGGAAACAACTGAATTCAGGACAGGAACCTATCCCTTACACCATGACCCTAACTTCAATTACCAGCTGAACAGGGCGGTCATGCTTTCAGATGGCGTACTGGACGAGATTCGCAGTGTGACGAACCAAATCAAAGATATTCCCACCTGGATAGAGACCTTGCTCTCTTTGGCCGACAAGGCCAAGGCGGAAAAGCGCACCCCAAACGCTTTGGCCTATATCCGGGCGGCGGAGTTTTTTATGAATGAAAGCAACGCCGCTAAGGAAACGTTGTACCGGGAATATAAAGCATTATTTTATGAAACGCATGGCGGTTTTATCGATAGCCAGGGGATTAAGCGTATTGATATAGGTTACGAAAAGGGAAGTCTGCCCGTTTTCTATGCTGCTCCTGAAACAGGCAGCCTGGGTACCCTCGTCATTCATGGCGGCTTTGATTCCTATATGGAAGAATTTCTTCCCGCTTTGCTTTATTGCAAGGAGCTCGGATTTGCAGTATACCTGTTTGAAGGCCCCGGCCAAGGGGAATGCATCCATAAACAAAAAATACCGTTTACCTTGGATTGGCATAAGCCGGTGGGCGCAGTTTTAAATTATTTCGGTCTTGAGGATGTGACCTTGATCGGCATATCCCTGGGCTCCCTTTTGGCCCTCCGCGCCGCCGCCTGGGAGAAGAGAATTAAAAGAGTGGTGGCATGGAGCATCATGGAAAATTTTTATGATGTCCTCCTCTCTTCACGCCCTAAGGCGCTTCGGGTAGTGTTAGACAGTTTAATAAAAGTCCATGCCAAAGGTGCTGTCAACAGCTTGGCTAAGACCATGATGGAGAAAGAGCCTTACGCAGCATGGGGAATTGAACAAGGAAAATATGTCTTCGGTCAACCGTCTGCTTATGATTTTTTAGCAGAAGCAAAAAAATACAATCTCCGCTCTCTGTCAGGACAAATCACCCAAGATGTTTTGCTGCTCGGAGCGGCGGAAGATCACTTTATCCCTCTGTCCATGTATAAAAATGAAATAGATTGCTTGACAAAGGTTAAATCATTAACCTTCCGCCTATTTACAAAAGAAGAAAGTGCCGAAAGCCACTGCAATATCGGGAATATGCCTTTAGCTCTCAACACCGTCTGCAGCTGGATCACAGCTATGGAGACCCCTGGCCTATGATCAGCAGGTTTATTTTCCACATGGGATTATGGGCCTCTAAAAAGAGACTGCAGCAGGAATATGGCAAGGAATTCTATAAAGATTTCGTCAGAATGGCCGGAAAAAATTTCAACTATGTTTTGCCCTTGACACCCGATATTGGGGAAAGTACTTTCAAATTCAATTTTGCCTTTACACCCTGCTATATTGCATGGTACAAGGCGTTTTTATCACTGATGATGGATAACAAAACGGCTGTCACTTGGATCTGGAACATCAACGAAGAGATGATGCTCCTTATCCCCCGCTTCTTACTCAAACATTATGGTGCCAAGGTTTATTTAGGCGGCTTTCGGAAAAAAGCCCCGGCTCACGAAATCAACTCAGACCAAAACAAGCTCCATGCCTATGATTATAAAATTCGCTACAGGGCTATTGATGAGCATACCTTTGAGATCGATTTTTATCAATGCGGGATGAAAAGGCTGTGCGAGGAGCAAGGAGCGGCAGGGTTGTTCCCCGGGGTATGCCGAATTGACTATTTGATTTCACACTATATAGGGTGCGGTTTTTGCCGTACCAAAACACTTGGCGATGGCGATGAAGTCTGCAATTGCCGCTATTCTACCCATGGTCACTGTTCATGGCCCCTGGAAGAAGGTTTAACGGAGAAAAAATAGCAAGGGTGGACCGGCTACTCGGGTGTTCCAATGGGGAAATTCATCACATTGACGATATTTGTTTTCTGTTCCGTCTTCAAAACAGCCTCCTTGGTTTTCATGTAACCTAAATCAGTCCAAAATTTCTTGCCCTTATAATTATCCTCAATTACACCAATTCGAAACGATGTTGCTCCTAAGGTTATTGCCCACCGGACCAATGCGTCATGAATCTTCCTGCCCAATCCATGATTCCTTTCTTTCGGTTTAATCAGCAATAAGCCCAGCATCCATTCTCCAGTAACTGGGAAGTCTCTCACAATATCAATCATTCCGATCAGTTCATTTATATCGTTAAATACTCCCAGAGAATATTTATCCTCATAGTGCTTTCCTGGTGGCAATTCGTTGAGTATTTCCAATGCTTTCTTCTCCGACGGCAATTCTCTTTCATGCAATAGATAATAATCCGAACACTCCTGGTTCAACCTTTCAATAGCTTTTAAACTATCCATTGTCAAAGATTTAATCGTATATTCATTTGCAAGCGTTAAGCTCACCATGTTCCAATTCTCCTTGCTGATTTATTCAAACTTAATAGTAAGCCTATTCAACCCGCCCATGGACGCACGGCTTTCTTGCGTACGGTTTCGAACATCTTGGCCCTTCCCGCAGATAAGGTGTCTAATTCAAATCCAGTAACATTAAATAATCCTGTTCTTGCTCGGCAAAAATCTCAAAGCCTACATTTTGGTACATTTTTAGAGCATAGTTATCTTTCGCTACACTCAAAGAAGCCTGCTTGTACCCATGTTCTTTCAGCTTTTCTATCATCATTTTCATCAAAACAGTTCCAATGCCTTTGTCTCTGTACTCTTTAAATAAGGAAATAACAAACTCCGGGGTTTGGTCATCTATATTCCCATAGCCTTTGATATTTCCTGCTAAAATTCTTGTCCAAACAGCGCCGATAATTTTTCCGTCAACATCTGCAACAAGGCACAAATCATCAGGTTTTCCCCAATTGTCTATATAAACACCGATTTTAGGTTGTTTGATGACTTCCCTTGGCAAAAGGTTATTTTCATCAGGTTGAAAAATAGCCTCATAAAGCATATCTTCAAGTATTCCTAACTCATGCGCTTGTATTTCCCTAATTAAATAGTTGCTCATTCTATCCTCCCGTCCATTTCATCCGCGCCAAGGATGACGCGGCCTTTGCACGATATGTCGTAGAATGTTTCGCAAGTTCCCGCTGCGTCATAAAATAAGAATGATGCGCCACTATATTATCTAGAATTCTTATTGATATATATATTTAAAGCTTGCACTGCTTTAAATGATACAATAATTGCTGATATATAAAGTAGAACTTCTAATATTGATTTGATAAACCCTAAACTAATACTTAAATACCCAAGGCCTCCTATGAAACCTCCCATATTTTGCATCATATCAATTCCCCCCTTTCAAGAGTTCTTGCCGCGTCCAACCACTTGCATCATCCTCCACTTGCGGGAACGCCGTGTTATCTGATGGGATATGGTTCCACAAGAAATACTTAATCCACTTTAGTAAATGTACTGTATTTGCGGAAACATTTTATCCCACAGGAAATTGCTTGGAATACCATGTATCCAATTATCACTCCTATAGAATTAAGTATCACATCATCGATGTCCGATGCCCTCCCGCTGCTTAATCCAAGGTAAGCCAATATGTATTGTACAGTTTCTATTGACAATGAGCTAAGAATACCAATTAACACGGTTCTTTTAAATGACCTAAACTTACTCCAAAACGTTGGTAAGAAGAAACCTAAGGGGAGCAGCAACAGAATATTGCCAATAAGATTCGACTCCAAATGCCTTATCATATACCCAAACGAAAAATGGTTCGGATGAAATCCTCTGAACATTTCCGTAAAGGGGATGATGTTCACAGAGGGGGTACCACTTTGTCCGTAACTTGCACTCGGATGAAGCGAAAATATCGTCACTCTGATTACCGCAAGGCAGTAAATAACAAAGGCCATCACCAGTAACTCTCTGCTGATTGATATTTGTTTATAGTTCTTACTCCATAACAAAAAGATGCCACGAAGCACAACCCACGGAACTCCTCCCAATACAACTCCAAACACAATTACCTCGAACATATCTAACATCCTTCACTAAGAATTGAAACATCAAAGCCTAAAGTCTGCTCACCAATACCATATCCTTTCCGATGCAGTCCCGCGAATTGACGAAGAGTCATGCTAATTGCATATATCCCAGATTCCGTAAATTCGCTGTTATACGACGGACCCACTTCATTGAAGTTGCCTAAGCAGATCATCAGATTTTAGTACCTCAAATAAAAAGTCATCATCGCCAGGACGATTGTGTTTTGTTACAACAATATAGTCCCCTGACGGACTGACGCTCATATTCACCAGCCAGGTATCGCCGTAGTCGCCAATTTCGATGAGTTTATTGCTCCTTGTGCTATAGGCTAAATATTCTTCAATATATTTTTCCTGTGATTTGCTGTAGTTTTCAACGCTGAACAAAAATACACATTCCCCATCCTGTTCGAATGCCCCCATAAAATGCCCAAACTGTCGTTGATCAATATCTTGATCAGGAAAATCCCGCTCTCCGTTGTAAATATCAACTATCTGGGACTGCCCTGTGTCAGGATTATAAATTACCCCCTGGTAGACGCCTCCAGTCATATTACCGGTCATGAACACTAACTTCCCTTCATTTGTGCGGAATATCCCTTCTTCTAAACAGCGTTCGGCCGTTATAAGTGAGGAGCTTCCTATGGAAATATCATAAAGAAAAGTTTCAGTAACATCAGGTTTGGTCTCCTTAAGGTAGACGAAACGCTTGTCATCCACTGCTAATAACAACCATGCATTTTTTAGCAGCTCATGCTCACCGGTTTTATCACCATAGTAAATGCTGCCCAACCCCGGAGTCTTGGGTTGGCGCTTGCTATAGTAGTATAGTTTGTCACCCATCTTCTTCACGTTAAATGCCCATGAAAGGTAGGGTGCTTCAGTGTTATGACTTACCCGGGTAGTAACCGGAGAGCATTCTTCGGTCACTTGAATTTCGTCCCCTGTTTTGATGTTGATAATGAAAAGACGGAATTCGGTAGATAAAAAGATAGTATCGTTGTCCAGCCATTCAACCTGCCCCACCGGAGGACTGTAATCCCCGACTCCTTCACGATATTTATCAACATCCAGCTGCAAAACGGCTTGATCGGTCTCCGAGTCACGAATTTCAACCGTATTGTCATAATGTCCCATGGTTATGACGATATACTTCGATTTATCAGGAGACAAATTGCAGTTTAGCCAGTTAATATCTTTCTTTGCTATATCGTCCGACATTAAGTTTTCTGTTCTCCCATCAGCGGGGGAGTAGGTAAATATCCCGTCACTGGTAGCATACAGTAATTGATCGTCCTGCCATTTGGCTGATATTGCTCGTACATCTTTGGGCTGTTCAGTTTCCCTTTTGTTTCCACATCCAGTAAAAATAATCAGAATGATGCAAAGCCAAACACATAACTTTTTTCTCATTCCTGCTCTCCTCTTAAAACGTGTCCGTCATACAGCATTGCGCCTGTTCCCGAAGCCTAGTTACTACCTGCCTATTGTCTCAGGATTTTGAGAACACACTGTTAGACGAAGGTCCGCCTTATGTCATGCATAATCTCCTACTTTGTAATCCTTCCAAGCATCAATAAGCCATGGATGTATAGAGTCCAATTTATCCTTCTGCTTCCATGTCCAAGTTAAGAAAACACCAACCGCCTCGTCCAGAGACTTTTCCAGTGCAGTCTCAAGTTCAAGCTTAAAAGGGGAATGTTCTTGATCCCAAGACATTTTATCTGCAAGGAACAATAGCTGGGATAAGGTAAAATTTATTAAGGTTTGTTTCTTTCAGGATAAGGCATCTTAGTAATTATGATAGGAGTGCTTAAATCAACATTCGGCAGTTGTTGTGGACCACCTTTACCCGGCAGAGACAGAGCTTTTTGAGCCTCTGCGGGCAAAGGATCGGCTATAGAATTTCTGATAATAACTTTTCGTTCCAACTGTACGCTTTCTACAGATAAAGTATTTTGATCCTTTTCTTCTACACTTACTTCCTCATTATTACAACCAACCAAGGCCAAACTCAATGCCAAAGCCGAAGCTGTTAAAATCATAACTTTTTTCAAATTTTCACCCCCAAAGCAGTATCCTCATTACTCTATATAATGACTATGGGATGAACCATCACTTATGACCCCTTCCCACAAGTCTTAATTTGAGCCTATAACTTAGTTCCAAGTTCCCATATCTCCTAATGCAAAAATACGCCAAGTTGCTTCCCGCACCATGGGCGGCGCTGCCTTTGCACGATATGTCCTAGAACGTTCCAGGTATTCACGAAGCGTCATGCTTACCTTCATCTTGGCCAGTTTCGTAAATGCTGTGCCATGCGCTGGCCCAAGCTTTCATCACTTCTCTCTCCAACATCTAATTTGGTAAAATTGCGATATGCCCGTTTATAACCGTAGTTCATGGCTAGATTATAAAAGATATTAACCCGTGATTTGCTTATTCGCTTTACTATGCTCCTCCACGAGTGGAACTTTCCTCTAAATTCGTTATAGCCGTTTAACAATTCCTTACAGCTCATTCCTTTGGGTACATACGCAACGCTTGTTTTACCGTTGTAATGATCCCAATCAACGTCAAGTAAGCGGCCTTCTTTTTTATACTGCTCATAGATACTGGTTCCTGGGAAAGGAGTTAAGATGCTTGCCGTTACCCCATCAACTCCGATGTTATTGCATGCTTCTAGGGTTGTTTCGAACACTTCTAATGTGTCAGAGTCAAATCCAAAAACGATACCAGCCTGGATACTGATTCCATATCGATGAAGTTTATTTACAACTTTCCCATACTCTTCTACTCTATTAAAATTCTTATTCGCATCTCTAAGCCCCTGCTCAGAAAACGATTCCAGACCCAGAAACAAGTACAAACACCCTGCAGATTTTGCCAGGCTAAGCAGTTCTTCATCCTCGCAACTATACACCGTTACCTGTGCAGCCCATCTCTTGTTTAACCTTGCCAACTCTTTTAATAAGGCTTTCGTGTAGACCGGATCGGCAAAGAAGTTATCATCCCAAAAGACGAAATACTTATTGGGCATACTGCCTATATCCTTTATTACCTCATCAACCGGGCGGGTTCTAAACTCATTATGATAAATTTTCTTCAGACTGCAATAACTGCAATTATGTGGGCACCCACGTGAAGCAAAAACAGCACCGCTTGTAAATCTATGGCCAACAATCAAATCCCTGCGAGGTATTGGCAGGCCATCAAGGCTGGGAACATGGTGACTTGTGTAAGCTTTTTGCATGCTCCCGGAAAGGAAGTCTTTTAAGAATTCAGGCCAGGTTTCTTCAGCCTCCCCTACAAAAATAGTATCGCCATGGCAAGCTGCTTCTTCCGGATTTAAAGTCACATGGGGTCCACCTAAAGCTACCCAAGACCCCAGCTCGCGAAACCTTTTAGAGATAGCATAAACGTGAGGAGCATTTGGCGTATTTACAGTAATCGCAACCAAGTCAACCTTTTCAAAGAGGATTGGTTCTGTATATTCATCCAATAACCTTATGCTATATTCTTTTGGAACGAACCCTGCAAGATAGGGCATGGTTAATTGGGTAAAGTTATTCAATTGATGTGCTCTGAATTTATTAATTTCTGAGTTTTCAGGAGTAATCATTAGCAATGTCGGCATAATATCTCCACTCTTCCTGTCTGCAAAGGCAATCCTTCACTGGGCTTTCACCTAGCGTTCTGCGTGTTCCCGGAATCTGGTTACTACCTGCATATTGGCTAGATATTGGGAACAACTCCGTTATACGAAGCCGATACCCATAGCCAGAAAGCCGCCATGGATGGCGGCTCCCTTAAAGATTGTCCTTCTATACGTCAAATGTTAATCCATCTTCATTAGATTGCACCTCGAAAACCAAATATCTGCTTTATCGGCACTTCAATCTTTTCTTTACTTGTATGATATACAAGGATTTCATCCGTTGCTCGAACCAGCTCACGTGTCGCTTCCTTTTCGTCTTCGAAAGCCTGAATTACTGCCATATCATCAATAAATCTTACGCTATTCTCAATATGTGAAGCCAGTATTTGAATCTTAACAAAACGTTCAGGATATAGCCTTCTGACCTCATCCCATTTCATTAGATTCACCGCCCTCTTCTTTCTAGATAATTCCATTATACCATTTTCTTGTCCAAGAACATCATATAATTTATAAGGCGCGTGGACGCGTCCCAACCATATGCATCATCCTCTAGTTGCGAGACTTTTCTGTTGCCCGATGCCTTCCCCAGCCTGTTGCACCTCATATTCGAGGAGAAGCATCCCACTGGGATAGGCACGGTGCCGAACGAGCTCCAGACACCGACGTATCCCGTGTGGAGGGAGCAACTGCACCCCACCTCCCAGAAGAATCGGTATAATCGCCGGTTCGAATGTATCAACCAGATTCCAGGCGAGAAGTTGGGAGAAGAGATTCCCTCCGCCGTAGAGCCAGATATCCCGGCCAGGTTGCCCACGAAGCTCTCGGATTCGTGCTTCAAGTCCCTCGCTCACGATCTCAACATCAGGATGGTCCACTGGCCGAAGCGACCGTGAGGCCACGATCACTTGCTTTCCGCGAAAGCTCTCGCCCGTTGCGCGTACGATCTCGTACGTGCGTCGCCCCATCAGCAACGTGTCAAATTGCGCATACAGCGCCTCAAAATCGAACGAGGGCTCTGGGGTAATCCAATCAAAACCATCGTTCGGTGCCGCGATATAGCCATCCATGCTACACGCGACCTGGTATCGCACCCGTCTCATCCAATGATCACCCCCACCTTACATTCATATTTTCTAAGTTGCGGCAATGGACGTGTTAGCTGAAGTATTCCCTCGCCCCTTTATAGTCTTAAGACTATATCTCTTCAATTTGAATAACAATAGTACTAACAATTGTTCTAAATCACGAAGGGTGGTACACTATGGATAAAGATAAGGCTAAGGCTGAGGGGGATGTTGATATGGCTATTCCAAAAGAACCTAAAGACAGCGCACAACCAAACTCTTCTAATGAGCATAAGCGACAAGTTGCTAAAGCACTTAAGGAAGTTACTTCAGATCATTCCAAGCTCCTTAAGAAATTAGCCGAGTAAATATGCATGATATAGAACTCCTCTATATAGAGGATATCCTTGCAATTCACGAAGAAGCCATCAAATCCAACAATATCCCCATTTCGATCATGAAAAATATCCCACAGTCTATGAAAAGGCGGCAATGCTTTGGTATTTCCTAACCAAAAATCATTGCTTTGTGGATGGTAATAAACGAGTTGGCTTTTATGCTGCCTCAATCCTACTTAAAATCAATGGACACTCAGATAATATTGACGACGATGAAGCCTATGATAAGGCTATTCAAATATCATGTTCCCAATTAACCGGCAAGGCCTTAGATACCTATATCCTCGAACTGTCACATTAGCTAAAAGAGCGATTTCCTAAGTAGCAGATCTCATTTATTGGGGTCTCTGTTTTTTTAACGTTTTCGCCATTCCCACAGTATCCTAACCCCATCCATCATCCTCTAAGTTGCGGCGAATTCTGTGTTAAGCGAAGTTCCAAGGCTTAGCTATTAATTCTTTCATATCGGCCAGAAACCTTCTATACTTCAAAAATGGGCATAATACTTATTGAAACAAACTTATCGGAGATGATATGATATGGATAAGAAAACCAATCATGAGGAGATGGATAAAATGCCAATACCTCAGAAAAATGAGGAAACAGCATTCACCGACTTCGTAAACAAAAACAAAGAACTTCTCTATAGAATAGCAAAATCCAACACCGTTATTAATGAATCCGGTCTTACAGTTATCCCAAAGGATGATCCTTGGCTTGACGAGAAAGAATGGGATAAAATGTACGAAGACCTAAAAAACAAAAAATGATCATTACCAATGGCGATGTCTGGTTTGCAAAATTTCCTCTCGAAGAAGATGATTCTGTATTCTGTCCTCGGCCAGTCATAATTCTTGACGTAGAAAGCCTTACTGTTCTAGTAGTAAAGGTAACTAAAGCGTCTCCTCGTCCTAATGACAAATATGATATTCCTATTAATTATTGGCAATATGCAAACTTGAACTTTAAGTCAACTGCGCGAGTATCGAAAACACAAATATTGAATCATTCGCAACTTGTTTTTAAGATAGGAACAATTCATCCTAGCGATTACACAACTATCCAAAATACATACATGCAATACATTTCTCAAAACAGTTAAACCACAGGGCTCCAATGGGTGCCCTCTTTTTATTTTAGGATCGGTAAGTCGGCTCCGAAAATGGATTGACCCATACTCGGTTTGCCGGACACAGGTAAGTTAGGGTAAAATAAAACCTGTGGAGGACGAGAAAATGAAAAAAAAGTAAACGTTACGATGAAGAATTCAAAAAAGATATCCTACGACTGATCCAAGGAGAAAAGCGCTCAGTATCAAGCATAGTCAAGGATTTCGGCGTTAATGAACAGACCGTAAGAAACTGGCTTAAGGAAAGCAGCGATCGCCAGGATCCGCATAAATCAAGGATAGTAGAGCTTGAGGCACAGTTAAAAGCCAAAGACAAAGAGATTGTCGATCAAGCAATGACCATAGACATCCTAAAAGAAGTTACCGCCATCTTCGCCCAGAACAACCGGAAGTAATGTATAAAATCATCAAGGAAAGCGACTCCGGCTTTCCGGTTGAGAAGATGTGCGAAACCTTAGAAGTATCCCGGAGTGGCTTTTACGATTGGGATGGACGGAACCAAGCAAGCTCAATAAAACATGTCCCCAAATGCGACAACGTTGTCGCATTTGGGGACAAACCTCCTTAGTCACACTCACCGCGTTCTTCTGGAATGACCATGACTTTCCCCTCCGAAAGACTCTCTCCATCCATGAACTCTTGCTCAGTCTCCTGTTGTGCTTTAAGCAGGATATCCATGGCATCGGCGACTTTAGCCGCCAATTGAAAATACATCCTTTTATAATCCATCATGTTCCTCTATTACCCCCTATGTCAAGCAGCGGCAGGGCAGCCGGGATCATGCCCGGTCCTGCCGTCTGGATGCAATCTTTAGACCTCTTTTCTTGGGGCCCTATTTCTTTTTGAGGCCACACCCCTCATCCTCAAAAAGGGCTGTCCGAAATAAGTACGCGCGTACCTATTTCGGACAGCCCTTTTCCTTTGCACAGCTGCAGCCCTTCTTTTGAAGGCATCCTGACTCTTAATTGCCCTACCGCACCCTGAGTTGCCAAAAAGCCACGGCGCTGGCTGCCGCAACGTTCAAAGAGTCCACGTTATGGGACATAGGGATGCACGCGGTGTAATCGCAGTCAGCAATCGTGC